>DASWVR010000333.1:0-9285 GCA_036401155.1 Piscinibacter sp. | reverse complement strand
TGGCCGAGGCCCGCGAGGCGGCGAGCGACGACACCCCGCTCGCGCTGGCCCAGCGGCTCGGCGCGCTCAGCGGCGGCCTGGCGCCGCCCGCGCTGGTGTACTTCAATGCCACCGACGCCGACAGCGGGCACATCGTGTGGTTCAGCAACCGCAACGGCGGCGAGGTGCGCAGCCATTTTCCGGCCGCGCCGGCGGCCGCGCCCGACGTCACGGTCGGCCAGGCGGTGCTGCACAGCGCCCGCTTTCCGATCGTGAGCCCCGCCGGCGCGTGGGGGCCGCAACGCCTGGTCGACGGCGGCTATGCCGACAACTCGGGCACCACCACGCTGCTGCGCGTGGTGCTCGACGACAAGCCTCACGGCAGCGCGCAGCCGAGGCTGATCAACATCGACGGCAACCCGCCCGGCGAATCGGAATGCGTGCGGGAGACCGACAAGCCGCCGATCCTGACCGCCGTGCGCGCGTTGCTGCAGGCACGCACCGCGCACGCGGACCTCGCGGTGCAGCAGTTCAAGCAGGCCGTCCCCGGGCGCTCGGTGGACGTGGTGCTCGACCTCGAAAAGACCCTCACCGACCCGGCGCAAGGCGAACGCTGCGAGCAGCTGCGCCGTGCCCACCAGGCGCCGCTAGGCTGGTACGTGAGCTACAACGCGGCGAAGACGATGGCCGCATCGGTCGACCACGGAGCGCTGCAGATCTGCGCGGTGCTCGGCGAAGCGTGTGCGCTGGCGAGCCCGGCCGCGGTGCAGCGGCCCTGACAACTGCCGACGCGACGCCATGCCGCTTCGGATCGACTCCCGATTGCAGCAAGCGCGTGTCCCGGTCATCATCGCGCCACGTTGCGCCTGCATACCGGAGTGCGGAGTGCGCAGCACGAAGGTACGCATGAGACACCCAGTGTCAGCCTGTTGTCCGCGGGCCGAGCGCCGGGCCGCGCCCAAGCCGGCCCGCATCTCCCCGGGGGATCGGCTGTCCGCAGTCGAGGGGCAGTCATGACCACGGCCGACGCCGGCACTGCCGGCCATGTCCTCTTCATCAGCCACAACGCCGCGGACCGCCCGTTCGCGCTGGCGCTGCAGTCGGCCATCCGCGAGCTGATCGACAGCGACACGCTGATCGACGTGCGCTACTCCACCAGCGACGAGGCCGGGCCGCAAGGCGGCGACGAGTGGCGCGAGTGGATCTACCGCCAGGTCGTCGAGGCGCGCACCGCGCTGATCGTGGTGACGCCGCACGCGCTGGGCAAGCCGTGGCTTCTGTGGGAAGCCGGCGCGTGCTGGGGTGCCGCGCTCGCTCAGAGGGCCGCGCGTGAATCGGTCGCGGGCGCCTCGGCGAACGATCCCGCAGATCCGCTGGGCGGACGGCTCAACGTCAGCATCGCCTACGGGCTCGCGGAAACCGACTGCCCCGACCCCTTGCGCGGCGACCAGATCATCCAGGGCGCGAATCCGGAACGCATCAGGCAGCTGCTGCAGCGCATCCTGCAGACCCACGACATCCCGAGCCGCCAGCTGATCAAGGCGGGCGAGCGCATGCAGGGCGTGCTCGAGCGCTACCTGCCGAAGGTGCGCGACGCGATGCTGCAGGCGCCCTCGCTCGTGAACGAGGCCAACGTCCAGGACTGGTTGTCGCGTCTGGACATGCTCGCACGTTCGGACCGGCTGTCCGAACTCGGCGGCTTCCAGCGCTGGATGACGCTCGCGTTCGGACGCGACGCCGACGCCGGCGGCGTGCCGATCGACGTTCGCCTGCACCGGCGCCTCGGCGAGCTGTATCTGGGCCAGCGGCAATACGCGCAGGCCGTCGAGCAGCTGACACTCGCCCGGTGGGCCGCGCCGCGAGACATCTACGTGCTGCGCCCGCTCGCCGAAGCCGCCATGAAGCGCCTGCTGGCCGAACGGGGCGATGCCGGCGATGCCGCATCGTCGCGGCAGCAGATCGAGTCGCTGCTGGCGGCGATCGCGGAGCTGGACGACAAGGCGTTCGTCGCCAATCCGGACGCCGCGGCCCTGTATGGCAAGTACCTGCGCCGCGTGGCGGGCGATCGGCAAGCGGCAGTGCGGGTCTACGACGCCGCCCTGCAGGCCAATGCCGACTCGTACTACCTGGCGGACCTGCTCGCGCAGACCCGGCTCGAACTCGGCGTGAAGGACGAGGCGTTGGCCACGTACCGGCAAGCCCTCGCCATCATCGAGCGAATCGGCGAGCACAACGAATGGAGCCACGCCACCGCCGCCACGGCCCATCTGGCGCTGGGCGACCTCGGCGGCGCACGGCAGCGGCTCACCGCCATCGCCGCCATGGAGCCCGCGCCCAGCGCCTCGACGATCGAGGCCGTGAGCCAGGGCCTGCGCGACGTCGGCTCCCGCGTGGGCATGCCGGCCGAAGCGCTCGACGACCTGCTGGGCGTTTTGCGCCAGGCCACCTGAAAACCACAAGGAAACGTGCACGACATGGACATCCGCACCGTCACGGTCGAACTGCTGCGCGCCGGGCCACGCCACAACCAGCTGATCTCGCCGCTCACGCAGTACCTCGGCATCTGCGGCAACGCGCCGGCGGGCAGGGTCACGCTCCCCTATGAGCATGGCGACCTGGAGCAGCGGCTGCAGGAGCTGCGGTATGGCGTCACCTCGGACGCGGACCCCTCGCGCCCGAGCAAGATGCTCGACCGAACCGGGCTCGAGATCGCGGACATCCTCTCGGCCATCCCCGGCGTGTCCGGGTTGCTCAACCCCGAGAACGAGCGGCCCCGGACGTTGACCCACCTGCGCATCGTGCTGTCGGCGTCCGAGCTCGCGATGCTGCCATTCGAAACCTCCAAGGTCCCGACCGGCGGCGGGTCGGGTCCCGTCTGGCTGGCGCTGCAGTCGCGCGCGCCGGTATGCATCACGCGGCAGATCCGCTCTGTGTCGGCCGAGGGCATCCGCTGGCCGCGCGATCCGCGCGTGTTGTTCGTCGCCGGGCCCGACACGCCCGTCGAGGAGCATGAACAGGCGTTGCTGCGCGCGATGGCGCCATGGCGCGACCGCGACGGATCGCTGCGCAGCCGCCTGCTGACCCTCGACGAAGCGAAGCTGGCCGACATCTCGCGCGAGATGGCGGCGGCGGCGGCCAAGGGCACGCCGTTCACGCACGTCCATGTGCTCGCACACGGTGCGCCGACGGACGAGACCGACCGCTATTCGCCGGTGGGCCTCGTGCTGCACGACGAGGACGTCGTCTCCGGCCGCCGGCTCGCCACCACCTTGACCTCGCTGGGGGAACGGGGCGTCAGTCGCCCGGTGGTCGTGACGCTCGCCAGCTGCGACAGCGGGCAGGTCTCGAACGTGCGGACGACCGACGCTAGCGTCGCCCACGACCTGCACGACCAGGGCATACCGCTCGTGGTCGCTTCGCAGTTTCCGCTCAGCGTGGAGGGCTCGGTGCCCTTCGTCGAGCGTTTCTACCGCGGTCAGTTCTGGGGCGAACATCCGCTGGTCTCGATGTACGAGGTGCGCCTGCTGCTGCACAGCGGCATGGGCCCGGACACCCACGACTGGGCGAGCCTGGTCGTGTACGAGGCATTTCCCTCGGACCTTGGCGCGCAACTGGAGGAGCTGTGCTACTGGCAGGCGCGCCGCGCGCACGACCGCGTGCTGGTGGCGCTGGAAGAGGTGACGAAGCAAGCCGCGGCGACGACCCCGCCGCCGAACGACACCTCACTGCGTGAGCTGTTCGAAGAGCGCCGCCGGGAGGTCGAGGCGATGTCCGCCCGGCTTCCGACAGAGGGCTCCTACGCACTCGAATGCGCGGGGCTGCGCGCCGGTGGCCACAAGCGGGTCGCACAGGCCGCGTTCACGCTGGCCACGGGGGCGGGCCGGTCGAGCGAATGGCGCGAAGCGCTGCTTGCCGGCAGCCGCAATGACCTAGAAGCGGCACGCACGGAGTACTGGCGCGCCGCCAAGTGTTTTCTCGGCAGCTGGGCCGAACCGGGGCGCAAGAAAGCCAATCTGCACTGGCTGCTCGGCCAGGTGCTCTCGCTGGACACCGTGCTCGGGCGACGGCTCAACCTGGCACTGCTCACGGCGGCGCGCGTGGCAGCGGAGGTCGACCTGGAAAGCCCCGACGAAGGCGACAGGGCCTGGGCCCACGTCAGCCTCGCCGAGTTCTCGCTGCTGCACCTCGCCGAGCCGGCCATGCCGGCGCATGAGCGGAAGACTCACGCGCGCGAGTGCACCGAGCACGCCACCCGCTTCCTGGAGCTGATGGGGCGCGGGTCCGAGCACGCATTCACGACGTCGCGCCAGTTCGAGCGCTATACGCAGTGGTGGGGAAGCGAAGACTTTCGCCGAGCGCTGGCGGAGACCGACGCCATCGAACGTGCGCACTGGAACGAGGAGGACGGCGTGCTTCCCACCGCGAACCAGGTCGTCAAGCTCCTGCGCGGTTCGACCTACCATGTGCCGATGGCGGACGCGCCGCGGAAGCCGGCGTGAGCCCGCCCGTCTTCACGGTCGAGATGCTGCCCGCCGACAACGGCGACTGCCTCTGGATCGAGTACGGCGACCCGGCTTCGCCGCGCCGGCTTCTCATCGACTGCGGCGCCCGGTCCGTGGCCTCGACCGTCGCGGCGCGCATCGACGCGATCGAGCCCCCGGGCACGCACGACTTCGAGCTGTTCGTTCTCACCCACATCGATGCCGACCACATCAACGGCGTGCTGCCGCTGTTCCAACTGCCGTCGTTCGACGCACGCTTCGCGGACATCTGGTTCAACGGCTGGCACCAGATCAGCCGCTTCCTGAGCGTCAAGCAGGGCGAGGAGTTCTCCAGGCTGCTGGAGGACCCCGCGCGCGCGCTGCCGTGGAATCGCGCCGTGTCGGCCGGCGGGCGAAACAAGCATCCCGCCCCGATCGTCGTGCCGGCGGACGGCGTGCCACCGACCTTCGCGCTCGCCGGCGGACTTCGACTGACCCTGCTCTCGCCGGGGGCGGACCAGCTGAACCGCCTCGCCCGAGACTGGAGGCGGGCCCTGCTCGAGCTCGCGCCGCGCAAGGCCATGCTCGGGCGGCGCGCGCCGCCCGCGCCGGTGACCGACTTCGGCACGTTCGACGTGACCTCGCTCGCCATGACGCCGGTGAACAAGGATGCGAGCGCGGCCAACGGCAGCAGCATCGCCCTGCTCGCAGAGTTCGACGGTCGTGCGGTCCTGCTGACCGGCGACGCCCATGCGGACGTGCTCACGACGTCGATCAAGGCATTGCAGCAAGCGCGTGGCCTGGGCACGCAGAAGCTCAGGCTCGACGCGCTCAAGCTGTCGCACCACGGCAGCGCGAACGCGACGACGCGGGAGTTGCTCGAGGCCATCGACTGCCCGCGGTACCTCGTGTCCACCAACGGCAACCTCTTCTACCACCCCGATCGCGAGGCGATCGCGCGGGTCATCGTGTTTGGTGGAGCGAACCCCGCGTTGTTCTTCAACTACCGCAGCAGGTTCAACGAACTGTGGGACGAGCCGAACTTGAAGGAGCGGCATGGCTACTCGGCCATCTACCCCGCATCCGGACAGCCGGGGCTGCGCGTGGAGATCCCCCCAACCGCTTAGCGCCTGTTCGCCCTGAATGCTCCCGAGCCATCGGGAGCGGTTGACAAGACACCCGCCTTTATATAGCCTGATATATATCAGGCTATATGATAGGGCACGCCATGAAGGACATCGTCAAGGAACTGGGTTTCCTCAGCCTCGGCACCCGCTTCAAGCGGATCGGCGACCTGCTGCAGGCGCAGGCGCAGGCGATGCTGGCCGCCAGCGGCATGGACATGCCGGCGGCGCACTTTCCGCTGCTGGCCGCGCTGGACACGCTGGGCGCGCTGAGCGTCAGCGAGCTGGGCCAGGCCGTGGGGGTGAGCCAGCCGGTGGTCAGCCGCTCCCTGCGCGGCCTGGAAGCGGGTGGACTGGTGCAGTCCGACGTGTCGATCAACGACCGCCGCGTGCGCCGGATCGGGCTCAGCCGCAAGGGTCGAGAGCTGGTGAAGCGTGCCAGGCGCGACGTCTGGCCCGGAATCGAGGCAGCCGTGGCGCAGGCCTGCGAAGCATTGCACGGCCCGCTGCTGGATCAGCTTGCGGCGCTCGAGACCTCGCTGCAGCAGCGCCCGCTCCTGCAGCGCGCCGCGAGCGCCGCCGAAGCGCCCTCGCCTGCCCCAAGCCGAAGGAGAGTTCAACCATGAACGACCTCGACCGGCCCGTCTGGGCCACGCTCGTGCACTCGCCGCACCTCGGCGAAGGCGGAGAGTTCGCGAAGCGGTTCCGGCGCGACGTGAACCTCTTCGCCGCCGCGCGCGACGACCGGCCCGCCAGCCTGGCGTCGCTCGCCGCGCTGGTCGACGACGACCAGCCCGTCTACCTGCTGCAGGTCGCGCCCATCGCCGTCCCCGACGGCGTCGTGGCATCGCGCACGGCGCGGGGCGTGCAGATGCTCGCGACGCGACCCGTCGTTCAGGAAGCCGGCGCGGATGCGATCGTCGAACTCGGCGACGCGGATGCCCCGGAGATGCTGGCCTTGGCGAGACTGACCGAGCCCGGGCCGTTCTTGCAGCGCACCCACACCATGGGCCGTTTCGTCGGCGTCCGCATCGGCGGGCGCCTGGCCGCGATGGCGGGCGAGCGCATGCGCTTCCCCGGATTCACCGAGGTCAGCGGCGTCTGCACGCACCCCGACTGCCGCGGCAGGGGCCTGGCCAGGCGATTGTCGTCGGTCGTCGCGAGCGGCATCCAGCAGCGCGGCGAGCAGCCCTTCCTCCACGCCTGGACCACCAACCGCGCGGCGATCGCGCTGTACGAGAGCCTGGGCTTCGCCTTCAGGACCGAGGTGAACGTGACGGTGCTGCAGCGATCGGCGTGACGCGGCACCCCTCGGAGACGGCGCCTCCTCCTTGGCCGCGGCCTCACCTTGCATCGCAGATGCTTGTTCATCGCGAACGGCCGTAGCATGCTGCATCGAAGGCGCCGCGTCGAGCCTGCCACCGGCCGGCGGCTCGCGCGGCCGGCCGATCGATAGGACAGCAGCACGAAAGGAGCCGTCATTGACCCCCCCGACCACGGTATCGCTGGTTCTCGGCAGCGGCGGCGCCCGCGGCCTGGCGCACATCGGCGTGATCCAGTGGCTGACGGAAAACGGCTACGAGATTCGCGCGATCGCCGGCTCTTCAATGG
This sequence comes from Piscinibacter sp., assembly GCA_036401155.1. Lineage (GTDB taxonomy): Bacteria > Pseudomonadota > Gammaproteobacteria > Burkholderiales > Burkholderiaceae_C > Albitalea. Next base: position 2,090 of record DASWVR010000333.1, on the reverse strand, counting down.
GCGCGCTTGTGGGTGGCATCTACGCCACCGGCAAGCTCGGGGTCTACGCCGAGTGGGTGCTGGCGCTGGAGCGGATGCAGGTGCTGCGCCTGCTCGACCCGAGCTTCGGCCGCAATGGCCTGTTCAAGGGCGAACGCATCATCGGCGTGCTGCGCCAACTGATCGGCGACTGCGCGATCGAGGAGCTGCCGATGTCGTTCACGGCGGTCGCCACCGATCTCGAGACCGGCGAAGAGGTCTGGCTGAACGAGGGCCGGTTGTTCGATGCCATCCGCGCCTCGATCGCGACGCCGCTGGTGTTCACGCCGTTCAAGCACGGCGAGCGAACCCTGCTGGACGGCGCGCTGGTGAATCCGCTGCCCATCGCACCCACCCTCAACGACGACAGCGACCTCACGGTCGCCGTCAATCTCGGCGGTCCCGCCGAAGTGCGGCCGACTCCGCCGGCCAGCCCGCCCATCGTCGGCGACAACGTGTACCGGCGGCGCATTCGCGCCTTCGTCGAGAGCCTGCCGCTCGGGCGCACCTCCGGCGTGCCCGAACGCGGCCTGTTCGACATCGCGTTCGCATCGATGCAGACGATGCAGGACACCATCGCGCGCCTCAAGCTTGCGGCCTACTCCCCGGACGTCACCATCGAGGTTCCGCGCAATGCTTGCGGCTTCTACGAGTTCTGGCGGGCCGAGGAGTTGATCGAACTGGGGCGCGAACGCGCCGCTCAGGCGTTCGCCAAGCTTGGACGGTAGCGCGCTGCTTCGAGACTAGACGAACCTTGCTTCGGCCACGGGAACCGCCGCATTGGAGCGGCCGGGATACGTCAGCCATCGCATGGCGACGTTGAGGTCGTCGATGGCGCTGCGCGCCTCCACGACATGCCCAGGCGCCAGCTCCATGTCTTGCGTGGTGTGCGCGTCGCTGAGCAACGTGACGTCGAAACCGCGCTCCAGTGCGCCGTAGGCCGTGGCGCGAATGCACCAGTTGGTGGCCGCGCCGGCCAGGAAGAGTCGGGCAACGCCCAGCCGCTCCAGTTCGGACTGCAGCCCGGTGCCCTCGAACGCCGAGTTGTAGCTCTTGTGGACGTGGAGCTCTTCGGACAGTGGTTCAAGCTCCGGCACCCACTGCCAGTCCGGTGAGTCGCGCTTCAGCTCGCCGTCGTGGTGCTGCACCCATACAACGGGGACACCGGCCTCTCGCGCGCGGCGGACGGCGAGCGAGACGTTGCCGACGATGCGGTCGCGGTCCCATGCCTTGGCGACCACGCCTGCTTGCACGTCGACGACGAGCAGTGCCGAATTCGAGCCGGAGCGTGTACTCATGGTGCGCTGAGCGAGCGTGGAGTCGGTGCGCATTGTCTACGCTGGCATCGGGTTCGCCAAGGGCGCGAAGCCCGCGGCCGCATCACAACCATCGAGTACGCCGGTGCGCCGCCGGTCTCAGCTCAGCAGGCGCGGCACCACGTCGGCGTCTGCCAGCGTCCACACGGTGTCGATCAGCGCGCGCATCTCGGTCTCGGTCGCGCCGCCGCGGTACTGCGCGAGTCGGATGGCCTTGTCTTCCAGCTCCGCACGGCCGAGCGTGTTGCCCGGATCGCCCTTGGGCTCGTCGACGCGGCCTTCCAGGCAGCGGCCGACGCGCGTGCGCACCGCCACCTTGCCGATCCAGCGCACCGGATAGGCCTGGTCGACCTCCGGGTCGAGCACCATCTCGACCCGCTCGCGGAAGGCGACGGCAGCCGGGTCGCTGAAATGCGAATCGAATTCCGCCATGCCCGCGCGGCCGTGCAGGGCCACCATCGCGAGCACCGTGCCCATCGAGAACTTCGCCTGGTGCGCCGTCTGCGGATCGACGACCGGACCGAGCACGTCGATCGCCCCCTGGTGCACATGCGCCGTCACGTGGACGACGTCGTCGGCCGCCAGGCCGTGTTCGTGCATCACGTGCAGCAAGGCGTCGGCAGCCGGGTGCGTGTGCCGGCAGGACGCGTGGAATTTGAACGAAGTCTCGCTGGTCGCCCAGCGCGTGCCGAGGCGGTCGGTCAGGCGCGCCGGGTCGGCGTCGCTCGACATGCCGGCCGCCATGCCGCGCGCGCC
>DASWVR010000332.1:0-2036 GCA_036401155.1 Piscinibacter sp. | reverse complement strand
CGTCAACGTCTCGGCCGAGCTGATCGCGGCGCGGGTGCGCGAGTCCGAGTCGGTGGGGCTCGCGCGTGCCGTGAAGCTGATGGACGAGCACCGCGGCGACCTCGGCGACTACCTGATGCGCGACCCGCGCGGCCAGATGCTGCCCGGCTATCTCGCGCAGCTCGCGCAGGCGCTGCAGGAGGAGCGCCAGGCGGTGGCCGCCGAACTCGATGCGCTGACCAAGAGCGTCAAGCACATCAAGCAGATCGTCGCGACGCAACAGTCTTACGCCGGCGCATCGAGCATCGTCGAGACGGTGCAGGTGCTCGAGCTGGTCGAGGACGCGCTGCGCATCGACACCGGCGGGCTCATCGGCCACGACGTGCCCATCGTCAGGGTCTTCGAACGCTTGCCGCCGCTGCTGCTGGACAAGCACCGCGTGCTGCTCATCCTCGTCAACCTGATCCGCAACGCCCGCTATGCGATGCAGCGTGTGCCCGACGGCGTGCACGAGCTCGCCTTGCATGTCGGCGTGGTCGGCTGCCGGTTGCAGGTGAGGGTGGCCGACACCGGCGAGGGCATCGCGCCCGAACACCTCACGCGCATCTTCGCCCACGGCTTCACCACCAAGAAGGATGGCCACGGCTTCGGCCTGCACAGCTGCGTGCTGGCGGCGCAGGAGATGGGCGGCACGCTCACCGCGGGCAGCGGCGGGCCGGGCCGCGGCGCCGTCTTCACGCTCGAACTTCCCCTCCAGACCGCCGGGGCAACCGACCCCCGCCACTCGCCATGACCACCATCACCAACCGGCGCATCCTGCTCGTCGACGACATGCCGACGATCCACGAGGACTTCCGCAAGATCCTCGTGCCCCACAGCCCCGCCAAGTCGGCGCTCGACGCCACCCGCGCGGCGCTGTTCGGCGAGGAGGCGCGGCCGCTTGCGCTGCCCTTCGAACTCGACTCCGCCTACCAGGGGCCCGAGGGCCTGGCCAAGGTGCGCGAGTCGCTCGCCGCCGACCAGCCCTACGCGCTGGCCTTCGTCGACATGCGCATGCCACCGGGATGGGACGGCGTGGAAACGATCGAGCGGCTGTGGGAGGCCGACCCGCGGCTGCAGGTGGTGATCTGCACCGCCTACTCGGACACCTCGTGGGAAGAGGTGCTCAACCGGCTCGACGCACGCGACCGGCTGCTGATCCTGAAGAAGCCCTTCGACAACATCGAGGTGCGCCAACTCGCCAACGCGCTGACCGCCAAGTGGGAGATGACGCAGCAGCTCGCGCTGCAGATCGACCACCTCGAAGAGGCGGTCGACGAGCGCACGCGCCGCCTGTCGCAGACGACCCAGGCGCTGCGCGACGAAGTCACCGAGCGCAAGCAACTGCAGACACAGCTGGTGCAGTCGGAGACGCTGGCCTCCATCGGGCAGCTCGCGGTCGGCATGGCACACGAGATCAACCACCCGATCGGCCACATCTTCTCGAACTTCGGCACGCTGCAGGACCACCTCGACAGCCTGTTCCAGATGCTGCGCGCCTACGAGATGGCCGCGGTGGCCTCGCCCGAGGTCGCGGCCGACCTGAAGCGCCTGCGCCAGCAGCTGCAGATCGAGTTCCTGAAGGAGGACGTGCCGGGGCTCATGCGCGAGTCCAAGGAAGGCATCGTGCGCGTGCGCCGGATAGTGCAGGACCTGAAGGACTTCTCGCGTGTCGACTCGGTGCGGGAATGGCAGGTTGCCGACCTGCACCAGGGCATCGACTCGACGCTCAACATCGTCGCGAGCGAGGTCCGCACCAAGGCCGAGGTGGTCAGGGAGTACGGCGTCATCCCCGAGATCGAGTGCCTGCCGTCGCAGATCAATCAGGTGGTGATGAACCTCGTGATCAACGCGGCGCACGCGATCGGGCCGGAGCGCGGCCGCATCACGATCCGCACCGGCTGCGAAGGCGGGAAGCTGTGGTTCGAGGTGGCGGACACGGGATCGGGCATCGCGCCGGAACACCTGTCGCGGATCTTCGACCCCTTCTTCACCACGAAGCCGGTGGGCAAGGGCAC
>DASWVR010000331.1:0-5553 GCA_036401155.1 Piscinibacter sp. | reverse complement strand
AGCAGCGCGGCGCGTGCCGCGGGCATGCGGCGCGAGAGCCAGCTGACGGCGTGCCGCCGCAGCAGCCACAGCGCGGCGAGCGCCAAGCCGCCGTAGAGCGCGGTCAGCGGCCACCACGCGGCCGGTGCGTCGGCCCAGGAGGCCAGCACCCGCGGCAGGTTGGACCCCTGCGCCGCCGCGCCGAGCAGCACCGGCAGCTGGCTGAGCGCGATCGACAGCGCCGCACCGGTCTCGAAGCCGTGCAGCACCGGCACGCTCAGCAAGGCGGCCAGCGCATCGAGCCGCCACCACGCGGCCAGTGCCAGCAGCAGCCCCACTTCGGCGGCGAGCACAAGCGCGACCGCATGCGGATCGACGCCCGCCGGTGCATCGGCGATCGCCTGCGACACCATCAGCGCCACGATCGCCACCGGGCCGATGCCCATCACGGGGCTGGACCCGAGCGCGGCATAGGCGAGCAGCGGCAGCAGGCTCGCGTAGAGACCGGCCTGCGGCGGCAGGCCCGCGAGCAGGGCGTAGGCAAGGCTCTGCGGGATCAGCAGGACACTGACGATGAACGCGGCGACGAGGTCGTCGCGCAGGATGGGGAGGGGCACGCTCTCTAGTCCACCTTCGCCCCCGACACCTTCACGACCTGGGCCCACTTCTTCGTCTCGGCGGCGATGTAGGCCGCGAAGTCGGCGGGCGACATGCCGCTCGGGATGGCGCCCTGCGCAAGCAGCCGTTCCTTCAGCACGGGTGTCGCCATCGCCTTCGCCGTCTCCTGCTGGATGCGGTTGACGATGTCCGCGGGCGTGCCGGCGGGGGCCAGCAGGCCGAACCAGGAACTCGCGTCGAAGCCGGGCAGATTGGCGGCCTCGGCGATGGTCGGCAGATCGGGCAGCGCGGCGCTTCGCTGTGCGCTCGTCACGGCCAGCGCCTTCAGGCGGCCCGCCTTGATGTGCGGCAGCGCCGACGGCAGGTTGTCGAACATCAGGTCCATGGTGCCGCCGATCAGGTCGAGCAGCGCAGGGCCCGAGCCGCGGTAGGGGAAGTGCACCATGAACGTCCCCGTCATGCTCTTGAACAGCTCGCCGCTCAGGTGGATCGAGGTGCCGTTGCCGCTGGAGGCCATGTTGAGCCGGCCTGGGTTGGCCTTGGCGTGGCGGATCAGGTCGGGCACGGAATCGATCTTCAGATCGTCGGCCTTGGCCGGATTCATCACCAGCACGTTGGGCACGCCCGCCACCAGCGTGATCGGCGCGAAGTCCTTGATCGGATCGAACAGCATCTTGGGGTACAGCGACTGGTTGATGCCGTGCGTGCCCACCGTGCCCATCAGCAGCGTGTGCCCGTCGGGCGCCGCCTTGGCGACCTCGGCCGCGCCGACGTTGCCGCCGGCACCGGCCTTGTTGTCGACGACGAACTGCTGGCCGAAGACACGCGATAGTTCCGGCGCCAGCGCACGCGCGAGGATGTCGGTGGTGCCGCCCGGGGGGAATGGCACCACCACGCGCACCGGCCGCGCCGGCCATCGCTCTTGTGCGAACAGCGAGCCCGGCAGCGTGCCGGCGGCGGCGAGTGCAAGCAGATGGCGGCGGTGGACGAGGTGCATCGTTTGTTCCTTGTGCTTCGGTGGACAGGGGGCAGTGTGGGCCAGCGCTTCGGCACGCGGCCAGAGGGCAAGCCCCGAGGCGGTCGACGCACTCGAGCTCGCCTGCACACGTCGCGCCGGGCCTGCCGATTGCTCATCGGGCATGCACGAGCCTGTAAACCCTGACGGGTGTGCAAGCCGCACCGCTGTGTCACATTGAGTCGTCCCACGAGCCCACGCGCCACGCGCTGACCCCTTGAGCAACTCCACCCACGGGACCGCCGCCTACCCGGAACTCGGCGCCATCATCAGTCGAGTCCAGTCGCGCTTCATTCGGGCGGCGCCACCCGCCGAAGTGTTCGACCCGCTGCTGACCGACTTGCTGCAGGTGACCGGCAGCGAATACGGGTTCATCGCCGAGGTGATGCAAGAGCCCCGGGATGCGCGCCGCTTCCTGCGCATCCTGGTGCTGACCGACATCGCCTGGGACGAACCCACCCGCCGCTTGTGCGAGCGCCACCGCAGCGGCGAGCAGCCGATGGAGTTCCACCGCATGGAGACGCTGTTCGGCGCCGCCGTTCGCAGCGGCGAGGTGGTCATCGCCAACGACCCCGCCCGCGACGAACGGCGCGGCGGCGTGCCGCCGGGCCACCCCGAGCTGCGCGCGTTTCTCGGCGTGCCGCTGTTCCATGGCGGCGAGATGCTGGGCCTGGTGGGTCTCGCCAATCGCCGCGGCGGCTACGACAAGGGGCTGGCCGACTTCCTGCAGCCGCTGTTCGCGAGCGTCGGCGCCATCATCGGCGCAGTCCGCCTGGACGCGCAGCGCCGCGCCGCCGAGCACGCACTGCGCGAGAGCGAGGAGCGGCTGCGCAACACCTTCGAAATGGCGGCCGTCGGCATCGCGCACGTCGCGCCGGACGGACGCTTCCTGCGTGTCAACAAGCGGCTGAGCGAGACCCTCGGCCACTCGGCCGAGGCGCTCTTGAAGATGCGCGTGCACGAGCTGACGCTGCCCGAGGACCTGCAGAGCACGATCGCGCACACCAATCGCCTGATCGAAGGCGTCGCCGACAGCTACACGGTGGAAAAGCGTTTCCGCCACGCGCACGGCGGCATCGTCTGGGTGTCGAAGACGGTGGCGGCGGTGCGCGAGGCCGACGGCAAGCCGGCGTACTTCATCGCCGTGATCGAGGACATCACCTCGCGCAAGCAGACACAGGCGGCGCTGCTCGCGGCGCAGGCCGCCGAGCGGGCCAACGCCGCCAAGACCGAGTTCCTCTCGCGCATGAGCCACGAGCTGAGGACGCCGCTGAACGCGGTGCTCGGCTTCGCTCAGTTGCTGCAGATGGACAGCGCGGCGCGGCTCGACGCCGACCAGCTGTCCAAGCTCAAGCACATCGAGGACGCCGGTGCGCACCTGCTGGCGATGATCAACGACGTGCTCGACCTGTCGCGCATCGAGAGCGGCGGCATGCCGCTGACCGCCGAGACCGTGCGGCTGCGCGTCGCGGTGCAGGAGGCGGTGGCGCTGGTCAGCACCGCCGCGCGCGACGCGGGCGTGCAGATCGAGCTGAAGCCGCCTCCCCACGATGGCCCGGGCGACCACGTGCAGGCCGACCACCTGCGCCTGCGACAGGTGCTCGTCAACCTGCTCAGCAACGCGATCAAGTACAACCGCGAGAACGGCAGCGTGACGGTGCGCTGGGGCGCCACGCCCGAGGGTGAGGCGGTGCAGCTGCAGGTGAGCGACACCGGCCAGGGGCTGACGGCGGAGCAGCAGGCGCACCTGTTCGAACCCTTCAACCGCCTCGGCGCCGAGCGCAGCAGCATCGAAGGCAGCGGCATCGGGCTCGTGGTCACGCAGCGCCTGGTGCAGCTGATGGGCGGCAGCATCGAGGTCGTCAGCCGGCCCGGCGTCGGCAGCAGCTTCACCGTCACGCTGCCGTCGGCGCCCGGGGGGAACACACGACCGGCGCCGCTGCGCGACGCGCCGTCGGCGGGCGAGAGCAGCGCCGGCGGGCCGCGGCGCACGGTGCTCTACGCCGAAGACAACCCGATGAACGTCGAGCTGGTGCGCGAGGTGATGCGTTTGCGCGCGGACTGCCGGCTGCTGATCGCGCGCAGCGGCCGCGAGGCGGTTGCGCTGGCGCAGCGCGAGCGGCCCGACCTGCTGCTGCTGGACATGCACCTGGGCGACATGACCGGCCTCGACGTGGTCCAGCACCTCGCACGCGATCCACAACTCGCTGCCGTTCCGGCGATCGCGCTGTCGGCCGACGCGATGCCGGCGCCGATCGCCGCGGCGCAGCGCGCCGGCTTCAAGGCCTACCTCACCAAGCCGCTGAACGTGGCCGAGCTGCTGCGCCACATCGACGAGGCACTCGGCACCGCCTGATGGCGGGCCGCCTCACGCGGGCGCGTCCGGCGCGCCGGGGCCCGGCGTCTGGCGCAGCGTCACGCGGCCTTCGTGCCAGGCGCGTTCGAAATCGCCCTCGATCGCGCGCAGCGACTGCGCATCGCAGGCCGACGCCGACACGAGGCCCACCGCCCGGTTGCGGCCCTGGCTCTTGGCGGTGTAGAGCGCCATGTCGGCGAGGTTGACCGCCTGCTCCCACTGCAGCACGACGCGGTGGGGCGGCAGCGGAAAACTCGCGTAGCCGATCGATGCCGTGACCCACAGCGCCTGGTTCTCCACCAGCACCGGCGTGCTGCCGATGCTGGCAAGCACACGCGCGGCCAGCTGGTCGGCCTGCTCGGTGCCGAGCGCCTCGGCGAGGATGAGGAACTCCTCGCCGCCCCAGCGCACCACCAGGTCCTCGTCGCGCACCGCGGCGTTGAGCCGGCGCGCCACCTCGACCAGCACCACGTCGCCGGCGGCGTGGCCATGGCCGTCGTTGATGTGCTTGAAGTGATCGATGTCCACCAGCAGCAAGCTGCCCGCGAAGCCGCGCTCGCGCTTGGCGCCGGCCGCCTGCATCACCGCGTGGAAGTGGCGGCGATTGGCGAGATCGGTCAGCGCGTCGCGTTCGCTCGCGACGCGCAGCAGGGCGTGGCTCGCTTCGAGGCGGCGGTTGGTCTCGCGCACGCGGCGCACCAGCAGCACTGCGAACACCACCGACAGCGCCATCAGCGCGGCCAGCACCAGCCAGATGCGCTGCGTCAGGTCGCGGTTGGCGAGGGCGGCCGTCTTCAGCGCGTTGTCGCTGCGAACCAGCTCGATGTTGCGCTGCTCGGCCTCGGCGTCGTAGCGTGCCTGCATCTCCTTCAGCGCGATCTCCTGGTTGCGCTGCATCAGCTGCGCGCTCAGCGCGCGCTCGCGGTGGTACAGCTCGAGCGCGTCGCGCATCTCGCCGACCGCGGCCAGCGCCTCGCCGAATTCGCGCAGCGTCGTCGCCTGCTCGGCCAGCGCGCCGCTGCGCACCTCGAAGTCGAGCACGCGGGCCATGTCCTGCCGGCCCTCGGCGATGCGGCGCAGGCCGATCTTGGCGAGTCCCGCGTTGTTGATCAGCGTGCGCTCGGTGCGCCGGTCGTTGAACTCGCGCACCGTCGGCAGCGCCTCGTTGGCGGCGCGCAGCGCGTCCGCCGGGCGGTGCCGGCGAACGTAGGAGTCGCTCAGGTTCACCAGCAGCTGCGCCTGCAGCCGGCGTGCGCCGGCCTGCCGCGCGAGTTCGTAGGCTTCCTCCGTCGCGCGCAGTCCGGCGTCGGCATCGCCGCGCAGGTCCGCGACCAGCGCGTCGTAGCTCCGGGCGCGCGCCATCAGCGCCGAGTCGCCCAACTGCGCCGCCATGCGCCTGGCCTGGGCGACGTAGCGCTGCGCACTCTCGTGTTGCCCGGCGCTTGCCGCGATGAAGCCCAGCGAGCCGAGGGACAACGCCTTGCGGGCGAGGTCGCCCGCGGCGTCGGCGAGTTCGAGCGCCGCCTGCGCGTGCCGCTCGGCCAGCGGCACCCGGCCGAGGCTCATGGCGCGGCGCTCGAACTCG
>DASWVR010000330.1:0-13997 GCA_036401155.1 Piscinibacter sp. | reverse complement strand
CGCATGCTGGAGTACGGTCTGCTGCGGCGGCTGCACCCGCTGCTGTCGGCGCGCCTCGCGACGCTGATGCATCCGCTCGGCGCCGCGACGCTCGCGCTGGCAGGCGCGCCCGCGGCGGCCGCGTTCGCGATCCTGCATGGCGCCGGCAACGGCATCCTGACCATCGCCAAGGGCACGCTGCCGCTCGTGCTGTTCGGCCCCCACGCCTATGGCGCGCGGCAGGGCCTGCTGATGGTGCCGGCGCGGGTGGCACAGGCCTTCGCCCCGTGGCTGTTCGGCCTGTGCCTGGACCGCTGGGGCGCCAGCGCGCTGTGGCTCACCAGCGGGATCGGCCTCGCGGCGGCGCTCGCTCTGCTGTGGATGCCACGGGTCGAATCGACGGCGTCGCGCGCACCGGCACGAACCGCCTGAGGCGGCCGCTTCACTCAGGGCGCGACATCCGCAAAGCGCCGCTGCCAATCCTCGAGCGGAACGCGGCCGGCGTTGCAGACATACGCGATCGCGTGGTACCAGCCGGCGAGCATCAGCAGCTCGACGATCTGCGGCGGTGTCCACACGGCTGCGATGTCCGACCACAGCGCGTCGCTCAGCTGCGACGAGAGATGCAACTCGTCGACCATGCGCACCAGCAGGCGATCGCGCGGCGGCAGCGGCGACAGGTCGGCATCCGTGTCGGCGATGCAGGCGATCTCCTGCGGCGTGAAGCGCGCCGCGTGTGCGAAGGCAGCCACGTGCACGCCCCACTCGTATTCCGCGCCGCAGCGTGCGCAGACGCGGTCGATCACGACCTCGCGGTCGCGCAGCGGCAGGCTCGCCTGCCTGCCGAGCAGGTAGCCGCCCCACCCCGCCGCGCGTTCGGCCAGCACCGGGTTGAGGGCCAGCACACGGAACAGCGCGAGCAGGTTGGGCGCCGCGGCCGGGTTCATCTTCGCGAGCAGCTCCTGCGTGCGCGGCTCGAACGGCGGCTCGAGCGGCGCCAGCCGCGGCGTGCCTGAGGAAATCGACGGGGTGATGGGCATGGCGGCTCCTCGATGAGCTGGTAGGATGTTGCTACACAAAGCGTAGCGTGTGCCATCGTATCGCTACATTTTCCGTAGCGCAAGGAGGAAGCCCGGCGATGAACGATCAGCGTGTCCCGAAGAGGCAATCCGGCGCCCCGCTGCCCGGCGCGGGTGTGCGCGGATCGGTCACCGGCCGGCCCATCATGGCGCTGCTCGACCTGCTCGGGCGCCGTTGGGCGCTGCGCATCCTGTGGGAGCTGCGCGAAGGCCGGCCCGAGACCTTTCGCGCCCTGCAGGCGCGCATGGACGAGCTGTCGCCGTCCATCCTCAACACCCGGATGAAGGAGCTGCGCGCGGCGCAGCTGGTCGAGCGGGCGGCGGACGGCTATGCGCTCACGCCGCTCGGCGCGCGGCTGCTCGCGTTGATGCTGCCGCTCGACCAGTGGGCCAAGGGCTGGGCCAAGGCGCTGGAGCGAACGACGCCGGGTTGAGGCTGGACCGCGGACGACTCAGCGGGCCGCGGCGCGGATCCAGCGCAGCGACAGCAGCCGGCCGATCTCGCGCAGCAGCCCGTCGTGATCGATGGGTTTGGGCAGGAACGCCGTGGCGCCGGCCTCGAGGCTCGCATCGCGGTCGTGCGACGATGCGCTGGCCGAGGTTGCGATCACGGGCACGCCCTGCAGCGCGGGAAGTTCGCGCATGCGGCGGATCGCGCCGAGGCCGTCGAGCACCGGCATCACGATGTCCATCAGCACCAGGTCGGGGGCATGCGAGCGCGCCTGTTCCAACGCCTGCAGGCCGTCGCCCGCCTCCTCCACGCGGAAGCCGAGGCCGCTCAGCAGCTCGGTGAGCAGCGAGCGGTTCATCGCCACGTCATCGACGACCAGCACGCGGCGCCGCGTGCCCTCGTAGCCGTTGATGCGCGGCGCCGCCGTGGCCGCCGGCGCGGTCTCGCGAGCGATGGGCAGATCGAGATCGAACCAGAACCGGCTGCCCTGCCCCGGCACGCTGTGCAGCGACATGCTGCTGCCCATCAGGCGCACGAGCTGGGTGCTGATCGACAAGCCGAGGCCGGTGCCGCCGGCGCGCCGCTCGACGTCGCCGACCTGTTCGAAGGGCTGGAACACACGCGCCCGGTCCTGCTCCGCGATGCCCACGCCGGTGTCGACGACCTCGAAGCGCAGCCTCGCGCGCCCGGCGTCGCGCGCGAGCACCTGCGCCACGAGCCGCACTTCGCCGCGATCGGTGAACTTGACCGCGTTGCCCAGCAGGTTGAGCAGCACCTGGCGCAGGCGCGTCTCGTCGCCTTCCACGGCCATCGGGAGATCGGGTGCGGACTCGTAGGCGAATTGCAGCTGCTTCTCCTGTGCCTTCACGCGGATCAGCTCGGCCACCGCGGCGAGCGTTGCGGGCAGATCGAAACGCACGGGGTGCAGCTCGAGCCGGCCGGCTTCGATGCGCGACAGGTCGAGCACGTCGTTGATCAGCGCCAGCAGGTGTTCGCCGCTCGTCTGGATGATGCCGAGCCCTTTGTCCTGCTTGTCCGAGAGCCCGCGCTCGAGCTTGAGCAGCTGCGCGAAGCCGATCACGGCGTTCAGCGGCGTGCGCAATTCGTGGCTCATGCTGGCGAGGAAGGCGCTCTTGGCGCGGTTGGCGATCTCGGCGCGTTCCTTGGCCGCCTGCAGCTCCAGCGTTCGCGTGTGCACCAGCGCTTCCAGCTGCTCGTGGTGGCGGTGCAGCGCCTCTCGGCGACGGCTGCGCTCGATGGCGATGCCCGCCATGTGCGTGGCCGCGCCGAGCAGCCGCATGTCGTCGTGGCCGGGCTCGCGCACCTCGCGGTGGTACATCGCGAAGGTGCCCAGCACCTGTTCGCTGTCGAGCATGATGGGCGTCGACCAGCAGGCGCGGAATCCGTGGGGCGCGATCAGGTGCCTGAACGGCAGCCACCGGTCGTCGCTCAGGATGTCGGGCACGACGACGGGGCTGCGCGTGCTCATCGCACTGCCGCACGAACCCACGCGCGGGCCGATCGCCACGCCGTCATGCGCCCGCATGTACTCGGGCGGCATGCTCGGCCCCACGGCCGCGCGCATGTGGACGCCGTCTTCCTGCAGCAGCACGACGGTGCAGTACAGGCCCGGCGACTGCGATTCGATCAGCAGCGCGAGCCTCGCGAGCGTCAGTTCGAGCGGCGCATCGCGGGCGATCATCTCGAGCAACTCGTTCAGTCCGCTGCGCAGTTCATCGGCGAGCCGTCGCATGGCGACATCGACGAGGGTCACGCTCAGCAGGCTCCGACCGCCGAGCGCGACCGGCGACAGGCGCAGCTCGCAGGGAAACTCGCGGCCGGCCGCATCGCGGCAGCGCGTCTCGACCGGGCCGCGCTCGCCGGCTGCCGCCGTCGCCAGCAGGGCGGGCGCAGCGTCGATGGAAGGACGGCCCGCCGGCGCACCCGCGCCGAGCTCTGCGCTGCTGCAGCCCACCAGCGCGTCGCGCGGGCAGGCGAACAAGGCAGCGGCGCGTGCATTGGCATCGGTCAGGCGATCCTCGCCGACATCGAACACGAGCACGGCATCGGGCGCATGGTCGAACAGGGCGCGGTAGGCGTCCGGTCGCAGCGGCGGCGGTTGGTCGGGCACGGGCGGTGTCTGGTCCATGGGAGCGATGAGGTTTGTCCGCGCGTGGAGCGCGGGCACGTGCGCACGGCCCCGTTGCCGCCCGACTGCCTGCCGCGATGCAGGTTGGCGAATGCACGACTGCCGGCAAGCCTGGTGCCCGGCGGTCGTAACAACACGCATCGCGGCCTTGCGCAGCGACCGGCGGGCACCACATGATGTGGCGTGGCCGCCTGCCCGTAGCGCGGTCGAAGGAGCATGTCGATGTGGAAACGGCTGACGGTGTGGTGGGCCTTGCTGCGCGGCGACGGCCGTCGCTTGTGGTTCGCGCTGCGCCACCCGGCGGCGCCGGGGTGGCTGAAGGTCGGCGTCGGCCTGCTCGCGCTGTATCTGCTGTCGCCGATCGACCTCATCCCCGACACCATTCCGCTGCTCGGCGTGGTCGACGACATCGTGATCGTCACGATGGCGATGCGCTGGCTGCTCGCACGACTGCCCGACGAGATCCGCCGCGACGCCGAGCGGCGTGCGCAGCCGCGCCGCTCGCCGCGCTGACCGGCGCGCCCCGCAAGGGCGGCGCCAACGCCGCCGCGCCTAAGCCCGTGGACGCTGCCAGTGCCCCAGCTGCAGGCTCGCCATCTTGCGGTAAAGCGTCGCGCGGCCGATGCCCAGGCGCTTGGCGGCCGCAGCCACGGTCGGACTGTCCGCAAGCGCGCGCTCGATCAGCAGGCGTTCGAATTGGTTCATGGCCTGGGCGTGCCCTGTCGGCACGCCCGGCACCATGGGCTCGGGCAGCACGTCGGGCGCGGGCTCGGCGGGACGCGGCGCTGGAGTCGGGCCCGACATCGACGACTGCAAGGCCGCCTGCACACCGGCTTCGGTCAGCACCGGCGAATCGGACAGCACGATGGTGCGTTCGAGCACGTTGCGAAGTTCGCGGACATTGCCCGGCCAGCGCTGGCGCGCCAGCAGCGCGAGCGCGTCGGCATGCAGTTCGTAGGCTTCGCCGGGCTGGGACTCGGCAAAACCCTCCAGCAGCGCCTCGCAGATGAGCTCCAGGTCGCCGCTGCGCTCACGCAGCGGCGGCACGTCGATGCGAAGCACGTCGAGCCGATAGAACAGGTCGGCACGGAACTCGCCGTTCTTCACCAGGTCGCGCAGCGTGCGCGAGGTGGCCGCGACGATGCGCACGTCGGCACGCACGACCTCGTTGGAGCCGAGCGGCTCGTATTCCTTCTCCTGCAGCACGCGCAGCAGCTTGGCCTGCAGCGCCAGCGGCATGTCGCCGATCTCGTCGAGGAACAGCGTGCCGCCTTGCGCCACCTGCAGCTTGCCTTGCCGCTCGCGCCGATCGGCGCCGGTGTAGGCGCCCGGCGCGACGCCGAACAGTTCGGCCTCCAGCAGCGCGTCGGGGATCGCGGCCACGCTCAACGAGACGAACGGCCGGTGCGCCCGCGGCGACGCGCCGTGGATCGCGTGCGCCAGCAGCTCCTTGCCGGTGCCGGTTTCGCCCTGCAGCAGCACCGGCGAGTGCGTGGCCGCGGCACGCCGCGCGGTGCGCTTGAGATCCAGCGTGGCCGGCGACATGCCGACAAAGCTGGAGAAGCTGTACTTGGCCTGGCGCGGCTGCGGCCGCGCCTTGCGGGCGGCGGCGAGTTCCTCCTGCATGGCGAGGAAACGCGACACCAGCGGCGCGAGCGAGGCCCATTCGTCGAACAGCGCAAAGCCGACGGCGCCCACGACGTCGCCCTCCTCGTTCTTCAGCGGCATGCGGGTGACCACCAGCGGCTTGGCCGGCGCCTCCAGGATGTCGAGCAGGATCGGTTGCCCGCTCGCGACCACCTCGCGCATGCGGCTGTTCGGGATGATCTGCTCGACGCGCCGCCCGAACGCCTGCCGCGGGTCGCGCAGGCCGAAGCGCCGCGCATGTTTTTCGCTGATCCAGACGATGCGCGCATCGCGGTCGACGATCAGCGTGCCTTCGCTCGCGCGCTCGAAGGCCTTGAACACCGACTGCATCGCCGAAGAGCGCAGCGCCGCAAAGTCGCCCAGGTTGGCAACTTCGGGAGCGGCCCAGATGGTGTCCACGTTCACGCCCAGCTCTCCTCGCGTTGGTGTCTCGGCGCCCGACCCCACGAGCGCCGCACGCACCAGCGCAAGGCATGTGCCACATGCCGGCGTGCGCGCCAAGTGCTTGTCGGGTCGGGAGAAAGCGTCGGAGTCGAGGTTTCTGCGGCTGTCTCGCGGGTTGGACGCTGACCGGATACCAGTCAGGGTTCGGCCCGAAGGCCGTCTCGAAATCGGACAGTCAACCCGGGATCAGAAGGGGCCGGGCAAGGCCTTGAGCCCGATCCACACGGCGCCGATGACGGCGTTCACCGGCACGCTCAGCGCACTCGGAACGTAGAAGACGGCGGACAGGCCCGGGGAGTTGAGGATCAGTTCGGCGGCGCCGCCGAGGCCATAGAACAGCAGGCCGCACCACAGCCAGCGCCGCATGTAGGTCAGCAGCCAATGGGCCTGCGACTGGTTGTGGCGCCACGCGGCGGCGCGTTCGAGCAGGTTGCCGCGGGTGACGTCGCGGAACAACCACCCGAAGAAGAAGTAGCGATACAGCAGAGTACGAAAGCGGAGCTCCTGCACGATGCGCTCACCTTGGGGCTGCGCCGGCCGCGGTTGCAGCCGGTGGCGTCTTGTGAAAGACCGCAGCGCCTTGGAATCGTTCCTCGCCCGGCGCGGGCGAGGAGGCGTTTCAGTCCTCGCTGTCGTCGACCTGATGGTCGAACACGGCCACGTCGTCCGGCGTCTTGGGAATCAGCGGTTTGTCCAGGGGCTTGCACACGCGCCGCTGCAGGCGGCCCAGGCGGTCCGAGCGTTGCATGGCCTGGAACACGTCGTCCGGATGCATCAGGTAGGCAAACGGGTTGGAGGCCAGCGGCGACTTGATGTCCATGAGCGTATCTCCTGCACGGCGGGTGGCCGTGAGGCAAATGTAGGCGCCGGTTTCAGGCTTGATCAGTCGGGACCTCACCATAGTGCGTGTCAGAAGTCGCCTGACAAGGGCTTACGCGGGTGTCCGAAGTCACGCTCCGGCAAGCCAGCCGTCAGCGGGCGAGGCTCTCCAGCCGGGCGGCCAATGCGTCGCGCCGGGCCAGGCGCGCAAAGTCTGCCGCGCTCAGCCCGAGGGCATTCTTGCGCCGTGCATCGGCCCCACGCGCCAGAAGCAACTCGACGCTGGCTTCGCTGCCGTACTGCGCCGCCATCATCAGCGGCGTGCTGCGATTGGGCGACTCGGCGTCGATGGCCGCGCCGCGGTCGAGCAGCAGCTTCACCACGGCCGGCTCGGGGCCGGTGGCCGCGTAGTGAAGCGGAGTCCAGCCGGTCTTGTTGACCTGCGCGCCGCGTTCGAGCAGGCGCTGCGCCCATTCGGTGCGACCCTTCAACGCGGCCATCATCAGTGCCGACTCGCCGGCCTCGTTGAGGGTGTCGACCTGGAGCGCCGGGTCCTTCAGCAGCACATCGGCAGCCTGGAGCGAACCGTCTCGCAGCGCAAGGAAGAGGCCGGTCTGGCCCTTGGGATCGCGTGAATTGGGGTCGAAACCGCGCCGCGCCAGCGATGCGACGGTTGCGCTGTCGTCGCTGGCGATGGCGTCGAAGAAGTCCTCGTATGAGCCCGCGTTCGCAGAGACAAATGCACTGGCGACAACCGCATAACACACATTTCTAAAGTGCTTAATTAGCTTTTCCATGTCAGCCTCCGGCGATTGGCGCAAGCTTGAACAATAGCTCGAAATTACTTGAGGTGATTGCTGCAACCTCTTGTTCGGTAACGTTTTTCATCTCAGCCACTTGCCTCGCCACCCAAGGCACATAGGCCGGTGAATTGGTCTTGCCCCGATGCGGCACCGGCGCGAGGTAGGGGCTGTCGGTTTCGATCAGCATGCGCTCGAGCGGCACGTAGCGTGCCACCTCCCGCAGCTCATGGGCGGTCTTGAACGTGAGGATGCCGGAGAAGGAGATCATGAAGCCCAGGTCCAGCGCGGCGCGCGCGACCTCCATGGTTTCGGTGAAGCAGTGAAACACGCCGCCCACCTCGCCCCGGCCCTCCTCGCGCAGCACCGACAAGGTGTCGGCCGAGGCGCTGCGCGTGTGGATCACCAGCGGCTTGGCGCTGATGCGGCTGGCCCGGATGTGGACCCGAAACCGCTCGCGCTGCCACGCCATGTCGGCGACGCTGCGCCCGTTCAGCCGGTAGTAGTCGAGGCCGGTCTCGCCGATCGCCACCACCTTGGGCCGGGCAGCCAGCGCCACCAGGTCATCGACGGTGGGCTCCCGCACGTCCTCGCTGTCCGGATGCACGCCCGCACTGGCCCAGAAGTTGTCGTAGGTGGTCGCAAGCCGATGCACCTCGTCGAACTCCTCGAGCGTCGTGCAGATGCACAAGGCCCGATCGACGCCAGCGGCCTGCATGTCGGCGCGGATCTCGTCGATGCGCGCGGACAACTCGGGAAACGACAAATGGCAGTGTGAATCGACGTACATAGGTCTTGGAGTGAACTCCAAGCCTAGATGGTCTGCGTCGGCTTGGCGGAAGAAATGGAAGTGCCGAGGATCTCCTCGATCCGCAGCTTCAGCAAGCGTGTCTTCTCGTCGCTCGGAAAGCGCACGCCCACCCCCTGGGTTCGTCCGCCCGACGCGTTGGGCGGCGTGATCCAGGCGACCTTGCCCGCCACCGGATAGCGCTGCGGGTCTTCGGGCAGCGACAGCAGTAGGTAGATGTCCTCGCCGAGCTTGTATTCGCGCGTGGTCGGAACGAACAAGCCCCCCTCGTTGAACAGCGGAATGTAGGCGGCATAGAGCGCGCCCTTCTCGCGGAACACCAGCTGAATGACGCTCGGGCGCGCGGTGCTCGGCGTCGGTGTGGCGCCGGGCAGGATGTTGCGCGGGATGGGGTCGTTCATGGGCAGGGGCAGTGTAACGAAAGGCCCTCGCGGCGGGCGCGCTCAGCCGCGCGAATTGAGCGCCTGACGGGCTTGTTGTGTGAGAGATTCCACCATCAGCCCGGCATTCCACGGGTGTTCTGCCTGGCGTGCGCTTCGAGCGAGCTCGCGCGCCCAAGCCGACAACGCCGCCAGCGCCGGCGCAGCGGGCAAAGCATCAGCCGGGAAGTAGCGCGGGGCCGCGCCTGCGGCCAGCCGCATCGCATCGTGGCAGAGCTTTTGCAGCATGTCGACCACGCGCGGCAAGGGCCAGGCGGCGAGCGTGCCTGTCTCGCCGCGCGCCAGTTGCCGCGGAAGCGCCACCCACTGCGACGCGTCGACACCCTCCTTCACCCACTCGAGCACGTCCTGCGGCTGGCCGCCGGTGGCAGCGAGCAGCACCTCCGGCTGCGCCACCGAGCGCTCGGCCAGCCAGCGGCTCGCGACCGCGGTGTCGGGCAGGCCCAGCGGCACGGCCTGGCAGCGGCTGCGGATGGTCGGCAGCAGCGCGTCGGGCGCGGCGCAGCTGAGCAGCAGCTTCGCGTCGCCCGGCGGTTCTTCGAGTGTCTTCAGCAGCGCGTTGGCCGAGATGCCGTTCATGCGCTCAGCCGGGTGGATCACCACCACCTTGCCGCGCCCGCGCGCCGAGGTGGTCTGGGCAAACCCGATCGCCTGCCGCACCTCGTCGACGCGCACCTCCTTGCTCGGCTTGCGTTTGCCCGGCTTGTCGTCGCCCGCCGCATCGCCTTCGTCCTGACTGCCCCAGCCGAGCGGTTCGCGCAGCGCCTCCGGCAGCAGCACGAGCAGGTCGGGGTGCGAACGCGACTGCACCAGGCGGCAGCTCGCGCACTGGCCGCAGGGCCGGCGGCCGGCATCGTCCTCGCACAGCCACGCCTGCGCCAGCGTCACCGCCAGGTCGAACTGCCCGACACCTTGCGGACCGTGGATCAGCAACGCGTGGGCTCGCTGCGTCGCCAGCGCCTGGCGCAGCGGTTCGGCGAGCCAGGGCAGCGGCAGCAGGCCGTCGGCGCCTACCATTGGCGAGACTCCAGCGCCGAGACGATCTGCTGCCACACCGCCTCGCGGTCGAGCGCAGCGTCGATGCGCACGATGCGCTGCGGCGCAGCCTTCATGCGCGCTTCGTAGCCACCGCGCACCCGGTCGAAGAACGCCACGCCCTGCTGCTCGAAGCGGTCGGGCGCGCGCGCCGCCGCGCGGCGCTCGGCGGCGGTCGACGCTGGCAGGTCGAACCAGATCGTCAGATCGGGCTGCAGCTCGCCGTGCACCCAGGCTTCCAGCTGCGCCAGCACTGCGGTGTCGAAGCCGCGCCCGCCGCCCTGGTAGGCGAAGGTCGCGTCGGTGAAGCGGTCGCACAGCACCGTCTCGCCGCGCGAGAGCGCCGGCACGATCACCTGCTGCAAGTGGTCGCGCCGCGCGGCGAACACCAGCAGCACCTCGGTGAGGGCGTCCATCGTGGTGTGCAGCACCAGCTCGCGCACGGTTTCGGCGAGGGGGGTTCCGCCGGGCTCGCGCGTGCACAGCACGGTCGCCCCGCCCTGCCGCAGGCGCTGCGCGACAGCGTCGATGTGGGTCGATTTGCCGGCGCCGTCGATGCCTTCGAAAGTGATGAACCGCGCCGGCGTCATCGTCCGCCCCGCTGGAACTGGCTCACCGCGCGGTTGTGGGCCTCCAGCGAGTCGCTGAACTGGCTGGTGCCGTCGCCGCGCGACACGAAATACAGGGCCTTGGTGGGTTCCGGCTTCACCGCCGCGAGCAGCGACGCCTTGCCTGGCATCGCGATCGGGGTCGGCGGCAAGCCGCCGCGGGTGTAGGTGTTGAAGGGGCCGTCGGTGGTCAGGTCCTTCTTGCGCAGGTTGCCGTCGAAGGCGTCGCCGAGCCCGTAGATGACGGTGGGGTCGGTCTGCAGCAGCATCCCCAGGCGCAGCCGGTTGACGAACACGCCCGCCACCTTGCCGCGGTCGGCCGGCGAGCCGGTTTCCTTCTCGACGATGGAGGCGAGGATGAGCGCCTCGTCGATGGTCTTCAGCGGCGTGTCGGCGGCGCGCTGCTCCCAGGCGAGCGCAAGCTGGTTCTTCATCGCCCGATGGGCGCGCCGGAACACCGCGAGGTCGTTGCTGCCCTTGTTGTAGGCATAGGTGTCGGGAAAGAAGCGCCCTTCCGCCGGCACGCCGGGTTCGCCCAGCGCCGCCATGATCTCCGCATCGCTCATCGCGGCGGTGGTCGGCTTCAGGCTGTCGGCCTTGGCGAATTCGGCGCGCACCTGCTTGAAGGTCCAGCCCTCGATGATGCGCACCACGGCAAGCGTGACGTCGCCGCGCACCATCTTGTTGAGCAGGCCCATCGGCGTCGTGCCGCGGGTGATCTCGTAGCTGCCCGCGCGGATCTTGCGCGACTCGCCCGACCAGCGGAACCACTCGTAGAGCAGCCGCGGCGAGGTCTGCACGCCCGCGCGCACCCAGGCGTGCGCGATCTCGCGCGGCGTCGTGCCCTGCTCGATGGCGACTTCGACCGCGTCGGCGGCCAGCGGCAGCGGGCGGTTCAGCCACCACGCTGCGGCGCCTGCCGCCGCAGCGGCCGCGAGCACGACGAGAACGAGCAGGAGGCGCAGGAGTTTCATGCGAGGCAGACAACCCCGGCGGGGCAAGGAACAAGGGCCGGGAATCATAATCGTCGCCTGACAGATCGAGCCTGGCCGGCGCGCCCGAAGGGCGAAGTCCGCAGTGCGCACAACACAGGTAACCCATGAACATGCACCCCTCGATCGCCGGCGTGGCGCCCTTGACGCACTGGGGCGTGATCCGTGCCCAGGGCGCTGACGCGGCGAGCTTCCTGCACAGCCAGCTGACCAACGACATCGCGCAGCTCGGCGCGGAGCAGGCACGCCTGGCCGGTTATTGCTCGGCCAAGGGCCGCCTGCTCGCCAGCTTCGTCGCCTGGCGAGCGGGCGACGACGAGATTCTTCTCGCCTGCCATGCGAGCGTGCTGCCCGCCACGCTGAAGCGGCTGTCGATGTTCGTGCTGCGTGCCAAGTGCAAGCTGAGCGACGCCAGCGCGCAGGTGCCGCTGTTCGGCGTGGCCGGCCCGCCCGCCCGCCAGGACCAGGCCTCGCTGCCCGCCTGGGGCAAGCTCGACCTCGACGGCGCGCAGTGGATACGCCTGCCCGACGCCGCCGGTACGCCGCGCGCCCTGCTCGCCGGCGCCGCGCCCGCCGATGCGCCCGCGCTTTCGCTTGCGGCCTGGCGCTGGCTGGAGGTGCAAAGCGGCGTGCCGGTGATCGAGGCCGACACCGTCGAACAGTTCGTTCCGCAGATGCTGAACTTCGAGCTGGTGGGCGGCGTGAACTTCCAGAAGGGCTGCTATCCGGGCCAGGAGATCGTCGCGCGCGCGCAGTACCGCGGCACGGTGAAGCGCCGCATGTTCCTGTTCGATGTGGATCACCTCGCGCGCGCCGGGATGGAGGTCTTCAGCAGCGCCGACCCGGGTCAGCCGGCGGGGCTCGTGGCCAATGCCGCGCCAAGGCCGAACGGCGAGGGGTCGAGCGCGCTGGTGGAGATCAAGCTCGCCGCGCTCGACGGCGGCAGCATCCACCTGGGCGAGCCCGCCGGGCCGAGCATGCGGCGGCAGCCGCTGCCCTACCCGGTACCCGTCGACTCCGACCTCGCGGACCTGGCACCGCCCGCTTGAATCCGGCCGTCGCGGCAACAGTTCACACTGGCGCGATCCCGATGCGCGAGCTGTTCATCTACTATCGAATCGACGTGGCCGGTGCGGCCAGCGCACTCGTTGCCGCGCAGGCGTTCCAGCGCCGGCTGCGCGAACGCCACCCCGGCCTCACGGCGCGCCTGCTGCGCCGTCCCGACGATCCGACAGCCCAAGCCGACGACAGGCAGACAGACACGCAGACCTGGATGGAAATCTATTCGTTCGAAGGCGGCATCTCCGCCGCGCTGCAGGCCGACATCGACGCCGAAGCAGCCGCACTCGCGCCCTTCCTGCGCGGCACGCGCCACATCGAGGTGTTCGTTCCATGTGCCTCGTAGCGCTGGCCATCGACCACAGCCGCCGATTCCCGCTGGTGATCGCGGCCAACCGTGACGAATTCTTCAAGCGGCCGACCGCGCGCCTCGCCTGGTGGACGCCCGAGGGCGGCGGCCCGGCGATCCTCTCCGGACGCGACCTCGACGGTGGCGGCACCTGGATGGGCCTCACGGCCGAAGGCCGGCTCGCCCTGGTGACCAACGTGCGCGACCCGAAACGCAACGATCCGGGCGCCCCCTCGCGCGGGCTCATCGTGCCGGACTGGCTGGCCGCGGCCGACCGGACCGACCGCTTCTGGATGCGCACCGCCTTGTCGGGCTACAACGCCTTCAACCTGGTGGCCTTCGACTTCCGCCGCGGCGAGTGCTTCTGGGCGTCGAACAACGGCGACTACCCGGTGCGCCTGGAGCGCGGCGTGCATGGCTTGTCGAACGCCAAGCTCGACACGCCCTGGCCCAAGGTCGACGTGTTGAAGGCCCGGCTCGACGACGCGATCGCCGAGGCGCCGGGCGTCGATGCGCTGTCGATGCGGCTCTTCGACGCGCTGTCCGACCGCAGCGAAGCGCCCGACGAGCGCCTGCCCGAGACCGGCGTTCCGCTCGAATGGGAACGCCGCCTCTCGGCCGCGTTCATCCGTACGCCCGATGCGGCCTACGGCACGCGCTGCTCGACGCTCGTCATCACCGAGAAGGTCAATCGCCACCTGGTGACGCATGTGCTCGAACGCAGCTTCAGCGCCACCGGCGTCGCCCTGCTGCGCCGCTCGACGCTGAAGAACTGGCCGCCGCGCTACAGCCTCGACGCGGGGGCCGCACAGCCGGCCAGCGAGCCGGCCGAGGTCGCCGAGGCCGAACTCGTCGCCGATGCCGCCACCACGGCCGAGCTGCAGGCCGCTGCCAAGCGCGTGCGCGTGCGCAGCCTGCTCAAGCCCGACCCGAGCCGCCGTCGCCGCCGCACGATGCCCATGCCGCTGTGAGCGGCCCGCTCGCCGGCCCTACAGGCTGCGCACCATCTCGACGTGCGGGATGCCGGCTTCCTCGAACACCGTTCCGCGCTCGCTGAAGCCCGCGCGCGAGTAGAACGGCGCGGCCGACAGCTGCGCATGCAGCACCACCTCGTGATCGCCGCGGGAACGCGCGGCCTTCATCAAGGCGTCGAGCACGGCGCGGCCGATCCGGCTGCCGCGCATCGACCGCACAACGGCCATGCGGCCGATCTTGGCCACGCCCGGCACATGTTCGAGCAGGCGGCCGGTGGCCAGCGGCACGCCGAAGCGGTTCACCGCCACCGCGTGCACGCCGATCGCGTCGGCTTCGTCCCATTCCATCTCGGCGGGAATCTGC
>DASWVR010000329.1:0-13797 GCA_036401155.1 Piscinibacter sp. | reverse complement strand
CGACATCGACCGCAAGGTTCTCGCCGACATGGCTGTCAACGATCCTGCCGCTTTTGGCAGCATCGTCGAGAAGGTGAAGGCCCAGCTCGCTTGATGTCGCCGCCGCGGGTTCGCCCGCGGCGCGACAAGCCCCGAAGGCGGCAACGCCGGACGGGCAAGCTCCTCAAGGCCGACATTGTGTTCGGCCTTTTTTCATGTTTCCGACCCGATGAACGATCTCGATCAACTGGTGGCGCAAGCGCAGTCCGAATTCGCCGAGGCGCCGACGCCCGCGGAACTCGAAAACGCCAAGGCACGTTTCCTCGGCAAGGCCGGCCGCGTGACCGAGCTGCTGAAGGCGCTCGGTGCGCTGCCGCCCGAAGAGAAGAAGACCCGCGGCGCGTCGATCAACGCGGCCAAGCAGCAGGTCGAGGCCGCGCTCGCGGCGCGGCGCCACGCGCTCGCCGAAGCCGAACTCGACCAGCAGCTGAAGGCGGAGGCGCTCGACGTCACGCTGCCGGGTCGACAGCGCGGCCTCGGCGGCCTGCACCCGGTGTCGCGCACGATGGAGCGCATCGAGGAGATCTTCGCGTCGATGGGCTTCGACGTCGCCGACGGCCCCGAGATCGAGACCGACTGGATGAGCTTCACCGCGCTCAACAACCCGGAGAACCATCCGGCGCGTTCGATGCAGGACACCTTCTACGTCGACATGAAGGACGCCGATGGCCGCTGGCTCAACCTGCGCCCGCACACCTCGCCGATGCAGGTGCGCTACGCACGCGCGCACGTCAGGAAGTACGCGGGCCAGGACCCGATGCCCGAGATCCGCGTCATCGCGCCGGGCCGCACCTACCGCGTCGACAGCGACGCCACGCACTCCCCGATGTTCCACCAGTGCGAAGGCCTGTGGTTGGGCGAGAACGTGAGCTTCAAGGATCTGAAGGTCGTGTTCGCGGACTTCTTCCGCCAGTTCTTCGAGACCGACGACCTCGAGCTGCGCTTCCGCCCGTCGTTCTTTCCGTTCACCGAGCCGTCGGCCGAGGTCGACATCCAGTTCGGCCACGGCCCGCTCAAGGGTCGCTGGCTCGAGGTCTCGGGCTCGGGCCAGGTCCATCCGAACGTCGTGCGCAACTTCGGCCTCGACCCAGAGCGCTACATCGGCTTCGCCTTCGGCATGGGACCGGACCGGCTCACGATGCTGCGTTACGGCGTCAACGACCTGCGCCTGTTCTTCGAAGGCGACCTGCGCTTCCTCAACCAGTTCAAGTAATCAGCGGACCAAGCAAGATGCAATTCCCCGAGTCGTGGTTGCGCGAGTTCTGCAACCCGCCCCTCCATACCGCTGAGCTGGCGGATCTGCTGACCATGGCCGGCATGGAAGTGGAGGAACTGCGCCCGGTGGCGCCGCCCTTCTCGAAGATCGTCGTGGGCGAAGTGCTGGCGGTCGAGCGCCACCCGAACGCGGACCGGCTCAGCGTGTGCCAGGTGAACGCCGGCACGGGCCGCACGCTGCAGATCGTCTGCGGCGCGCCGAACGTCAAGCCCGGCATCAAGGTGCCCACCGCGCTGGTCGGCGCCGAGCTGCCGCCGGCGGAGCAGGACGGCGAGCCGTTCCGGATCAAGCTGGGCCAGCTGCGCGGTGTCGAGAGCCAGGGCATGCTGTGTTCGGCACGCGAGCTGAAGCTCTCCGAGGACCACGCCGGTCTGCTGGTATTGGCCGGCGACGCCCCGGTGGGGCAGGATGTCCGCGAGCACCTCGGCCTCGACGACACGCTGTTCACGCTCAAGCTCACGCCCAACCTCGGCCATTGCCTGAGCGTGTACGGCATCGCGCGCGAAGTCGCTGCGCTGACCGGCACGCCGCTGAAGCAGCCGGCCTTTCCGCCCGCACCGGTCAAGCACGACGGCAAGCTGCGGGTGCAGGTCGAGGCGCCCGATCTCTGCGGCCGCTTTTCCGGCCGCGTGATCCGCCAGGTCGACACGAAGGCCCGGACCCCGGCGTGGATGGTCGATCGCCTGGCACGCTGCGGGCAGCGCTCGGTCACGGCGCTGGTCGACATCTCGAACTACGTGATGTTCGAGTTCGGCCGGCCCTCGCACATCTTCGACCTCGACAAGATCAACGGCGGCCTGACGGTGCGCTGGGGGCGCGCCGGCGAGGCGCTGAAGCTGCTGAACGGCAACACCATCGAGGTCGACGCTGCAGTCGGCGTGATTGCCGACGACGAGGCCGTGGAGTCGCTCGCCGGCATCATGGGCGGCGACCGCACGGCGGTGTCCGACGACACGAAAAACGTCTACGTCGAGGCGGCCTTCTGGTGGCCCGAGGCGGTGGCGGGGCGTTCGCGCCGCTACAACTTCGCCACCGACGCGGGCTACCGCTTCGAGCGCGGCGTCGATCCGGCGCAGACCGTCGAGCACATCGAGCGCATCACCCAACTCATCATCGACATCTGCGGCGGCGAAGCGGGGCCGATGGACGATCAGATCGTCGCGCTGCCCGAGCGCAAGCCGGTCAGCCTGCGCGTGGCGCGCGCGGCCAAGGTGATCGGCATGCCCGTCACGCAGCAGCAGGCCGCTGGCGTGATGGAGCGCCTCGGCTTGCCCGTGAGCGAAGGAGAGGGCGAGCTGATGGTCACGCCGCCGAGCTGGCGCTTCGACCTGCAGCTCGAAGAAGACCTGATCGAGGAAGTGATCCGCGTGCTGGGGTACGACAATCTGCCCGACACGCCGCCGCTTGCGCCGGTGACCGCCAAGGCTTGCAGCGAGGCGCGGCGCAGTGCGCATGCGCTGCGCCGCCTCGCCGCGAGCCTCGGCTACAACGAGACCATCAACTTCAGCTTCGTCGAAGAGAAGTGGGAGCGCGAGCTGGCCGGCAACGCCGACCCGATCCGCGTGCTGAACCCGATCGCAAGCCCGCTGTCGGTGATGCGCTCCAGCCTCATCGGCAGCCTCGTCAACGTGCTGCGCTACAACCTCGCACGCAAGGCGACGCGGGTGCGCGTGTTCGAGATCGGCCGTGTGTTCAAGCGCAATGCCGCCGCCCGCGACGGCGAGCTGAGCGTGGCGGGACTCGACCAGCCGGCGCGCATCGCCGGGCTGGCCAGCGGCCCCGCGGACACGCTGCAATGGGGCAGCAAGGAGCGCCCCGTAGACTTCTACGACGTGAAGGGCGACGTGCAGGCGCTGTTCGCTCCGAAGGCGGTCAGCTTCGTGGCGGCCGAGCATCCCGCGCTGCACCCCGGGCGCAGTGCGCGCATCGAGGTCGAGGGCCAGGCCGTGGGGGTCGTCGGCGAACTGCACCCGCGCTGGCGGCAGGCCTACGAACTGCCGACGGCGCCGATCCTGTTCGAGATCGACCTGGCGGCCCTGCTGTCTCGCGACGTGCCGCAGTTCGAGCCCATCGCGAAGCATCAGTCGGTGTTCCGCGATCTCGCTCTGATTGCCAAGGACACGGTGACGCACGAACTGCTGCTGCAGGCAATTCGTGCTGCGCCGACGCCGCTGGTGCGCTCGGCCCAGCTGTTCGATGTCTACAAACCGGCCACGGCGACGGCCGACATGGCGCCCGGCGAGCGCAGCATGGCGGTGCGCCTGGAATTGTTGGATGACGACCACACGCTGACGGACGACCGCATCGAGGCCGCCGTGGCACAGGTACTGGACAGCCTGGGCAGCCGCCTGGGCGTCCGGCTGCGGGGATAGGACATGGCCGACAACGACGAACCCCAAGCCGCTTCGCGCGTGCTTCTGCCGACCCTGGAGACGCCCACGCTCACCAAGGCGGAACTGGCCGAACTTCTGTTCGAGCGCCTGGGCCTGAACAAGCGCGAGTCCAAGGACATGGTCGAAGCCTTCTTCGAGATCATCCACTCAACCCTCGTGTCGGGTCAGGACGTCAAGATGTCGGGCTTCGGTAATTTCAACATTCGGCGAAAAGCTCCGCGCCCTGGACGTAATCCCCGCACCGGTGAGTCGATTCCAATCAAAGCGCGCAACGTTGTGACCTTTCACGCCAGTCATAAATTGAAGGGGGTCGTGCAAGGCGACATACCTTCGGGAGAAGAGTTCGAGTAAAGTCTTAGCTTTCTCATCGGAACTTGTTGATTTCAATGGAGAAAGCGCTTCCCGCCATTCCCGCCAAACGCTACTTCACCATCGGTGAGGTGAGCGATTTGTGCGGCGTGAAGCCGTACGTGCTGCGCTACTGGGAGCAGGAATTCACCCAGCTCAAGCCGATGAAGCGGCGCGGAAACCGACGCTACTACCAGCACCACGAGGTACTGCTGATCCGGCGCATCCGTGAACTGCTCTACGAACAGGGTTTCACGATCAGCGGCGCGCGCAACCGCCTGTCGGAAGCACATGCCTCCTCCAGACAGGAGCCACCGGCGATCGACGGCCTCGATGTGGAGATCACCGACTTCGCCGACGCCGTCGAAGTGGTCGACCTCGACGGCGCCACGGCGCAGGCTGACACACCCCAGATCGCCAAGCCGGAGCGCGGCGAGGAGGTGTCGCTGGCGCAGATGCGACAGGAACTGATCTCGATTCGAAGCCTGCTGACGGTTTGAGCCCGAGAGAGCTCCTGCGTGCAGATATAATCCGCCGTTCGTCGGGGTGTAGCGCAGCCTGGTAGCGCACTTGCATGGG
Organism: Piscinibacter sp.; assembly: GCA_036401155.1. Lineage (GTDB taxonomy): Bacteria > Pseudomonadota > Gammaproteobacteria > Burkholderiales > Burkholderiaceae_C > Albitalea. The sequence goes on along the minus strand of DASWVR010000329.1, from coordinate 9,162 downwards.
GTGCAAGGGGTCGCGAGTTCGAATCCCGCCACCCCGACCATTGAATCAACGGGTTAGCTCTCACAAGGAGCTGACCCGTTTCCTTTTCTGGGCCGGCTCACGTCGATCGACCCCCAACGGCCGCTCGACTCCGTGACGCCGAGGCAGGCGCGCGCCACAACGCCTTGCCGCGGCTGCGCTCACCCCCCGCTGCGCAGCAACTGCGCCGGGTTGAGGCGCATCTGTGCCAGCAGGTACTGCGCGCCCAGTCCCAGGCTCAGCGCACTGACACCCAGCGCCGTCAGCAACCCGGTCCAGTACAGCCCGGCAGGGTTCATCTCCAGCCGCCAGTGAAGCAGGCCGGTGGCCATGGCGCTGCCGGCCAGCAAGGCAAAGCCGGCGGTCGCTGCGGCCAGCAACAGGTACTCCCACACCAGCACCTGGCGAAGCAGCGCATGCCGCGCGCCCAATACGTGCATCACCGTGGCGTCGTAGAGCTGGCGGCTGCGGCTCGCCGCCACCACGCTGGCCAGCACCAGCAGACTGGCAGCCAGGCACACGCCTGCCACCACGGCCAGACCGGCGCTTGCGCGACCCATCAGCGCACGGGTCTCGCGCAGCAGCGATTCGGTGCGCGCGGTGGCGATGTTCGGCGCCACGGCAGCCAGACGGTCCTGCGCATCCAGTGTCTGTTCCACCGGCATCCAGGCCGCCCCCACGTGGCGGGAGATGAAGGGGTCGAGCACGCCGTCGCTGAAGATGGCCTCCAGCCACAGCCGCGACTGCATGCGTCGCTGGCTGTAGATGGCTGCCAGCCTCGCGGCCACCGGCTGGCCCATGATCTCGAAGCGCAGGCTGTCGCCCACCTGCAGGCCCAGCTGGTCGGCCTCGCGGTCCTCCATTGCCACCAGGGGTTCGCCGATGTGCTCGACGGGCCACCAGGCGCCGCGGTCGATCACCACATCGTCGAAGTTGCCGCTGCGGTTGCTGAGCTTGTGCTCGTCACGCGCCTCGCGGGCCCGCTCGCCATCGTGGCTGTCGCGCAGCGACTCGCCGTTGACGGCGACCAGCCTGCCCAGCACCAGCGGCGCCGTCTGGACGGATTGCAGGCCGGGCGAGGCCTGCAGCGTCGTGTGCAACAGCCCGATCTGGTCGGCCTGCACGTCGTAGAAGACCAAGGCCGGTGCCTGCGTGGGCACGGTGTCGTTGACCATGCGCAGCAACGTGGCCACCACCAGTGTGCAGGCCACCAGCAGCGTGAGCGCCGAGCCCAGCGAGAGCAGCGCCGTTCGCAGCGGCGAGTGCGGCTGTTGCAGGCCGGCGAGCGCCAGCCGCATCGGCAACGGCAGCCACGCGTGGTGTTGGAGGCGAGCCGCAGCCAGGCGCAGTCCCCGCGTGGCGACGTCCAGCAGCGCCAGCAGCGTCGCAGTGGCGCCGACGAACGCGAGTCCGAAGCGCGGGTCGGGCATCACGGCGACCAGCAGGACGATCGTGATGCCGGCCACCGCAGCCGTGACCCACCCGGCCGTGCGCGGTGTCTGCAGTGTCTGGCCCTCCACGCCGCGAAACAGCACCGCCGGCGTGACCGTCAGCGCGCGGCCCAGCGCCGGCAGTGAAAACGCGAGCGCCGTCAGCACGCCGAACAGCAGCGCCATCGCGGCCGGCGGCCACAGGCCGTGCAGCATCAGCGTCACCGGCAACTTGTCGGCGGCCAGCTGCGCGCCGGCCAGCGCCAGCGCCAGGCCGACGACGGCGCCCGCCGCACTCGCCAGCACCGCCAGCAGCAGGACCTGCAACAGCACGAAGGCGGCCACCCGGGCGTCGCGCACCCCCAGCGCGCGCAAGGTGGCCAGGCTCGTCAGCTTGCCCTGCAGGTAGGCCTGCACGCTGTTGAAGACACCCAGGCCACCGATGAACAGGGCCGAGAAGCCGATCAGCAGCAGGCCGGAGCCGATCTGGCCCAGCACCTCGGCCATGCGGTCGCTGCGCTGGTCGAAGCTGCGGGCCTCGGCCTCCAGCGCAGGGAAGGCGGCGAGGAAGGCGTCGCGCCAGGCGGGCGCGGAGCGGTCGCTGCGCGCGTCGATGCGCACGCGGTAGGCGTACTCGACGCGGCTCATTGGCTGAACCAGCCCGGTGGCCGCCAGCGCGCCGTCGGCCACCAGCACCGGCGACGCACCCCAGTCGGCACGCAGGCTGCGATCGGGTTGGCGCACGACGAGGGCGCGCACCGTCAGCTCGAGGTCGCCGATGGCGATGGCGTCCCCGGGCTGCAGGCCCAGCCGCCGCGCCAGGGCGCCGTCGATGGCGGCACCCCAGCGACCGTCGCGCTGCCGAAGCGCATCGCCCAGGATGCCTTCGGGCTGCAGCACGATGCTGCCATAGAGGGGGTAGCTGTCGTCGACGCTCTGCAACTCGACCAACTGCGCACGGCCGTCTTCGGTGCGAAGCATGGTGCGCAGTTCCACCACGCGCGAGACGGCACCGCGCTGCTGCATCCATGACAGCACGTCGGCGGGCAGCGGCCGCGCCGTCTGGACTTCCACGTCCCCGCCGAAGATCAGCTTCGCGTCTTGGCGCAGTGCATCGTCCACCTGCCGGTACAGACCGCCGGCGGCCGTCACCAGCGACACGCCGAGCATCAGGCAGGCGACGAAGATCCACAGGCGGCGGCCGCTCGCGCGCAGATCGCGCCAAGCCAGGTCAAGCAGAAAGCGCATCGCGGTGCACCGGCGGCCCATGGTTCGGCGGCTCGTGCAGTTGCCCGTCGTGCAGGCGCAGCACGCGGTCGCAGCGGGCGGCGAAATCGAGGTCGTGGGTCACCAGCACCAGAGTCGTGCCCAGTTCATGGTTGAGGCCGAACAGCAGATCGCGTACCGATTCCGCCGTCTGGTCGTCGAGGTTGCCGGTGGGCTCGTCGGCGATCAGCAGGCTCGGCCGGTGCACCAGCGCCCGGGCGATCGCCACACGCTGCTGCTCGCCGCCCGACAGCTGCGAAGGGCGGTGGTGCAGGCGGTCCTGCAGGCCCACGCGCGCCAGCATCTCGGCGGCGCGCTCGCGTGCGCCGACGGCACCGGCCATCTGCAGCGGCAATGCCGCGTTGTCCAGCGCGCTCAGGCTGGGCAACAGGTGGAAGCTCTGGAACACGATCCCGATGCGGTCGCGCCGCAGGTCGGCCAGCCCATCCGCATCCAGCATGCCCAGATCGGTGCCCGCAAAGCGGATGCGCCCGGCGCCCGGCCGTTCCAGCCCGGCGAGCAGCAGCAGCAACGAGGTCTTGCCGGAGCCGGAGGGCCCCGCGATGGCGACGCTGCTGCCGGCGGCGATGCGCAGATCGACGCCCCTCAGCACGAGCACCCGGCGGGCCCCGATCGTGTAGTCGAGGCACAGGCCGTCGGCCTCGATCAGGGCAGGGGGTGTCGTTTGCATGGTACGGTCGGAGTGTGCGCGCCGCGGGTGAGTTCCCGCTTCGGACTCTCGGCGCGGATTCGACGTTGTTTTTCTTGGGCGCTGCAGGTGCTACGCCTTCTCGTAGCGGCGCGCCATGCGCGACCCGCGCTGCCCGTCCGACACGGCCTTGCACGGCGCGGTGATCGACATGTTCGAGGGTCATATTCGCCGGGCCCCCGAACTGGTCGCGCTCGATCATGGCGAGCGCCGCTGGAATTACCGAGTGCTCGACGATTCGGCCGAGCGCCTGGCCCGGCTCATCGTGCGGGCGCATGGCGCGCCGCTACGACCCGAGACGCTCGTCGCGCTGTGTTTCGCCCACGGGCATGCGCGTGTTGCAGTTCTCGTCGTACTCGATCGATGCCTCGGTTCCGCCCAGCCCGACCCGGTCGCGGCGATCTTCGGCTGCCGGTCCTCGCGGCCTGCAGTCAACGTTGGCAAGACGTCGTGCGAGGTCGCCCGTGCAGTAGACGCGGCCGAGTCCGGGCAGCGAGATCAAGCGCTGCGCAGCAAGGGCTCATCGCGCCGAATGTAGGGAACGCCGTGCAGCGCCACTACGAGAATTCGTAGTGGCGCGGGCGCGACGCGACGCGTCGGGGCGTCAGGCCTCTTCGTACTTCTCGACCATGAGGTTCATCATCATCAGCGCCGTCAGCAGCTCCGCTTCCGGCTCGCTGGACAGGAGGCGCACGGCGTAGCGGTCGCACATCGACAGCAGCTTGCTCTCGGCCTCCGCGAGCAGCTGGTCGCGCAGCACGAGGCGGAAGTTCAGGCCGATCAGGTCGCCGCTCAGCACGGCCGTGTCGAAGGGGCCGCCCTCGACGACCGTGCGGCGCGAAAGCGACAGCACGTTGCGCAGCACGAACTCGTGGGAGCCCATCGTCACGTTGCAAGTGCGCAGCGGAGCCAGCGCCTTGCGACGCAAGGTGGCCACCTCCTTGCCGTCGCGGCGCAGCGTCCAGATGGCGGTCGGGAAGCCGTGACGCCAGGACGCCGCGTAGAGCTCCTTGCCCGCCTCGTCGGTGATGTGCTGGTCGCCCTTGAACCACGACTGCGGCTTGTTCGAGACACTGAGGATTCGTTCCATCTGGCTCTCCGGAGTGAAGGACTGCGGGGGTTCAGCGTGCACGATCGGGTGCGCTGGCGCGCGACCGTTCGCAGCAGCTGAGTCGGCGGTGGGGTCGCTCGGCGAGCGCCGCCACCTTTTGATACAACGCGCGCGTCTACGCCGAGGATTGGGGGTAGCGCAACTCGTTTCGCGTTGGTATGTTTCGCGTCGTCGGGGGGTCGACGCAGTGACGAAAGGAACCAGGCCGGATGAAGACCCGCCCGTGGGGATGCATGCTCTCGACGATCCTGTTGTCCGTAGTGACGGCGACCGCAGCGGCCGCAGAGTCGCCGACGCTGACGAAAGTCAGGGAAACCGGTGTGCTGTCGCTCGGCTACCGCGAGAGCTCCATTCCGTTCTCCTACCTCGACGACCGCCAGCAGCCGGTCGGATACTCGATGGACCTGTGCATGCGCATCGTCGCAGCCGTGAAGCGCCGGCTGGGTCTCGATCACCTGCAGGTGAAGATGACGCCGGTCACGTCGGCGACGCGGCTGCCGCTGGTCGCCAACCACATGATCGACATCGAGTGCGGCACGACGACCAACAACGCCGAGCGGCAGAAGCAGGTCGGCTTCACCGTCACCACCTTCGTTGCGCACAGCCGCATCGCATCGCTGCGCAGCCGACCCGTGCGATCGCTCGAGGACTGCCGCGGCAAGACGATCGTTTCGACCGCCGGCACGACGAGCATCGCGATGCTCGTCGAGATGAATGCCCGGCTTGCCCTCGGCATGACGATTCTCGCCGGCAAGGACCACGTGCAGTCGTTCCAGATGCTGGAGACGCGCCGGGCCGACGCCTTCGCGATGGACGACGTGCTGCTGCACGGACTGATCGAGTCGTCGAAGGATCCGTCGGCCTTCACGATCGGCACCGAGGCGCTGTCGGTCGAGCCCTACGCCCTCGTGTTGCGCAAGGATGATGCGGTGTTCAAGAAGTTGGTCGACGACGAGCTGATCACGATGTTCCGCAACGGCGACATCGAGGCGATCTACCGCAAGTGGTTCGAGTCGCCGATTCCGCCCCAGCAGGTCAACCTGCGCATGCCGATGAGTTCGACGCTGCGCCGAGTCTTCTCGGCGCCCACGGACTCGAGCAGCCTGTCCGAATACTCCTTCTGAGCGCGCGGCGCGCATGGCGTTCAGGCTCCTCGCCCGGGCGTCGCGAGCGAACCGTCGTCCATATCGGTGTCTGCTGCGGGCACCCGATAGCGCTCGATCGAGATGCCGTGGCGGTGGATCTTGTCGTAGAGCGTCTTCTTGGCGATGCCCAGCGCGCTGCACACGAGTTGGGGCCGGCCACCGTGCTGTTTCAGCGCCTGTTCGATCAACGCCTTTTCGACGATGTCGACCTGCTTCGCCAGCGACATGGCCGCGTCGCCCTCGGCGTCTTCGGTGCGGCGGTTGATCAGCCCCAGCACGAAGCGGTCGGCCACGTTGCGCAGCTCGCGCACGTTGCCCGGCCAGTCCTGCGCCATCAGGCGGCGTGCCATGTGCTCAGGGACGGCGGGCGCTTCGCGCGTGTACTTCATCGCGGCCTGCAGCACGAAATGCTCAAACAGCACCGGAATGTCTTCGCGACGCTCGCGCAGCGGCGGCAGCGCGAGCTCGGCCACGTTGAGGCGATAGTAGAGATCGCTGCGGAACTTGCCCTGCTGGCTCAAGGCGTGCAGGTCCACCTTGGTGGCGGCGACGACACGGAAGTCGACGGATACCTCCTCGTTCGAACCGAGCCGCTCGACCTTGCGGTCCTGCAGCGCGCGCAGCAGCTTCACCTGGAAGGTCAGCGGCATGCTCTCGATCTCGTCGAGCAGAAGCGTGCCGCCGTGTGCATGCTCGATCTTGCCGACGCGCCGCTTGCCCGCGCTGGTGAACGCGCCGGCTTCGTGGCCGAAGATCTCGCTCTCGAAGAGGCTCTCCGGAATGCCGCCGCAGTTGATCGCGACGAAGTTGCCTTGGCGGCGCTGGCTGTGGTTGTGCAGGCAGTGCGCAACGAGCTCCTTGCCGGTGCCGGTTTCGCCAGTCACCAACACGTCGGCGGTGGTGTCGGCGAGGTTCAGGATCTGCCGCCGCACCTCATGGATCGCCGGCGAGTTGCCGAGGATCACCGACTCGATGGCTTGCTTGTTGTCGAGCTGGCGCCGCAGCCAGTCGACCTCGAGCCGCAGCGCCCGCTTCTCGATGGCCCGCTGGACGGTCTCGACCAGGCGCTCCGGCGGAAATGGCTTCTCGATGAAGTCGTAGGCGCCTTCGCGCATTGCCTGCACCGCCATCGAGATGTCGCCGTGGCCGGTGATGAGGATCACCGGCACAGCGGGATCGGCCTCGATGACGCGGCGCATCAACGCGAGGCCGTCGATGCCGGGCAGCCGGACGTCGGTGATGACGATGCCGTGAAAAGCCGGCCCGATGCGCGGGAGGGCCGCTTCCGCCGACTCGCAGGCGTAGACCTTGAACCCGGAGAGTTCCAACGATTCCGACAGGCTCGCGCGCACGCAGGGATCGTCTTCGACGAAGACGACCTTCATGCCCTGGTGCGCGGTTCTCGTGCTAGACGACATGGGCCAATTCCCTCTCGAGTTGCAGTTCGAATTCGAACGCCGCACCGTGGGGCAGGTTCATTGCTCGCAGCGAGCTGCCGAACTCCTGCACGATGCCGCTGGAGATCACCAGGCCCAGTCCGAGCCCTTCGCCGGGGGGCTTGGTGCTGAAGAAGGGCTCGAACAGGTGGCTCAGCACGGCGTCTGGAAGGCCGGTCCCGGTGTCCGAGACGCGCACCCGGACAGAGGTTTCGCCACGCTCGGCGAACACGGTCAGGCATTTCGTCGGCGCCTCCTTCATCGCGTCGAGTGCATTGCAGTACAGGTTGAGCAGTACCTGCTCCAGCCGGTAGCCGTCGCACACCACCCGCAGGCCCGGTGGCACCTCCAGCCGCACCTCGACGCCCTGGGCCTGAATGCGATCGCGGATCAGCTCGAGCGCGCTGCCGATCGAGTGGCACAGCAGCGCCGTGGTCGACGCCGCCGGCGCCTTGCGAGCGAACGTCTTCAGCTGCGTGGTGATGCGTCCCATGCGCTCGGTCATCTCGGCGATGGCGGCCAGGTTGCGCTCGACGCTGTCGACGCGGCCGGCCGCCAGCAGGCGACGGCTGTTGTCCGACAGGGCGCGCAGCGCGGTCAGCGGCTGGTTGATCTCGTGCGTGATCGCGGCCGACATCTGGCCCAGCAGCGCGAGCCTGCCGGCGCGGATCAGCTCGTCCTGCGCCTCACGCAGCGTCTGCTCGGTGCGCTGTCGCTCGGCGATTTCGCCGAACAGCGCGCGGTTGAGGTTGCTCAGCTCGACGGTGCGCGCTTCAACGCGCCGCTCGAGATCGTCGTTCGCCCGCTGCAGCGCCTCGCGCGCGGCCAGCTGTTGCAGCAACGCGCGGCGGCGCTGGCGCAAGTGCAGCAGCAGCAGCGCGACCAGGCTGGCTGCACCGACGGCGCTGAGCGCCGCGTTGCGCACGTCGCGCCGGACCGGAGCCACGTCCGACAGCGTCACGAGGCGCCAGTCGGGGCGCGAGATGGCGAGTTCCTCCGAGAGGTACAGCGCCGGCTGCGGCGACAGTGCCGACGGCAGCCGCACGAGCCTTCGACCGGGAGGGGCCACACGCTCGGTCTGCAGCCCCAACGGTTCGAGCGCGATGGGCGGGTAGCGGTCGCTGTTCGCCAGCTCCGCTCGCTGGGCTGGCGGCAACTCGCTGATCGTGCGATAGCGCCAGGCCGGGTTCGACGACATGATGACGACGCCGTTGTCGTCGACGACGAGCAGCTTCTCGCTGCTGGAGCTGGCGGCGAACTCGATCCACGTGCTTTCCACGGTGGCGAGGCTCACCTTCACCGCGACCAGCCCGAGCACGTCGTCGCCGTGCCGGATCGCCCGCGCGAAGAAGCCGAGAGGTGCGCCGCGGGAGCGGTCGGGCACGAACGACCGCGCGTGTCCGCCGTGGATCGTGTGCGCATAGAAGGAGGTGAGCGAGAGGTCCTGCCCGACGAAGCTGTCGGGCTCATACCAGTTGCTCGCCGCCAGGACGACGCCGCGCTTGTCCATGAGGATGACGGCCATCGAGCCGGCGCGCACGTTGAGGTTGAGCAGCCATTTGTTGACCCGTTCCTGGAGGGCGGCGTTGCGCGGCTCCGCGAGCAGACGACGTACCGTCGGCTCCAGGTCCAGCATGCTGGGCAGATGCTCGTACTTGCTGAGTTCGCTGTGGATGCCGGCGGCGTACAGGTCGAGCTGGTGCAGCGCCTTCTGCGACAGCGCGGCGTAGCCTGCACGCTCCGTGAAGGTGGCAGCGGCGAAGACCCCCGCCGCGGCGAGTGCAAGGAACGCGGCCCAGACCGAGATGCGCTCGAGGCTGCGATAGAGAAGCGAAAGCCGAGGGTGGTCCAAGGGCGGCACGGGTTCTGCGGGGGGCACGATGGTGCCATGGGTCGCGCATACATGCGAGGGCTCACGCAGACAACGTGCCAACCGTGACGACGAAGTGACAGCCGGGCCGCCACCTCGCAAAACGCCCGCCGCCGCGCGTCCCGGCTTGGCCTGCGCGGTGCAGAAGTCCACACGCACCCAGCCGCCCGCGTGTGG
>DASWVR010000328.1:0-8891 GCA_036401155.1 Piscinibacter sp. | reverse complement strand
GAGGCGCCACGCCGCCAGCGCTGCCAGCACCAGCCGGGCCCAGAAGTCGCCACCGGCGTCCACTACGCACCGCCGTGGATCGAGAGCGCGAAGGCCGCCGTCTCCTGCGCGTGCGGATAACTCAGGTTCTCGCCGTTGGTCGTCTTTGCGTAGGTGGTCAAGGTCACGGCGAACGAGCAGCGCTGCAGCACGGTCGGCGGGTTGGGCGCATCGAGCCGCGTGAGCATCAGCTCGAAGGTGTTGCTGCCGCTGACCGCCGGCGCGGCCGGGGGCTTGCCCACGTTGCCCGGGCTCAGCGGTGTCGGCAGGGAGCCGACGCCGCCGTTGGCGGCCGAGGCGTTGAGGCCGCGCACCCAGCCGACGCCGTGCCTGAACTGGAAGCGCTCGTCCGGCACGTAGGCGCGGTACTCGATCGCGAAGGTCGAATGGGGCGAGCCTTCCAGGAACTGGCATTCGTCGTTCGACGCGACCCCGTTGCGCACCAGCTGGGTGATGTCGGCCACCGGCGCGCGGTTGTCCCAGCAGAACAGGTGGGTGAGCGCGGCATGCGGCACGTCGACCGTGTCGTCGCCGACGCTGCCGCCGGGCTGGAACCAGCGGCGATAGCGGAAGGGCTTGGCGAGTTCCGTCCCCGGCTGTCCGGAGGCCGCGGTGCCGAGCGGGCGCAGCCTTTCGCCGGCCGCGTTGAACACCTCCAGCGTGATCAGGTGGTTGCTCGCGGGGCTCGCGAGGTCGCCCGCCGGCGGCACGTCGAGCGCGGCGTTGAGCGTGTGGATCAGCGCGTGGTAGCGCACCGAGCCGACCCAGGCCTCGTCGTCGTAGGGAATGCGGTACAGGTGGGGCTCGCCGCCGACCACCTGTGGGCCCAGCGACTCGGGCACGATGTCCGCGCCGACGACCTTCTGCCAGGCGAGCCCGTCGCCGGCCGGCGACAGGCCTTGGCCGTAGTACAGGCGCGGGCCGGTCGGCTGGCCGCTCGCGTCGGCGCGGCAGACGCTCACGCGGTAGTAGTGCGCGCCGACGGACGGATCGCGCATGCCGAGGCTGAAGCGGAAGGTGAGTTCGATCGCGCCGCCGAGGTTGCGCAGGTGGCTGCCGAGCGGGCCGGGGTTGGGGAACAGCAGGCCCGACGCGGCATCGGGGACGGCGACGCGGTCCCAGCCGGTCGAAGCCGGCGTCGTCAGCTCGTGGCTCTCGGTGTCGCCGATCAGGTCGAGGAACACATGCGCATCGCCGTCGCCGGTGCCGGTCTCGTTGCAGGTGAACGCGCCGCGGTGATAGGAGCTCAGCACCGGATGGTCGCCGGCGGCGAACCAGGCGCCGGCGGCGAGGCCGTCGTAGATGGTCGTCGTGGTGCTGCCGATGGTCTGCTTGACGACGTAGGCGAACTGCTCGTAGCAGTTGGGCAGCAGCAGCCGCCACGGTTCGAGCCAGCAGATGTTGAAGCTGCCGTCGGGCTGGATGCTGCCGCTCGCCACCTTGCTCGGGGAGCCGCAATGGCACAGGCGATGGAACAGGTGGGCGCGTGTGTTGATGTACTGGGCCGCCTGGTCGCGCGGCATCGCGCGCAGCGCGCTCAGGTCGGCGGCGGCATGCAGCATCAGTTCGTTGAGCGCGCCGCCCTTGAGGAACGGGGTCTTCAGCGGGTCGATCGGCGGCGGCGGTGGCGGCGGGAACCCCGGCCTCAGGCGTGGCGGCCTGGGCAGCCGCTCGACGATGATCTCGAGTTCGCGGATCAGGTCGTCGATGCGCAAGTCGTCGAAGACGATGGGGATGCAGCAGCAGGTGCGGCGATACACCTCCACCGTGCCGAGGCACACCGGCGCGCAGCGCACCGGCCAGTGGATGAGGTCGTTGAGCGAGGGGGTGAAACGTTCGAGCAACGCGGCCGGCTGCGAGCGCGACGCCCCCAGCGAGAGTTGGCTCAGTGGCGACCGCGCGCTGACGGCGGTGCTCACGATGCTGTCGAACCACCACGGCCGGCGGCGGCAGGCCCGCACGCTGCCGCTCACGCACACCCAGCGCAGCCGCAGGCGCGGCCACAGGCTCTCGGCCAGGGCGAGCGTGCCGTCCTTGATCTGCGCGGCGAACTCGCCGGCACGAAAGACGAGCGACGCCGCCGCGTCGACGCCGCCCTTGTCGGCGGGGGCGCCGAGCACGATGCGGTGGGCGCGTTCGAGCACGCCGGCGGGCAGCGTGAAGCTGCCGTCGGCGGCCACCTCCTGGCGGTGCATCACGCCGTTCTTCGCGTCGAGCGCCTGCACGACGATCTTCGGCATGTCGCCCGGCACGTCGAGCCCGAGCAGCTCGAGCTTGATGCGCTGGTCCTGGTTGCGTTCGGGTGATGTCCCGTCCTGGCGTTGTGTCATGGCGTGCTCCCGTTGAATGCGACGCCGGATCACGTCCGGACATCGCGGTGATGACATCAAGCAGTACGCAAGGCGGTCCCGCCGCCGCCCCCCTAAGGTGTTACTGGGGGGCTCGGCGCACATGGTTTAATCGCCGCCTGTCGCGCCGGAGCCGCGCGGCCAAGTGAAGGAGTCCAGATGCCCTACATGCTGTTGATCATGGAACCGCTCGGGCAGCGGGCCACCCGCACGCTGGCCGAGGGCCAGGCGCTTTATGAGCAGATGGTGAACTTTGGAGACGGGCTGAAGGCGCGCGGCGTGCTGCGCGCCACCGAGTCGCTCAAGTCGCACGACGACGGTGCACGCGTCGAAGTGCGCGGCGGGCGGGCGCGCGTGACCGACGGGCCGTTCGCGGAGGCCAAGGAGATGGTGGGCGGGTTCTTCCTGCTCGACTGCAAGACGCGCGACGAGGCGATCGCGATCGCCGCCGAGTGCCCGGCCGCGCAGTGGGCGAGTGTCGAGGTGCGCGAAGTCGCGCCTTGCTACGACGACGCGCGTTGAGGGGTCAGGCCGGGGTGGATCCCGACTTTCGTCGGGATGACGTGAGCCGGCGAGGATGACGTGACGGGTCGGGATGAGCGAGCTGGCCGGGACGACGTGCAAGCTTCGCCCCGTCATACCGGCGAAAGCCGGTATCCATGCCCGGCCGACGCAAACACACCGCCCTCCAGGGTTTCTCCCATCCCGCCGTGTGTCGATCCCGCCCCCCGCGGCTCGTCGTGGAATCGGGAACGGTGTCTGCCGCCTGCAGGCCCGACCCCGGTGACCGAGGAAGGAGATCGACATGCGATTCATGATGATGGTGCGGGCCAACGACCAGACCGAAGCCGGCGAGATGCCGGACGACGAAGAACTGATGGCGGCGATGGCCGACTACCACGAGCAGCTCGCGCAGGCCGGCGTGCTGCTCGACGCGAGCGGCCTGCAGCCGAGCGCCAAGGGCTGGCGCGTCCGCCACGCCGGCGGCCGCGCGACGGTGATCGACGGGCCCTTTGCCGAGAGCAAGGAACTGATCGCCGGCTACACGCTGATCCAGGTGCGCTCGCGCGAAGAGGCGCGCGAATGGGCGCGCCGCTTCCCGGCGCCGTTCGGCGCGGGCAATGACGGCGAGATCGAGGTGCGCCCGCTCTACGATCTCGACGACCTGCCGCAGGGCGCCCCGCTCGAGCGCCTGCGCAAGCTGGGCATCGGTGAACGCTGATCGCGGCTGGCGACGGCTCTACGCGCGGTGCGGCACCCCGACGCCTACGACAGCGGCGCCGCCGTCAGGCGCTTGACCGCCTGCACGAAGCGCGACAGCGTCGGCGAACGGGCGCCGGGCTCGAGGCGGATGTCGATCAGCTGGAAGCGCCCGCGTGTCGCGTGCGCGCGCTCCAGCGCCGCAGCCAGCTCGCGGCGCGTGTGCACGGCGACGCCGTCGCCGCCCATGCCGGCGGCCATCGAGGCGAAGTCCCAGGTGCCGAGCGCGTTGAACTGCGCATCCGGTTCGAAGGCCCTGAGCATCTCCCAGCTCGCGTTGTTGAACACGAGCACGATCGGGTCCCAGCCGAAGCGCGCGCAGTTGCCGAGCTCCCAGCCGGTCATCTGGAACGCGCCGTCGCCCACCAGCACGATCGGGCGCTCCCCGGTGGCCGCCTGCAGGCCCAGGGCAGCCGGCACGCCGTAGCCCATGGTCGCGTAGTAGCCCGGCGCGATCAAGGCGGTCGGGTCCATGTCCATGGCGGTGAACAGGCAGTCGCCGATGTCGCTCGCCAGCGGCATCTGCCCGTGGCGGCGCAGCAGGCGGTTCACCGCGTCGGCGATGTCGGCCGGCACCAGTGCGCTGTCGTCGATCGCCGCGCCTTCCGGTCGCGCCGAAGCCGGCGCGCGCACCGCGGGCGAGGCCGGCAGCGGCACACGCTCGAGCAGCGCGTCGATCAGCGACGACAGCGGCAGCTCGGGATAGACGTGGTGGCCCATCACCACCTGTCCGGCCAGGGCCTGGATCGCGAAACGCAGGTCGATGCGCTTGGCCGACACCGCGAAGTTGGTGTCGGAGACGATCACGCCGAGCAGCAGCAGGCCGTCGGAACTCTCCACGTCGGCAGCCAGGTCGGCGTCGCCGGCGAGGCCGAGGTAGGTGCCGCGCAGCGGCACCTCGGTGGCGCTCAGCAGGCCGCGGCCCATGAAGCTCGTGACGACGGGGATCGCCAGGCGGCGCGCCAGTTCGGCCACCTTGGCCTCGAGGTCGTAGCGGCGCACTTCGACGCCCACCATCAGCATCGGCCGCTTGGCGCGGCGCAGGCGTTCGAGCAGTTCGTCGGCACAGGCGGCGAGCGCTTCGCCGTCGACCGCCGGCGCCGGCGTGGTGGGCACCTCGTCGCAGCGGCGCTGCGGCATGTCGCGCGGGATTTCGAGGTACACCGGGCGCGACTCGCGCAGCGCGGTGTCGAGCACGCGCGCGATCTGCTGCGGCGCCAGGCGCATGTCGTCGAGGCGCGCGCGATCGACGGTGAGTTCCTCGAACACGCGCCATTGCGAATCGAGCGTCTTCACCTGGTGGTGCAGCAGGAAACCGCTGGCCGCCTCGTGCGCCGCAGGCGCACCCGACAGCACCACCAGCGGAACACGCTCCGCGTAGGCGCCGGCCACCGCATTGACGAGGTTGAAGGCGCCGGCCCCGTAGGTGACGGCCGCCACGCCCAGGCCGCCGCGTGCGCGCGACGCGGCATCGGCGGCGAAGCCGACGGCCGGCTCGTGCGACAGGGTGTACAACGGCAACAGGCCGCTGCGTTCGATTTCGCGGAACAGCGGCAACGCGAAGTCGCCGGGGATGCCGAAGACTTCGGTCGCGCCGCGTTGCGCCAGCGCCTGCAGCAGGCGCTCGGTCAGGTTCATTTCCACAGGGGTCCAATCGCGTCGAGCGTGTTCTTGAGCACCAGGCCCATCTCGGTGTCGCCTTCCATCACCAGCGCACGTTCGAAGAACAGGCGGTCGGCGTCGTCGCGGCCGCGCAGCAGCCGCCAGTAGTCGGGGCCGGCGGCGGCGATGCGCAGCACCACCGGCGCGCTCGCCGAAGCGGGGCTGAAGCCGCGCTGGTCGAGCTGCATGCGCAGCGTGAGCCCGATGTCGGTCACGGCGACTTCGACGCAGCGGTTCGACAAGGCGGCGCGCGAGTCGGCCGGCAGGCGCGGCAGCAGCCAGCGGTTGAGCGCGGCGGCCAGTGCAAACGCCGGCGGCTGCATCGGCAGGCGCGACACGAGCGGGCGCAGGCGCGCCGCGACCTCGGACAAGGTGGGTGCGGTGAGCGTCATGCGTGGCTCCATTCGAGGCCCGGTCGGCCGTGGGCGAATCCGTCGGCGAGGCCGCCGAGCGGGCTCAGCGCGTCGAGCGTGGCGAGGGCGGCATCGACACTCTCGCCGCCGTTCATCACGCCCTCGAAGCACTCGATGACGCTGCCGAAGCGCTGCGATGCGGGCGACAGGCGGATTCGCTCGACGCCGGCGCCGATGAGCGCCTCGCGCTCGGCGATCAGGCATTGCTGCGCGGCCGACTGCGTCTGGATGCCGTTGAGCACCAGGAAGGGCGCGCCGTCGGAGGTCGACAGCAGCAGGCCGTCGGCGTCGTCGCGGCAGCGGAATTCGCACTGGTCCTTGCTCAGCCGGTGGTGGCGCGCGGTGAAGCAGCGTGCCGAGAAGGCGAGCGGCATGCGGCCGTAGGCGAACACCTCGGTGGGCAGCAGCGCGCCGCCGCGGTTGACGTCGCCGATGGCGGCGATCGACAGCTCCACCGGCGGCACCCAGCGCAGCGCGCCCAGGCGGGCGTACTCGGCCAGCGCGGCGCGGCTGTAGACGTTGATGTGCGGCCCGAGCATGAACCGCGCGCCGGTTTCGGCGACGACGTTGAGCGCCGACGAATCGCCGGCCTCGACGATGAAATCGCCCTGTTCGGCGATGCGCCGCAGCGTGCGCAGGTCGGCTTCGGACTCGATCAGAGCCTGCGTGGCGAGCACGACCTCCTTGCCGGCGGCGGCGAGGTCTTTCGCGAGCGCGAGCCAGTCGGGCGTCTTCATCTCGTGGCGTCGCGAGCAGACCACCTCGCCCAGCACGACGGTGTCGGCAGGCGAGTCGGCGACCTCGGCGTAGAAGTTCATCAGCGTGTCGCGCGGCCAGTAGTACAGCTGCGGACCGACCGTCAGGGCGATGCGTTTGGTGCGGGCGGCGGAATTCATCGGGCTTATCTCCACGGCTTGTCGTAGGCGCCCAGCGTGTGCTGCTGCCCTTCGGCGAGGTGGCCGAGCGCGGCCGTCCAGCGCGGCTCGACGCGAAATCGCCCGGGCGCCGCGCCCGCGGCATCGATGGCCTGCCGCCAGACCTGCGTCACCTGCTCCACGTACGACGGGCTGCGCTGCCGCCCTTCGATCTTGATCGCACGGATGCCCATGCGGATCAGCTCGGGCAGGATCGCCAGCGTGTTCAGGCTGGTGGGTTCCTCGATCGCGTAGTCGCGTGTGCCGTCCACGTCGAAGCGGCCCTTGCACAGCGTCGGGTAGCCGCGCGGCTCGTCCTTCGTGTAGCGGTCGATCAGCAGGCCGTTCAGGCGCGCCTCGACGCCCTCGGGCTTGTCGAGCCAGCGCACGGCCGACGGCGGCGAGCAGACGCCGGCGTTATTGGGCGACTGGCCCGTGGCGTAGGACGAGAGCGCGCAACGCCCCTCGACCATCACGCACAGGCTGCCGAAGCCGAATACCTCGATCTCGACGTCGGTGTTGCGCAGCACATGGCCCACCTGCGACAGCGTCAGCACGCGCGGCAGCACCGCGCGCTGGATGTTGTAGTGGCGCTTGTAGAAGGCGATCGCTTCGTGGCTCGTCGCCGAGGCCTGCACCGACAGGTGCAGCCGAAGCTCGGGGTGCTTTTCGCGCGCATAGGCCATCACAGCGACGTCGGCGCAGATCAGCGCATCGGCGCCGAAGCGCGCCGCCGCGTCGACCGCGGCGTACCAGGGCGCGGCGTCGTCCGACCGGGCGTAGGTGTTGAGCGCCATCAGCACCTTGCGCCCACGCGCGTGCGCGTAGGCAAGTCCCTCGCGAAGCTGTTCGTCGTCGAAGTTGAGGCCAGCGAAGTTGCGCGCGTTGGTGGCGTTGCGCAAACCCATGTAGACCGCGTCGGCTCCGGCGTCGATCGCGAGCTTCAATGCTCGCAGTGAGCCGGCGGGACAGACGAGTTCGGGCAAGTTAGCTTGGAGCATCCGGTGGATTCTGTCGAGGCGCGGCGCCGCGTCCTTGACCCGAGTCAATTCCTCCGGAGAGTAGGCACGCCTGCCGGCACAGAGCGGCGATTCTTCTCTCGCCCTTCACATCGCGCCGTCCACTCGCGTTCCAACCAATCCCGTTCGGAGTGAGCTTGTCCTTCGACAGGCTCAGGGTGATCGGAATATCACATCCGTTCGGGCTGAGCTTGTCGAAGCCGTGCAGCGCGCGATGCAGCCACTTCGACAAAGCTCAGTGCGAACGGACACCGGTGTCGCGCCGTGAACGCAGAGGGTGACGCACACTACCCCGGCCGCCCATCAGCCCGCGGCATCCCATACCCGCGGCCGTAACGCCACGCCCAGGCCGCGCACACGGCGCCCCAGCCGACGGCGGCGGCGGCAATCACCGGCATGGCGCCTTCGATGCCGGTGGCGCTCATCATGCCCGCCACCACGCGTGCCGTCACGGCGGCTTGCAGCACCCAGAACAGCCGCCAGACGATGTCGTCGGCGGTCAATGTGCGACCGCCGTGACCGCAGCTCACGCGGGTGGCCATCGCGAGCAGCGTCGAGCCGAGGAAGCCCATCGTGTAGGCGTGCAGCGGCGCGACGCCGAGGTTGAGCGCGCCGCCGCTGGCGGCGGAGAAGGCGTGCGACACGCCGGAGAGCACGAACGCCAGGCCGAGCCAGACGAAGCCGAGGTGCAGCATCGCGAGCAGGCGGATGCGCAGGCTTTGCACCAGGCCCCAGCGCACCGCGAGCACCATCAAGGCCATGCCGCACGCAAGCTCGACCACACCGCGGACGGCCTGCAGCAGCGAGGGCAAGCCGCCGAGCACGGTGTCGCTCACGGCGATCACGCCTTCGGCGACGAGCAGGCCGACCAGCGACCAGAGCAGCCACAGCGGGCGCCAGGCGTCGAGCACCGGCAGCGCCGCAGCGCTGAAGAAGGGAATCATGCGGTGCGACACGGCGGCATAGATGACGCCGATGAAGAGCCACAAGGCCGCCTGCACCGCGGCGCGCACGATCACGAAATCTTGCAGCGCGATGCCGGCGGCGGCGCTCCACATGCACAGCGCGCCGATGCCGCCGGCGACGGCAATGACCTTGGCATGGGTGCGATCGCTCGCCGCGCTGGTGCGAAGAAGCGTCACGAAGGCCCACCACAGCTGCGTCCAGGCGAAGGCGACGGCCGCCAGGCCCAAGCCGCCCATCACCGCGCCGAACGCGGGGTCAGGGCCATGCACG
>DASWVR010000327.1:0-6076 GCA_036401155.1 Piscinibacter sp. | reverse complement strand
CGCGCCGAAGCCCGCCGCGCCGGCGGGCACGCCGCGCGCCGCGCCCGCCGCGATGGCGCTGTCGCTGGTGGCGGTGCTGGCCGTCGCCAACGCCGGCATCTGGCAGAAGGAACGCCTGATCGCCACCGGCCGGCCGGTGTTCGTCGAGCTGGCGCCGGTGGACCCGCGTGCGATGATGCAGGGCGACTACATGCAGCTGAACTTCCGCCTGCCCGACACCGACCGGCTCGTCGTGCTCGGCAGCCGGCGGCCGCAGGTGGTGGCGCGGCTCGATGCCCGCGGCGTGGCGACGCTGCTGCGGCTGCACGACGGCGGCGCGCTCGCGCCCGACGAGCTGCGCATCGAGCTGACGCCCAAGGGCGGGCGCTGGGTGCTGGTGAGCGACGCCTGGTTCTTCAGCGAGGGCGAGGCCGAGCGCTGGGCACGCGCGAGGTACGGCGAGTTTCGCGTCGATGCGAGCGGCCGGGCGCTGCTGGTCGGCCTGCGCGGTGCGAAGCTCGAAGCGCTGTAGCCGCGCCGGCGTTCATCCGCCGCGGTTGCGCATCCAGTCCGCGGTGCCGAGGAACGAGCCCGCCAGCCGCTCGGCCAGTTCGCCATCGAGGTCCATCTCGGCCATGGCCTGCGTCATGCAGCTCATCCACTGGTCGCGCTCGGCGATGCCGATCGAGAACGGCAGGTGGCGCGCCCGCAGCATCGGGTGGCCGAAACGGTCCACGTAGTGCTGCGGACCGCCGAGCCAGCCGCACAGGAACCAGAACAGCTTGTCGCGCGAGCCGCCCAGGTCGGTGGGATGCATCGCCCTGAGCGTGGCGTACGCCGGCTCGAGGTCCATCAGGTCGTAGAAACGGTCGACCAGGGCCCGCAC
The DNA here is from genome assembly GCA_036401155.1 of Piscinibacter sp. Classification (GTDB taxonomy): domain Bacteria; phylum Pseudomonadota; class Gammaproteobacteria; order Burkholderiales; family Burkholderiaceae_C; genus Albitalea. Next base: position 5,211 of record DASWVR010000327.1, on the reverse strand, counting down.
GGCGGCCTCGCCGCCGACCATCTCGAAGGGGGTCGGGCCGGCGCTCGCCGGCTCGTCGTCGCCTGCGCTCACGGGCTCAGCTTCTCGGCGATCGCGCCGACCGCCTGGGCGGCGGCGCAGCCGGGCATGCTTTCGAGCAGCAGCTGCCTGCGCTGGACCGCTTCGCGCACCGAGGCGTCGGTCGCGATCTCGCCGAGCAGCTCGAGCCTGAGCGGCGTGTCGGTGCCGTTGCTGACGTAGCGGTCGATCACCTGCTGCAGCTGGCCGCGTATGGCGCGGCCCTCGCCGGAGCGGCTGACCTGGTTGACCACCAGCTGGATGACGCGCCGCTGCTGCTGGCTCGCCAGCACCTTGATCGTCGCATAGGCGTCGGTCAGCGAGGTCGGCTCGGGCGTGGCGACGACCATCACGTCGTCGGCCAGCGACACCGCATAGAGCACGACGTCGGAAATGCCCGCGCCGGTGTCGAGCAGGATGCGGTCGAAGCGCGGCGCGAGCTTCTGGATCACCTCCATCAGCTGATCGCGCACCTCTGGCGTGAGCCGCGAATACTCGACCAGCCCCGAACCTGCGAGCAGCACCGAGAAGCCGCCGGGCGCCGGCAGGATCGCCTCGCTCAGCTCGGCCTTGCCGGTGAACACGTCGTGCAGCGTGATCTTGGGGTGCAGGTTCAGGACGACGTCCAGGTTGGCGAGGCCGAGATCGGCGTCGAGCACGAGCACGCGTTCGCCGCGCCGCGTGAGCGCGGCTGCGAGGTTGGCGGCCATGAAGGTCTTGCCGACCCCGCCCTTGCCGCTCGTCACCGCGGTGATGCGCGCGCGCTTCGGGTTGCCCGGCGCGGCGCTGAACGCAATGCTCATTCGATGTCCTGGAACTGTGATTGGCCGAACAGCATGTTTCTTTCCTCGGCGCTGATCTGCGACACGGCGGGCTGCTCCAGACACGCCCGGTTGCGCCCCTCGGCCTTGGCACGGTAGAGCTGCTGGTCGGCGCGAGCGATCCACAGCGGCGCCGACGAGCGCACCCACTGCGGCGCGAACGCCCCGCCCAGGCTGATGGTCACGTTCACGTCGACCCCGGCGGCCACGGCGATGGCGCGGCGCTGCACCTTCAGCCGGATGCGCTCGGCCACCGTGTGCCCGAACGCCGGCGGGCAGTTCGGCAGGATGACGGCGAACTCTTCGCCGCCGAAACGCGCCACGGTGTCCATCGGCCGCACGCAGTCCTGCAGCGCGCGCCCGACCGAGCGGATGACCTCGTCGCCGGCGGCGTGGCCATGGGTGTCGTTGATCTTCTTGAAGTGGTCGATGTCGACCATCAGCACGAGTGCCGGCTCGCCGGAGCGGGCCACGCGGTCGACCTCGCGCGCGATGGTGAGCTCGAATTGGCGTCGGTTCGGCAGGCCCGTCAGCGCATCGCGGCTGGACAGCTCGCACAGCCCGTCGATCACCGACTGCAGCCACGGCAGCGAGCCCTGCGCGGCGCCGGCCGGCAAGGCGTGGCCCGATTGCGCCAGCAGCTGCAAGGCCGCCTGCAGCTTCAGGGTAGCGGCCGTCTTGGGCTCGGAGGCGGGTTGAGCGGCCACGGTCTGTCGGGAAAGTCCACCGATCGAGTCTAGCAGCGGCCCTGCGGCGGCTCCATCGGGGACTGTGCGGTGTTTGAGGCAAGACCTGGGGTGATGCGCCCCGCCTCAAGACCGCCGCATCGGGGCCGATATCCCTGGGGCACCCCGGCGCGCGGACCTCGCTCGCCGGTCCGACCTCCCGGAGCCCGAATTGAGCGCTGTCTTGTCGACCCCCGTCCCGGCCGCCCGCGCAGGCAACGCCGCGGCACCGGCCGACCAGGAGTTCAGCTTCGGGGCGGCGGACTTCGAGCGGGTGCGCCAGCTGATCTACCAGCGCGCCGGCATCAGCCTGCACGCCGGCAAGCAGGCGATGGTGTACAGCCGCCTGTCGCGGCGGCTGCGCGAAACGGGCCACCGCACGTTCGCGAGCTATCTGCAGTGGCTGGAGCACCCCAACGGGGCCGCCGGCGACCAGGAGTGGCAGGAGTTCGTCAACTGCCTCACGACCAACCTGACGTCGTTCTTTCGAGAAGAACACCACTTCCATGAACTCGCCCGCGAGCTGAAGGCCCGCGGCACGAGGCCGCTTCGCATCTGGTGCAACGCCGCCTCGACCGGCGAGGAGCCGTATTCGATCGCGATGACGGTGGCCGAGGCCGGCGCCCCCTCGGGCACGGGCATCCTCGCAAGCGACATCGACACGAGGGTGCTCGCGACCGCCGCGCGCGGTGTCTACGCCGCCGACGCACGCGGCCTGACGCCCGAGCGGCTGCGCTCGCACTTCCTGCGCGGCAAGGGCGCCAACGCCGGCTTCATCCGCGTCAAGCCCGAGCTCGCGCGGATGATCGAGTTCCGCCCGCACAACCTGATGGACCTGCACTGGGCGCTGGGCGACGCGTTCGACATCGTGTTCTGCCGCAACGTGATGATCTACTTCGACGCCGCCACGCAGCGCCGCGTGCTCGAGCGCATCCACAGCGTGATGAAACCCGGCGGCCTGCTCTACGTCGGCCACTCCGAGAACTTCTCCGAAGCGCGTGAATTGTTCCGGCTGCGCGGAAAGACGATCTACGAACGCGCCTGACGCACCTCACGCCGCGCGCTTCAAGCCCTCGCACCCGACGCCGATAAAGGACACCATGGCCATCGCTTCGACACCTTCGCCGCCCGCCGCCTCGCGGCTGGACGCTCTGAAGGCCCAGGTGCGCAAGCCCGGCGAAGCCTCGTTCTTCTTCTTCGACGCGCATTTCAAGAACGACGCGGTGAAGATCCTGCCGGGCGAGTACTTCGTGCACCACGAAGACATCCTGATCATGACCACGCTCGGTTCGTGCATCGCCGCCTGCCTGTGGGACCGCAACGCGCGCGTCGGCGGGATGAACCACTTCATGCTGCCCGAGGGCACGGGCCAGGGTGCCCACAACGACAGCGGGCGCTACGGTTCGTACGCGATGGAGCTGCTGATCAACGAGATGATGAAGCGCGGCGCCTCGCGCGGCAGCATGGAGGCCAAGGTCTTCGGCGGCGGCCAGGTGATCAGCGGCATGAACACGCTCAACGTCGGCGAGCGCAACACCAACTTCGTGGTCGAGTACCTGCGCACCGAGCGCATCCCGATCCTGTCCAAGGACGTGATGGACATCTACCCGCGCAAGGTTTGTTTCCTGCCGGCCAGCGGCAAGGCGATGGTCAAGCGGCTGGCGCCGTCCAACGCCGAGGCGCTGCTGGCGCAGGAGCGGGCCGCGGCGCAGCGCGCGGTGCCGGCCCGCACGGGCGGCGGGTCGGTCGACCTGTTCTGAGGGGATGAGCATGGGCGCGAGAGACGACATGAAGAACAACCAGAGAACGCGGGTGGTCGTGGTCGACGATTCGGCGCTGGTGCGCAGCTTGCTCACCGAGATCATCAACCGGCAGCCCGACATGCAGTGCGTGGGCGCAGCGAGCGACCCCTACGCCGCGCGGGAGATGATCCGCACGCTGAACCCCGACGTGATCACGCTGGACGTCGAGATGCCGCGCATGGACGGCATCGATTTCCTCAGCAAGCTGATGCGCCTGCGGCCGATGCCGGTGGTGATGGTGTCGACGCTGACCGAGCGCGGCGCCGACGTGACGCTGCGTGCGCTGGAACTCGGCGCGGTGGACTTCGTCGCCAAGCCGAAGATCGGCGTCGCCGACGGCCTGCGCCTGCTGGCGCAGGACATCACCGACAAGGTTCGCATCGCCGCCAAGGCGCACCTGCGCCGCCTGCACCTGAGCCCGGTTCCGGGAGAGACGCAGGCCGACGGCAGCGTCGCGCCCCAGCCTGCGCCGGTGGCCCCGATCGGCCGCCTGTCGACGGAAAAGATCATCTTCATCGGCGCCTCCACCGGCGGCACCGAGGCGACCAAGGAGGTGCTGACCCACCTGCCGCCGGACTCGCCGGCGGTCGTGATCACGCAGCACATGCCGCCCGGCTTCACGCGCAGCTACGCGGCGCGGCTGGACGGGCTGTGCAAGATCCGCGTCGCCGAAGCGCGCGACGGCGACCGCATTCTTCCCGGGCACGCCTACATCGCGCCGGGCGGCTTCCACCTGAGCGTCGAGCGCAGCGGCGCCAACTACGTCGCCCGCGTGCAGGACGGCGAACCGGTCAACCGGCACAAGCCGTCGGTCGAGGTGCTGTTCAAGTCGGCCGCGCGCGTGGTGGGCCCGAACGCGCTCGCGCTGATGCTCACCGGCATGGGCGCCGACGGCGCGAAGGCGATGAAGGAGATGCGCGACGCCGGCAGCTACAACGTGGTGCAGGACGAAGCGAGCTGCGTCGTCTTCGGCATGCCGCGCGAGGCGATCGCCGCCGGCGCGGCCCACGAGGTGCTGCCGCTGGCGCAGATCGCGCCCAAGCTGATCGAGCGGCTGCGCAGCACGGCGGGCATGTCGCTGAATCGGCTCTGAGCGGCTGCGACCGGCTCGGGCAACGTCAGAAGTTGCGCTGCCATTGGTGCAGCTGGCGCAACTCCTGGCGCTCCATCTCGCGGCGCTCGCCGGCGCGTGCGATCAGCCACTCGGGGGCGCCGATGTCGCGCAGCAGCAGTTCGTTCATGTCCGCCATCGCATCGAGTTCGCGCTCGAGGCGGCGCTCCTCGGCGTGGCGCTGCCATTCGCGGCGCAGGCTGTGCAGGCCGTCTGCGGCGGCATCGAGCAGCCGCTGGTGCAACGGGCGCGTGAGGGGGATCGTGGTGGGGCAGCAGGCGGTGTTCATGGCGGGTCTCCTGAGGGGTGAACGTCGATGCTGGTAAGCATATGAGCCCAATCACCGGGGTGGAAGCGACTTGTTCTGGCCACATTGGTCAGCTATGCTTACCAGCATGGCCCGACTTCCCTTGCACGCCCTGCCCGCCTTCCGTGCCGTGGCGCAGTTGCAGAACCTGCGCGCGGCAGCCGACACGCTGCACCTGACCCACAGCGCGGTGAGCCAGCAGATCCGCGGGCTCGAGGAGCAGCTCGGCTTCGAGCTGTTCGAGCGGCGCGGCCGGCGCGTCGTGCTCAACCCCGCCGGCGAGGCGCTGCTGCGCAGCGTGGTGCCGGCGCTGGCGCAGCTCGACGACGGCGTGCAGGCGGCCGCCGCTGCAGCCAGTGGTGCCGCGCAACGCCTGCGTGTGACCATG
>DASWVR010000326.1:0-4544 GCA_036401155.1 Piscinibacter sp. | reverse complement strand
TGGCCGCGCTCAACGCCTTGGCACGCCGCCTCGTGCGTGTGACCTTCGCGCTGTTCAAGACCAACACTTCCTTCAACCCGGGGAGCCTCGCTGCCGCTTGAGCGGGCTTGACGAAAACCATAGAACCTCAGCCCGAACGGGGGTGTGGTGTGGCGCTTGACTGAACAGCATCGGCGCCAAGCCGCGCCGAGCTGCAGCGCACTTCACACGGACTTCACATCCGGCCGCGGCGTCTTCGCGTTCGCTTCCTACTCGCTTCGCCTGCGGCTCGCATCCTGCCGTCCATGCCGCACCCGCGGCGCGACCCGGGAGTCCCGCCATGTCCTTGTTCCGCCATCCCTTGCGCCCGCTCAGCGCCACCGGCCGGGTGCTGTGGTGCATCGTGCTGTCGCTGCTGGCGACGCTGCTGATGCTCGTCAGCCCGCCGACGCAGGCCGACGACGCCGAGGCTGCGGCCGCCGAGAGTCCGTACTTCTGGGTCGACAGCGCCGACCCGGCCGTCGACCGCCTGCCGCTGAAGTCGACACGCGTCGACGTGCGCATCGCCGGGGTGATCGCCGACGTGACGGTGACGCAGCACTACCGCAACGAAGGCCAGCGCGCGATCGAGGCGCGCTACGTCTTCCCGGGCTCGACACGCGCCGCCGTGCATGCGATGAACGTCCGCCTCGCCGACCGGCTGCTCAGCGCGCGCATCAAGGAGAAACAGCAGGCACGCATCGAGTACGAACACGCGAAGGCGCAGGGCAAGACGAGCGCGCTGCTCGAACAGAAGCTGCCCAACGTGTTCGAGATGAACGTCGCCAACATCCTGCCCGGCGACGATGTCGCCGTGGAGCTGCGCTACACCGAGCTGCTGACGCCGCAGGACGCGCGCTATGGCTTCGTCTTCCCGACCGTCGTCGGCCCGCGCTACAACAGCCCGCAGGGCGCCGCAGCGCGCGAGCGCTGGGTCGCGACACCGCATCTGCAACCGGGGGCCGCGCCCCCCGCCGCGTTCGAACTCAGGCTCACGCTCGACGCGCCGGTCGCGCTCAAGGAAATCGACTCGCCTTCGCACGATGTCGTGGTCGACGGTGTGGGCACCACGCAGGCGCGGGTGATGCTCGACCCGCTGGCCGAGGCGCCGGCGGCCAACCGCGACTTCGTCCTGAACTACCGGCTGGCCGGCGACCGCATCGAAAGCGGCCTGATGCTGTACCGCGGCGAGCAGGAGAACTTCTTCCTCGCGCTCGTCGAGCCGCCGGCGGCGGTGCCGGCGCGCCTGATCAGCCCGCGCGACTACATCTTCGTGGTCGACATCTCGGGCTCCATGCACGGCTACCCGCTGGACACGGCGAAAGCGCTGCTGCAGCAGCTGATCGGCGGCCTGCGCCCGAGCGACACCTTCAACGTGATGCTGTTCGCCGGCAGCAGCCGCATGCTGGCGCCGAGCTCGGTGCCGGCCACCCGCGCCAACATCGACCAGGCGCTGCGCACGATCGGCGAGATGGGCGGCGGCGGCAGCACCGAGATCGTGCCGGCGCTGAGACGGATCGCCGCGTTGCCGAAGGCGCCTGACGTGTCGCGCAGCGTGATCGTGGTGACCGACGGCTTCGTGACGGTGGAGAACGAGGTCTTCCAGCTGGTGCGCCGCAACCTCGACCAGACCAATGTGTTCGCCTTCGGCATCGGCAGCAGCGTCAACCGCCACCTGATCGAAGGCATCGCACGCGCCGGCCAGGGCGAGGCCTTCATCGTCACCCGGCCCACCGAGGCCGCTGCCCAGGCCGAGCGACTGCGCCGCATGATCGAGTCGCCGGTGCTGACGCAGGTGAAAGCGCGATTCGAGGGACTGGACGTGTACGACGTGCTGCCGGCCCAGCTGCCCGACGTGCTCGGCGGCCGGCCGGTGCTGCTGTTCGGCAAGTGGCGCGGCGATGACGCGCACCCGGCGCGCGGCAGGCTGGTGGTCGAGGGCCGCAGCGCACAAGGCGCGTACCGCAACGAGATCGACCTGTCCGGCGCCGAGAACCGGACCGTACCGGCCCTGCGCCACCTGTGGGCGCGGCAGCGCATCGCGGACCTCACCGACCAGGAGGCGCTCGAAGGCGGCACGGCGCACAAGGAAGCCATCACCGCCCTCGGCCTCAAATACAGCCTGCTCACGCATTACACCAGCTTCATCGCGGTCGACCAGCGGGTGCGCAACAGCAACCCCGCGCTCGCCGCCACGGTCGATCAGCCGTCGGCGCTGCCGCAGGGCGTGAGCGCGCTGGCGATCGGCTCGCCGGTGCCGAGCACGCCGGAGCCGGCCGCCTGGGTCGCCTTGCTGCTGGTGATCGGCATCGTGATCGCGACCGTGCTGTCGCGTCGGCGCCGCTGAGGCCGCGATGGAACAGGTCATCGCCACCAGCCCGGCCGGACGCTGGCAGCAGCGCATCGAGGCCGTGCCGCCGCTCGCCTGGCTGGCGCTGCAGGCCGCCGCCTTGTGGACACACTGGCGCTGGGCCGCCGCACGTGTCGCCGACGGCTCGGACGATCCGCTGGGTGTCGCCGCGTTGGCCGCCCTGCTGTGGTTCATCGCGCGGCTCGCGCCCGACCTGCGCGGCAGCCCGCGCCCCGGCTGGCTCGCCGCGGCGTTGCTGCTGAGCCTCGCGGCCACGGTCGGCGTGTTCGTCGCACCGCCCCTGGTCGGTGCCCTCTTTGCCGCGCTGGCGCTGGTGTGCGGGCTGCACGCCTTCATGCCGGCGGGCCGCGCCAGCGCGCCGCTGGTCGGGCTCGCGGTGCTCGCCTTGCCGCTGGTCTCGTCGCTGCAGTTCTATGCCGGCTACCCGTTGCGCGTGCTGACCGCGCAGCTCAGCACCTGGGCGCTGCAGTTCGGCGGCGTGGCGGCGCTGCGCAGCGGCGGCACGATGACCGTCGAAGGCCGGATGGTCATCGTCGACGCCCCGTGCTCGGGGGTGCAGATGGTGTGGATGGCGTACTTCACGGCCTGCGCCGTGGCCGCCTTCAGCGGCCTCGGCGACCGCCGCTTTCTGACTCGGCTGCCGTGGGTGGGGCTCGTCGTGCTGGCCGGCAACGTGCTGCGCAACAGCGTGCTGGTGCTGATCGAGGCGCGGCAGGCCGCGGTGCCGCAGGCGGTTCACGAGTTCATCGGGCTGCTGGTGCTCGCCATGGTGTGCGGCGCCGTCGTGGCGCTGATGCGCAGCGAACGCGATGACACGCGTTGAGCGTTCGTCGTCCGCCACCATCAAGCTGGCGTGGACCTGCGTCTTGGTGTCATGTTCCTTGGCGCCGCTGGCGCTGTCGCGCGGCGAGCCAGCTTCCGCGCCGACCGGCACGGCGGAATGGCCGAGCACATGGCAGGGCCAGACTTTGCGCCCGCTCGCGCTGAGCGAGGTCGAGCAGCGGTTCGCGGCACGTTTCCCGGGCCGCATCGCGCGCCTGACCGACGGCGAACAGGTGCTGGTGTGGCGGGAGGTCCATCGGCCCACGCGCATGCTGCACCCCGCCGCCGACTGCTACCGCGGCCTCGGCTACCGCATCACGCAGGCACGGCTCGAAAACGATGCGCAGCAACGGCTGTGGCGCTGCTTCGCCGCCGAGCGCGACGGGCAGCGGCTGCGGGTGTGCGAACGCATCGTCGGCGCCGACGGCCAGGCGTTCACCGACACCTCGAGCTGGTTCTGGGCCGCGCAGCTGGGACAGTCGACCGGGCCGTGGCAGGCGATCACCGTGGCGCGGGCGATGTGACGCGTATCAGCGCGCCGCACCTGCGCGTTCGCCGCCAGGGGACCGCCCGCTCGCCTCACAAGCGCATCGTCTGCACGGGCGACTCGGCGACGGCACGGCCGTGCAGCCAGTCGTGCACCAGGCCGGGCAGATCGCTGCTCTGCGCGGCCTCCCACACCAGCTCGGGCGGCACGACGCGCGTGCCCGCCGGTGAACCGGGGAGCTGAACCGCCAGCTGGGCGGAGAACTGCGCCACGTTGCCGGCGCGCACCGGCTTGTCACGCTGCGGGATCATCAGCTGCAGCTGCGACAACACCCAGTCGGCCACGCGCTGCAGGGGACGGCCCGAGCGTGCCCCGGGCGCGGCCTGGGACGGGCGCACGAACACGAGGTGCTCGAATCCGAGCGCAGCGACCGCCTGTTCGTCGAGGTTGGCAAGGCCCTGTTTGAGCGCCTCGGGCAGCGTCGCGGGCGCATGCGGCAGCACGACCACGAGGTCGCGCACACCACGCGCCCGCAACGCTCCTGCCAGGCCAGGCAGGTCGGCCGGCCGCGGCCGCAGGAAGGCCTGCTCGCGTCCGTTGGCGTGCCGGTCGCGGTCGAACACGATCACTGCGGTGTCCTCGCCAAGCCCCTCCGAAGGCGCATCGAGTTCCGCGCTCGGCATCGTGACGAGCCCGCGCAAGGCGGCATTCAGCGGCTGCGTCACCAGCACGCCGACCTGCGCGAAGCTGCGGCTGGCAAGCAAGCGCTCCAGCACGGCGGCGCCGAGCGCGCCGGCGCCGCCGGCCACCAGCACACGGCGCGCGCTCGCCGGCCGCTTCGGCGCC
>DASWVR010000325.1:0-5135 GCA_036401155.1 Piscinibacter sp. | reverse complement strand
CATGAAATGCTTGGCCGACAGCGCCGCATCGGACTCGATGGTCACGCGGGTGTAGTCGTCGGCCGGCCAGACGCGCACGGCCACGATGCTGGCGCCGAACGCGATGTCGCGCGCGCCGAGCAGCAGCACCAGCGAGCCCATCGAGCGCAGCGCATCTCTGCGTGTGATGACGACACCCCGCTCGCCGGGTACGGCGGGCGACCCTCCGCGGCGGCCCGTCACGAGAGCAGCTCCCGCCCCAGCGGCGTCAGCGCCGCGAGGCTCACGTGGCGGCGGTCGCCTTCGCCGAGGGCGATCGCGATGCGCAGGTCGGGTGTCGGCAGCAGGCCCGCTGCCTTTTCGGGCCACTCGGCCAGCTTGAGGCCGGGAGCGGCAAAGACGTCGCGGAAGCCCGCGTCCTCCCATTCCTGCGGGTCGTTGAAGCGGTAGAAGTCGAAGTGCCAGGCGGTGAACCCGGGCAATTCGTAGGGCTCCATCACCGCGTAGGTGGGGCTCTTGACCCGCCCCTGCACGCCGAGGGCGTGCAGCAGGTGGCGAACGAAAGTCGTCTTGCCGGCCCCCAGCGTGCCGTGCAGCTCGATGAAGGCGTGCCGAATGCCGGGGTGCGCCGCCAGCCGCTGCGCGCCCGCGGCGCAGGCGGCCTCATCAGGCCACGCCTGACTGGCAGTTCCTAGAATCGATGAATGACCGGTGCTCAAGGCGTGGACGAGTTGGCGTTGCTTGCGCAACTGCGTGAATGGGCTGCGGCGCTCGGATTTTCCCAGATCGGTGTGGCCGATGTGGACTTGGCAAGTGCCGAGCCCGGCTTGTTGCAGTGGTTGCACAACGGCTTTCACGGCTCGATGGATTACATGGCCCAGCATGGATTGAAGCGAGCGCGCCCGGCCGAGCTCGTCCCGGGGACCGTGCGGGTGATCACCGCGCGCATGGACTACCTGCCGCGCGACACGCCCGCAGGCTGGCAGGCGATCGAATTGGCCCGCCTGAACGATCCGCAACAGGCGAGTGTCTCGATCTATGCGCGCGGCCGCGACTATCACAAAGTCTTGCGCAACCGGCTGCAAAAGCTCTCAGACCGGCTGGCCGAGGCGATCGGCCCGTTCGGCCACCGGGTATTCACCGACTCCGCGCCGGTGCTCGAGGTGGAGCTCGCCTCGCGCAGCGGCATCGGCTGGCGCGGCAAGCACACCTTGACGCTGCACCGCGAAGCCGGCTCGATGTTCTTCCTCGGCGAGATCTATGTCGACCTCGCGCTGCCGGTGACCCCGCCTGCCGAGCCGCACTGCGGCAGCTGCAGCGCCTGCATCGACGTGTGTCCGACCCAGGCCATCGTGGCGCCTTACCGGCTCGATGCGCGGCGTTGCATCTCGTATCTGACGATCGAGCAGGCGGGCCCGATCCCGATCGAGTTCCGCGCGGCGATCGGCAACCGCATCTACGGCTGCGACGACTGCCAGCTCGTGTGCCCGTGGAACAAGTTCGCGCAGCGCAGCCCGCTGCCCGATTTCGACGGACGCCAGCCGCTCGGCCAGGCGACGCTGCTCGCGCTGTGGGGCTGGGACGAGGCGGAGTTCCTGCGACGCACCGAGGGCAGCGCGATCCGCCGCATCGGCCATCAGAGCTGGCGGCGCAACCTCGCGGTCGCGATGGGCAACGCGCTGCGCGCGGGCGGCTCGCCGGCCATCGAGACGGCGCTGCGTGGTGCGCTCGCCACGGCCACGCCGCTGGTGCGCGAGCACATCGAGTGGGCGCTCGCGCAGCGGCCGGGCGATGCTCGGGAAAGCACGGGGGCCGGTCGGTAGTTCCCACAATCGCGAAGGTCGGCCGCGTCGGCACCATCTGCGTTCCTGTCACTGCGGTGGCACTCCCTTCATCAGCGCCCCAAGGAGAACCCATGCAACGCAGAACGATCATCACCGCCCTGGTGGCCGCCGCCTCGATGGCGGCCACCGGCGCCGCGTCGGCCCAGGCGGCCTATCCGAACAAGCCGATCCGCCTCATCGTGCCGTTCGCGCCGGGCGGCACCACCGACATCGTGGCGCGTGTCATCTCCGACAAGATGGGCCAGACGCTCGGCCAGACGGTCGTGGTCGAGAACAAGGCGGGCGGCGGCGGCTCGATCGGCGCGACGGAGATCGTGCGTGCGGCCGCCGATGGCCACACGCTGGGCATGGCGACGGTCTCGACCACCGCGGCCAACCCGGCGATCAACCCGAAGATCGCCTACAACCCGCTGAGCGACTTCACCGCCATCACCAACGTCGCGGCGACGCCGAACGTGATCGCGGTGCATCCGTCGTTCCCGGCCAAGGACTACAAGGCGTTCCTCGCCGAGCTGAAGAAGAACCCGGGCAAGCATTCCTACGCCAGTTCCGGCACCGGCGGCATCGGCCACCTGCAGATGGAGCTGTTCAAGAACCTGTCGAACACCTTCGTCACCCACATCCCGTACCGTGGCGCGGGTCCGGCGCTCAACGACACGGTGGCCGGGCAGGTGCCGATCATCTTCGACAACCTGCCGTCGGCGCTGCCCTTCATCAAGGACGGCCGGCTGATCCCGCTGGTGGTCGCCGCCCCGAACCGCGTGCCGCAACTGCCCAACGTGCCGACCTTCAAGGAGGTCGGACTGGAGCCGGTGAACCGCATGGCCTACTACGGCATCCAGGGGCCCAAGGGCATGCCGAAGGAGGTGGTCGACAAGATCTACGCCGCTGTCAAGAAGACGCTGGAAGACCCGGCGGTGAAGAAGCGCATCGAGGACACCGGCTCGCTGATCGTCGCCAACACGCCGGAGCAGTTCACCGCGCAGGTCAAGGCCGAGTTCGAGGTCTACAAGGACGTCGTGGCCAAGCAGAAGCTCAAGCTCGATTGAACGGTGTCATGAGCGGCTCCGAGGCCGCACAATGAGGGCGCCCGCTCAAGGCTCGGTTCAGTCATCCCGTTCGCCCTGAGCCTGTCGAAGGGCCGGTGGCATGCTCACGGGGCTTCGACAAGCTCAGCCCGAACGGGTTTGGTATTCCCGTGCTCCTTTCCGATGCCCGCCCTTCAAGCCAGCCAGGACTCGATCGACCGCTTCATCGATGCGCTGTGGATCGAGGACGGACTCGCGGCCAACACGCTGGCCGCCTACCGCCGCGACCTGACGCTGTACGCGCAGTGGCTCGCGCGCAGCGAGGGCAGGTCGCTCGACGCCAGCAGCGAGGCCGACCTGCGCGCCTACGCAGTCGCTCGCCACGCCGGCAGCAAGCCGGCCAGCAGCAACCGGCGGCTCACGGTGTTCAAGCGCTACTTCCGCTGGGCCATCCGCGAGCGGCTCATGACGGCCGACCCGAGCCTGAAACTGCTGACGGCGAAGCAGCCGCTGCGTGTGCCCAAGACCCTCAGCGAGGCGCAGGTGGAGGCGTTGCTGGCGGCGCCCGATACCGACACGCCCCTGGGCCTGCGCGACCGCACCATGCTCGAGCTGATGTACGCGAGCGGCCTGCGGGTGAGCGAGCTGGTGGGTCTGAAGACGGTGCACGTGAGCCTCGCCGACGGCGCGCTGCGCACCACCGGCAAGGGCAGCAAGGAACGCCTGGTGCCCTTCGGCGAGGAGGCGCACGCCTGGCTGCGCCGCTACCTCGCCGAGGCACGCGGCCCGATCCTCGGCGGGCAAAGCAGCGACGCCCTCTTCGTGACCGCGCGCGGCGGCCCGATGTCACGCCAGATGTTCTGGAAGCTGATCAAGGCGCATGCGCTGCGCGGCGGCGTGACGGTGCCGCTGTCGCCGCACACCTTGCGCCACGCCTTCGCCACGCACCTGCTGAACCACGGCGCCGACCTGCGCGCGGTGCAGATGCTGCTCGGGCATGCCGACATCTCGACGACCACCATCTACACGCATGTGGCGCGCGAGCGGCTGCGCACGCTGCACGCGCAGCATCATCCGCGCGGCTGAGCGCGTTCATCCTTCGATGCCTGACGAACGGGGTCGGTGTGCCCGACGGTTGTTTGTCAGGAGCGCCGCAGCAGCGGTGAGAGCTTCTTCGCCGCCGCACGCAACGCGGCCGGCTCGTAGCCCGCATAGCCGAACAGCCAGCCCGTGCGCTGCGACTCGATCGCATAACGCGACAGCGGGGCGACGAACACGCCCGCCTCGAGCGCGCTGCGCGCGAGCGGCAGGTCGGCGCAGCCGGGCGGCAGCTGGTGCACCAGGTGCATGCCGTGTTCGCTCGCCGCGAGCGGCAGCCCGGCACGCGCGAGCGCCTCGATCACGACCTGCTGGCGCTGCGCATACAGCTCGCGCATGCGGCGCAGGTGCCGCAGCAGGTGGCCGTCGAGGATGAAGCGCGCCAGCACGTCCTGCTCGGCGGTCGGGCTGTGGCGGTCGCTCAGCGCCTTGGCGCTGGCGAAGGCGTCGGCCAGGGCCGGCGGCAGCACGATGAAGCCCAGGCGCAGCCCCGGATGCAGCGTCTTCGAGAAGGTGCCGACATACAGCACGCGCTCGTCGTCCGACAGGCTGCGCAGCGCCGGGATGCGGTGTGCGCCGTACTGGAACTCGCCGTCGTAGTCGTCCTCGATCACCCAGGCCCGCTGGGCCCGCGCCCAGTCGAGCAGCGCGAGGCGGCGCACCAGGCTCATGCGCACCCCGAGCGGGAACTGGTGGCTGGGCGTGACGACCGCCATGCGCGCGCCGGGCCAGCGCGCGGCGCCCTCGGCGATGCACAGGCCTTGCGCATCCACCGGCACCGCCCGCACCTGCGCGCCGTGGCCGAGCAGGCAGGCGCGGATGCCAGGGTAGCCGGGATCCTCGACCATCACCTCGTCGCCGACGTCCAGCAGCAGGCGGCCGATGAGGTCGATCGCCTGCTGCGAGCCCGAGGTCACGAGCACCTGCGCCGCCTCGCAGCGGATGCCGCGCGACACCATCAGCCATTGCGCGATCGCCTCGCGCAGGGGCCCGTGGCCGGCCGGGTCGATGTACTGCGCGCCGGCGCGCCGCTGCGGCGCCGACGTGCGGCGGGCGAGGCGATCCCACACGTCGAACGGGAAGGCATCGATTGCCGGGGCGCCGATGCGAAAGGCGATCGCCTCGGTGGTCGGCGGGCGCCAGCGCAGGGCCGTGTCGGCAATCAGCCGGCCGCGCGCCGACAGCG
>DASWVR010000324.1:0-9380 GCA_036401155.1 Piscinibacter sp. | reverse complement strand
ACCGGCTGCTGCGCGCGCCGCGCGGTCGCGCGCGCCAGATGAACGCCGGCGCGGCACAAGCGCGCGGCGAGGTGCTGCTCTTCCTGCACGCGGACACGGCGCTGCCCGAGGGGGCGCTGGCGGCCATCGGCGAGGCGATCGACGGCGGCGCGCTGTGGGGCCGCTTCGACGTCTCGATCGCCGGCGCGTCGGCGATGTTCCCGCTGATCGCGGCACTGATGAACCGGCGTTCGCGCTGGAGCGGCATCGCCACCGGCGACCAGGCGATGTTCGTTCGCCGCGACACCTTCGAGCGTGTCGGCGGATTTCCCGACCAGCCGCTGATGGAAGACATCGAGCTGTCGCTTCGATTGCGGCGGCTAGCACGTCCGGCCTGCCTGCGCCCGCCGGTGACCACCTCCGGGCGGCGCTGGGAGCGTTTCGGCGTCTGGCGCACGATCTGGCTGATGTGGCGGCTGCGCCTGCTGTACTGGCTCGGCACGCCCGCCGAGCGCCTGGCGAAGGCCTACCGATGAACCCCGCCTGCCCCATCGTCGTGATGGCCAAAGCGCCGGTGGCCGGCTTCGCCAAGACACGGCTGATCCCTGCCCTTGGCGCCGAAGGGGCCGCCGCGCTGGCGGCGCGGCTGCTCGAGCACGCCGTCGAGCAGGCGGTGGCGGCCGGCACCGGCCCGGTCGGGCTGTGCTGCACGCCCGACGTGAACCACGCCGCCTTCGTGCGGCTGGCAAAGCAACATGCCCTGCTGCTGACGCCTCAGGGCGACGGCGACCTCGGCGCACGCATGGCGCGTGCGCTGGCACACCGCCTCGCCGAGTTCGAACGTTGCCTGCTGATCGGCGCCGACATCCCGGGGCTCAATGCCACCTATCTGCGCAGCGCTGCCGACGCGCTGCGCACCCACGACGCCGTCTTCGGACCCGCGCTCGACGGCGGCTACACGCTCGTCGGCCTGCGCCGGCCGGCGCCGGACCTCTTCGAGCAGATGACCTGGAGCACCCCCGAGGTGATGCAGCACACACGCGAGCGGCTCGCCCGCCTTGGTCTGCGTCATGTCGAACTCGCGCCGCTGGCCGACATCGACGAACCGGCCGACCTGGCCGGGCTTCCCGCCGCATGGTTGGCCAGCGGGCCGCTGCCATTCGTGGCGCCCGGCGTTTGCCGCGATGGCGATCACTGAGGACGCCAACCCTGCGGACGCCATCATCGCTGAGGACGTCATCCCGACGAAAGTCGGGATCCATGCGAAGCAAACAAACCACGCGAAGTAGAGTACCTCAACCCATGCAGGACATCGTCCAGGAAGCCGACTGCTTCGTCCTCGACAAACACCACGCCATCGAATCCGGCCGGGTGTTCACAGTCTGCGGCAACACCTGGCGCATGCTGCACGACACGCGCTTCGCGGCACACTTCGACTCCATCGGCGATTTCAGCCGACACTTCGGCTTGTTCGAAGGCTGCGGCGGCGCGCTGCCCTTCGACGGCAGCGCGGCGGCGGGCAGCGCCACGCCCTGCTGCTGACCTCGGCCCATTCTCAACGGAGCACACACATGCTGGCGATCATCGGCGGTACCGGGATCTACGAACTGGCGGGCATGGTCATCGACGAGCGCCTCGGCGGCCCGACCCCCTTCGGCGAGCCGTCGGGCGCGATCGTGCGCGGCCACCTGCACGGGCAGCCGCTGCTGTTTCTCGCCCGCCACGGCAGCGGCCACCGGCTGCTGCCGCACGAGGTGAACTACCGCGCCAACGTCTACGCGCTGAAGGCCGCGGGCGCCACGCGCATCCTCGGCTTCTCTGCCGTCGGCAGCCTGGCCGAGCAGATCGCGCCGGGGCATTTCGCGATGCCCGACCAGTACGTCGACTGGACCCGCGGCGCGCGCGAACGCAGCTTCTTCGGCCGCGGCGTCGCGGCGCACATCTCGACCGCACGGCCGGTGAGCGCGGCGATGATCGACTGGGTGGCCGGCGTTGCAGCGGCGCAAGGCATCACGCTGCACCGCGACGTGACCTATGCGTGTGTCGAAGGGCCGCGCCTGGGCACCCGCGCCGAGAGCCTGATGATGCAGCGCAACGGCTGCCATCTCGTCGGCATGACCAACGTGCCGGAAGTCTTCCTCGCGCGAGAAGCGCAGATGGCCTACGCGACGGTGGGCATCGTCACCGACTACGACTGCTGGAAGGACGACCCGAGCCAGCACGTCACGGTGGCGTCGATCTTCGAGCTCTACGGGCGCAGCCTGGAGCGCGCGAAGGCGCTGCTCGACGCGGTGCTGAAGACGCCGCTGCCGCCCGAGGAGCCCGAGATTCGCGGCGCCTTGCAGCATGCGCTGATGACGCCCGAGGATGCATTGACCGACGAACAGCGCGCGTGGCTTGCGGTGCTGCGGCGCTGAGCACAACGCGGGCCGGGGCACACCGCTCGCCCTGTTCGCCCTGTTCGCCCTGTTCGCCCCGTTCGCCCTGAGGGATCGAAGGGCCAGTCGCCCGCCAATGCGGCTTCGATACCTCAGCCGGGTCCTTCGATACCTCAGGACGAACGGATCGGGATTCGGATGAGCGGATCGGGATTCGGGCGAACGGATCGGGACTCGGATGAAGGGATCGGGATTCGGACGAGCAGATCGGGATTCGGATCAACGCGTTGGAGTTCGGCTGATCTCAGTGCGACGGCGCCGGGTACACCACCTCGACCACCTCGATCTTCTCCAGCCCGCCCGGGGTCACGAGCGACACCTCGTCGCCGACCTTCGCCTTGAGCAGCGCACGCGAGATCGGCGCGATCCAGCTCACCTCGCCGCGGCTGCTGTCGGATTCGTCGATGCCCTTGATCGTGACGGTGCGTTCCTCCCCGCGCTGATTGACATAGGTCACGGTCGCGCCAAAGAACACCTGGTCGCGCCCGTGGTGCACCGACGGGTCGACGACCTCGGCCACGTCGAGCCGCTTGGTCAGGAACCGGATGCGCCGGTCGATCTCGCGCAGCCGCTTCTTGCCGTACAGGTAGTCGCCATTCTCCGAGCGGTCACCGTTCTTGGCCGCCCACGACACCACCTCGACGACCTTCGGCCGCTCCACGTCGAGCAGCGTCATCAGCTCCTCGCGCAGCCGCGCGTAGCCGGCCGGCGTGACGTAGTTCTTCGCGCCCTGCGGCAAGGCCGGCAATGCGAGGTCGCCGTCGTCGTCGTCCTGCACGTCGGTTTCGCGGGTGAATGCCTTGTTCATCGGTAGCGCAAGATCCACGGTCGGACAGAGCCGGCAAGCTTAGCAAGCGACGACCGGCGCGCCCGCATGCCACCCCTTTCGCCATCGAAGTCATACGACAACTGCGGCGGCGTGCCCGCGCCACCAACTTAGGGGGCAACGCAGCATGGGTGGGGCTGCCTAAGTCCCCGCTCACTCGCTGCGTCCACGTCTGAAGACCACCCACCGGCGGCGTCAACGACGCGTCCGGCGCCGGCGTGCCGAAGAGCAACGCTACGGGTTCACCCCAGTTGGGTGTCCCCAAGCCGACAGCTATCTTTCGCACCCCAGGAAAAGTGCACGGGCGTTCTATTTTGGGTCGCCCGCGCGTCTGGGAACAACGGAAGCGCAGCCATGAAACCAATGCTCATCTCTGATGTCGGCTGGTGCAAAGCGATGAAGGATGCCTTTGCGCAGCGTGGATTGGATGTCGATGCCCTGCTCGCCGAGGCGGGCGTGGACTTGTCGGCGTGCGAGGAGATCGACCTCGCCGAGTTGACCGACGGCTTCAGCCGGGCCTGGGAACTCGCGGTGGCGAAGACCGGCGACCCGGCCATCGGGCTCACGCCGCCGACGCACCCGTTGAACTCGCTCGGCGTGCTCTCGCACGTGGTGCTCTCGGCGCCGAACGTGCAAAGCGCGCTGCAGGCGCTCTCGCGCTTCACGCACTTGGTGTCGCCCACCGCCACCATCGACCTGAAGATCGAGGGCGAGCGCTGCTTCCTGCTGCTGACCATCGCGCCGGGCCGACGCCCCGTGCCGCATCAGCGCTACGACTTCTACTGCACCGTGCTGCTGCACGGCATCCATTGGGTCACCGGCCGACCGGTGAAGCCGATCGCCTTCCACCATCCCGCGCCGCCGCCGGCCGAACCGCAGCGCTGGGTCGACGCCTTCGGCTGCCCGGTGCACTTCAACGCCCCGAGCTGCATGATCGAGATCGCCATCGGCGACCTCTCGCTGCCGATCCCCACCGCCGACCAGACCGTGGCCGACCTGTGCGAGCGCATCGCCACGCAGATCGCCGAGCAGCAGGGCGGATCGGTCAGCATCCGCGTCCGGCAGGCGCTGATGAAACATTTGTCCAAAGGCGACCCGCGGCGCGAGACCATGGCCTCGATGCTGTGCATGAGCGAACGCACGCTGCAGCGCCGCCTGACCGAAGAAGGCACGAGTTTCGCGGAGCTGGTCGACGAAGTGCGCCGCGAGATGGCGCAGCGCTATTTCGCGCACAGCGACTTCAGCCCGACAGAGATCACCTTCGCGCTCGGCTTCTCGGATCCGAGCAACTTCTATCGCGCCTGCAAGCGTTGGTTCGGCCGCTCGCCGAGCACGATGCGCTGCGCGAACTGAGGCGGCGGAGGCGGCCGTGCCCTTGAACCGAGGACAAGCAGCGCTCGCCAGCGCCGACGAGTTCCGGCGCTTGCTGGAGGCGTCGCCGCTCGATCTCGCACGTGTCGTCTCGGCCCGCGCCGTCTCGCCCGAGGTGTGGTGGGACGTGCTCACGCTCTACCCCGACCTCGCGGTCTGGGTCGCGGCCAACCGCACCATCCCGCACGAGCTGTTGACGCACCTGTCGTCGCACCCCCGCATCCAGGTGCGCGTGGCGATCGCATCGAGGCCGTCGATCAGCGACGACACGATCGAGCAGCTGGCGCACGACAAATCCGATCTGGTGCGCATGCGCGTCGCGTGCAATGCGCGCGCGCCGCGCGAGGTGCTGGCGCACCTCGTCGCCGATCCCTGCGTCGTCGTCTCCAAGCATGCGCAGGCGCGGCTGCAGCACGACATCAGCGGGGTGACGCTGCCGGCTTCGTATCTGGACGAAGTGTCGGTGTTCGACATCCTGCACTGAAGCGTCCTGCGGACGGCTTCAGTGCAGGACTGATCGCACCGCTCCCCAGCCCCCTCCGCGAGGGGGCTCCGGTTCGTTCGACGACTCCCTCCAGCCTCCCTCCAGCCTCCCTCCGAGAGGGAGGCTCCAGCGTGCTTGACAAGGCCGACCTGCGGCCGGCCGCCGCCGCAGGCTGCGCGCCATCTCATCTCTACAGGTCTTCCCTCCCCTGCGAACGAGTGGTCCGTCGGGCCATGAGCTTGGCCCCCGAGGTCAGTGCATTGCGTGCGCCGCGTCACGATCATTGCGCCTCGCCGCTGACGAACGCTTCCACCGGCCCGCACGAGCCACCGCGAAGGCGGGCCGACATGGGCACGACTCAGGAGGGTGAGGTGCCGCCGGCGGTCGAATTCCAACCATACAGACAGACCAAACCTTGGAGATGCAAGCATGAAATTGATCAAGACTGCGTTCGCTGCGGCCCTCGCTTCGCTGGCCTTCTCGGCCTCCGCCATGACCGCCATCAGCGACGACCAGCTGAGCGAAGTCACCGGTCAGGACGGCGTGTCCATCATCGCCGACCTGAATATCAACATCGGCTCGTTCCAGTACACCGACGACGGCGCTTCGGTGGCGTTCAACAACATCGACATCAACGGCATGATGGTGATGACCATCGACGTGCTGACGAGCGCCGCCTTCCAGGGCGCAGCCGCCGCGTCGATCATGTCGCACAACGGCTCACTGACCGCGGCACAGGTCGGCGGCATCATCGCCGACACCGCCGCCGCCACCGGCTACGTGTCGGGCAGCGACGTCGTTCAGTTCGCCTTCCCGACCATCAACGCCGACGCGCGTTCGATCACGCCGAGCATTACCGTCGGCTCGATCACCACCGGCAACGGCGGCGCCTCGTTCGGCAGCTTCGCGCTCAACAACTTCGACATGCAAGGCACCAAGGTCTGGATGTTCGGCCACTGATCCGCCGAGCGTGACGGCACGTCGAACACGTGCCTCGGTGACGCTGTATCGGCCCCGTGCGCGAGTCGAGCACGGGGCGTTGCCTTGCCGCAGCGTCACCGCTCGCCTCGCATTCGACCTCCTCTCGCCCCCGCCGCCGCATCGTCCGGAGTCGCCACCATGTCGCTTCGCCTCGCAAGTGCCGCCTGCCTTGCCGCCGCCCTCGCGGCCGCCGGTGTGCCGGCCCATGCGCAGGGGCTGCCGCTGAGCGACGAGCAGTTGTCCGATGTCGCGGGCCAGGCCCTGCTGAACCTCAGCAACACGCAGCTCAACGGCCTCGACTTCACCCGCATCACGCTGGGCGCCGACATCCAGCTGAGCGCCAACCTGAGCCAGGTGCGCCTGGGCGAATACAGCTACGCCGCGCGCAACGGCACCGGAGCGGACATCGACATCGGGCTGATGCGCTTCGGCCGCAGCGACGGCAGCGAAGCGGAGCGCACCGTCGCCATCAGCGACCCCTATTTCGAGTTCGTCTACAAGAACGTCGGCGACAGCGCCACGCGCGAAGTGATCGGCATGCGCCTGGGCTTCGGCAGCCTGCAGGGCGACCTCGGCGTGCAGCTCAATGCCATCAGCGGCTCGCTGCTGATCGACGCCGGCGCGGCCGGCGTCATCGACTCGCGCAACGACACGCTCGGCGGCAAACGCTGGGACGGCAGCACCTGCGGCGAAGCCGCCTGCGCCGTCACGCTGTCGCAGCTCGGCAGCCTGACCGCCGGCGACGCCAACGGGCCGAGCCGCGACTTCTTCATCTCGGTGCTGAAGCAAGCCGTGCAGTTCCCCGGCGTCAACGGCGCGCTGGCCGCGCCGGACAAGGCGCTCGAAGGCTTCTGGATGAACTGGCGCGACCGCGTGTCGGCGCCGGCGCTGAACCAGCCGCCGCCGCCCAACTTGCCGAAGCCGCCGGGTTGACGACGCCATGGCCCGCAGGACCCCCCCTTCGCCGCGCACCGCGTGGCGCGTGATCGGTGCAGCCGGCGCGCTGCTGCTCGCCTGCGCGAGCCATGCGCAGTCGATGCGGTCGCTCTCCGATGAAGAGCTGTCCGGCGTCAGCGGCAGCGGTCTCGCCTTCAACCTGAAGGACTTCTCGCTCAGCGGCGGCCTCACGCTGACCTACACGATGCCCGGCCCGTCGGGCGCCAGCCTGTGGCTCGGCAACCTGTCGCTGTCGCGTTCCGACGATCCCGACGCGACCTTCAGCGACCCCTACACGCTGCGCGTGCTGCCGCGCGCCGACGGACTCGCCGACGTGATCCGGCTGACCGAGCCGGCCAACGCCCGTGGCCTGTTGAAGTGGCAGTTCGCCGCCGACTGGGGCGTCAACGCCGACGGCATCGATTTCCAGGGCGGCGCGCTGGTGGTGAAAGACCTCGTCACACGCGGCGGCAGCCTGACGCTGACGACGCCCGCCACGCCGGGTGTCGAAGGCATCGCCTTCGGCCTCGCGCTGCAGGCCGAGATCGGCGAACTGATGCTGCGCCCGCGCGGCCGCGACGACGTCGCCGCGGCCGATCCGGCGAGCGTCGCCGAACAGCTGCGCTTCTCAGGCATCAAGCTCGGCGCCGCCTCGGAAGGCGGCGCCCTGCTCGGCACGCCGTGGGCCATCGCCGACGCGACGACCCAGCCCGGACTCTTCAACGCGGTGACCGATGCCGACGGCAGCTCCACCTTGCACCTGGCCATCGGCTGGCCCACCACCGCGGCAGGCGCACCGCTCGGCGGACTGGCCATCGACAACATCGTCTTCAAGAGCGCGTCGCTGCCCGGCGGCGGCCTGCTGGACCTCGGTTCCAGCCGGATCGGCACGATGCAGATCCAGTTCCTCGACGTCAAGCTGAAGCCGGGGTTCTGATGAAGCGACTCGCCGGCCTGCTTCTCGCGCTGTCGACCGCGACCGCCGCCGCCGCGCCGGTGGCGTTGAGCGACGACGAACTGGCCGGCGTGAGCGGCCAGGACGGCATCGGCATCGCGGTTCACCTCGAGCTCAACTCGTCCGTGCTCAACGGCGTGCCCAGCAACAGCCGGCTCACGCTCGGCTTCAAGGTCGACGGCGTCACCACCTACGCGGTGCTGCACAACCTCGCCGGCGTGGTCGACTTGTTCGCGCTGTCGCTCGATGTCCGCGCACGCCCCGACGGCGGCGGCGACTACGTCGACCTCGGCCTGCCCGGCTTCATCGCTTTCAGGCAGTTCGGCTTTCGCGCGCTGGCGGCGCAGACCGATCCGCATGCCCCGATCGCGCCGAGCGCGAGCTACGGGCAGCTGCTGCTCGACGGAACCGGCGCGATGACCGGGCACGTCTACCTGTGGGGCCATCAATAGGGCTTCACCCTGGAGGAAGAACCATGTGGATGATCCTGCTCGGCGTCGCCGCCGCGATGATCGGCGTCTCGGGTGTCAGCTCCCAGCTTCCGCCCGAGGCGCAGCCGGCCGACCAGTTCGAACTCAACCTCGCGCGTGTGGGCGGGGGCGCAGCACCCGAGCCGGTGCAGATGAAGCCGCACTCGGAGTTCAAGTTCCAGAACATCGTGCGCCAGGCTTACGACTACAGCTGCGGCTCGGCCGCGCTCGTCACGGTGATGAACAACTACCTCGGACTCGAGGTCACCGAACAGCAGGCGATGGAGGGCATGCTCGCGCACGGCGAGCGCGAGAAGATCATCGCGCGGCGCGGCTTCTCGCTGCTCGACATGAAGCGCTACATGCTGACGCTGGGCGCCGACGCGGCGGGCTTCCGCGCCGAGATGTCGGACCTGGCGAGCCTGAAGCAGCCCGGCATCGTGCCCATCGACTATGCCGGCTTCAAGCACTTCGTCGTGGTGCGCGGCGTGCGCGACGGCAAGGTGTTCGTGGCCGATCCGTCCGCGGGCCACGTCGTGTTCTCCACCGCCGAGTTCGCGAAGCTGTGGGACCGCAACACGCTGTTCCTGCTCTACCCGCCCAAGAGCCAGCCGACCACGCTGGCCAGGCTCTCCCTGTCCGACCGCGAACTCGGCGTGGTCGACAGCGACCTGATACGGCCCGAGGCCGTGCTCCCACAGCTCGACCGGTCCGAGGCCCTGCAACGAGCGGTGCAGTCCGGTCTGGGTGTCTTCACCTTGCGCAAATAGACCATGACCTCCCCTTCGTTCTTCAAGTTGTCCGTCGTGCATGCCGCGGCCCTGATCATCTGCGGCGGCGCCGCCTCGGCGCAGGACGGCAGCGCGAGCGCGCCGGCGAGCGCGAAAAGATCATCGCGCGGCGTGGTTTCTCGCTGCTCGACATGAAGCGCTACATGCTG
>DASWVR010000323.1:0-1521 GCA_036401155.1 Piscinibacter sp. | reverse complement strand
GCCTGGACGCAGCACGAATACGAAGCGCCGCAAGGCGAGGTCGAGACCGAACTCGCGCGCATCTGGGCCGAGGTGCTGCAGCGCGAGCGCATCGGGCGCCGCGACGACTTCTTCGAGCTCGGCGGGCACTCGCTGCTGGCCCTCACTGTCATCGAGCGCATGCGCCAGGCCGGCTTGCACGCCGACGCGCGCGCGCTGTTCACGACACCGACCTTTGCCGAGTTTGCCGCGGCCACCGAAGACATGGAGATCGTTCTATGACCGTCACCGACCTGCTCAAGCACCTGACCGACAAGGGCGTGGTGCTGTCCGTCAAGGAAGACGAGCTCGTGGTCCAGGGCAAGCGGCATGCGCTGGGCGACGCGGCGCTGCTCGAGCGGCTTCGCGAGAACAAACCTGCGCTGATCGAGCTGATCCGCTCAGGCAGCTACGAGCCGCGCCCCACGGTGCTGCAGGTGCCGCCCAACCTGATCCCCGAAGGCTGCGAGGCGATCACGCCGCAGATGCTGCCGCTGGTGAGCCTCACGCAGCCGGAGATCGACCGCATCGTCGCGCAGGTGCCCGGCGGCGCCGCCAACGTGCAGGACATCTATCCGCTCGCCCCGCTGCAGGAGGGCATCCTGTTCCATCACCTGAGGGACCAGGGCAGCGACGTCTACGTGATGCCGGCGCTGCTGGCGTTCGACACGCGCGCGCTCCTGGACCGATTCATCGCCGCGCTGCAGTCGGTGATTGCTCGCCACGACATCCTGCGCACGGCGGTGTGCTGGGAAGGCCTGCCCGAACCGGTGCAGGTGGTCTGGCGCGAGGCGCCACTGCGCCTGGAGGAAATCGAGCTGGACGGGTCGGCGGGCGAGGTCGGCGACCAGCTGCACGGGTGTTTCGAACCGTCCCGGCACCGTATCGACGTCCGGCAGGCGCCGCTGACCCGCGCCGTCGCTGCGCACGACGCCGCCAACGACCGCTGGATCGCTCTGCTGATGTTCCACCATCTCGCGATCGATCACACGACGCAAGAGGTGCTGATGCACGAGATCCAGGCGCACCTGCTCGGCGAGCAGGCACGCCTGCCGAAGGCTTTGCCTTTCCGCAACTTCGTGGCGCAGGCGCGGCTGGGCGTGCCGCGCGAGCAGCACGAGGCGTTCTTCCGCGAGATGCTGGCCGACGTCGACGAGCCAACGCTTCCGTTCGGCATGGCTGATGTGAACGGCGACGGCTCCGACGTCGCCGAAGTCGACCGGCCGGTCGATGTGGCGCTCGTGAAGCACATGCGCGAGCGCGCTCGCGGGCTCGGCGTCAGTGTCGCCAGCCTGGTCCACCTGGCGTGGGCGCAGGTGCTGTCGCGCATCAGCGGCCGTGACGACGTGGTGTTCGGCACGCTGCTGTTTGGCCGCATGCAAGGCGGAGAGGGTTCGGAGCGTGTGCTGGGTTTGTTCATCAACACGCTGCCCTTGAGGCTGAAGCTGGGGCACGAGGGGGTGCAGGGGGCGGTGAAGTCCACGCATGCGCTGCTGGGGCGGC
>DASWVR010000322.1:0-4778 GCA_036401155.1 Piscinibacter sp. | reverse complement strand
AATCGGTCAAGGAAGCCGACCGCGCGGTGAAGGCCTCGACCAAGGGTCAGGGCCGCAAGGCCTCGGGCAAGACCGCGCACCCGGTGCGCGCCGCCAAGGCCGCCGCTCGAAAATCGTCGGCCAAGTCCGCGCGGCGCAGCTGAGGTCGGCTGGGCGCGCGAGGATGCGGCTGCATCCTCGCTTGCGACACGCTCAGCGCGCGGCGTGCAGGCGGTCGATCAAGTCACCGGCACGCGTCACCGGCGTGCCGCCGGTGTCGGCGGCGAGGCCGTGCTGGAAGGCGGCCGAACAAGCCACCCGCTGCGCACCGTCGACGGACGATGCCGCCGCCGGCTGCTGCGCCCATAGGCCGCCCAGCCAGCCCGCCAGCACGTCGCCGGTCCCGGCGCTGGCCAGCGCCGCGCTGCCGCTCGAGTTGATCCACGGCGCACGCTGCGGCGCGGCGATGACCGAACCCGAGCCCTTGAGCAGCACGACGCATGAGAAGCGCTCCGCGAGCGCCTGGGCGGCTGCCAGCCGGTCGCCCTGCACACCTGCGGTGTCGCTGGACAGCAGGCGTGCGGCCTCCAGCGGATGGGGTGTCAGCATCGTGAGGCGCCGGCGCGAGGCCCGCGCGCGCAGCAGCTTCTGCAACGCACTGTCGGCGGCGATGGCGTTCAGGGCGTCGGCATCGAGCACCAGCCGGGCTGCGGCGCTCAGCAGCCGCGGCAGGGGCGTGCGCACGGCGTCGCCCCCGCCGCAACCGCAGACGACCGTGCTGTGCGCCAAGGTCGCCTCGTCGCTGCGGTGCCAGCCTGTGCGGAACATCAGCTCGGGCCGCACCGAGTCGAGCACCAACGGGGCGTGCTCGTCGAGCATGTCGACGTAGACACGGCCGGCGCCGGCGGCATGGGCGGCGCGTGCCGCGAGCAATGCCGCTCCGCCCATGCCGGGCGCGCCGCCGACCACGGCGACGTCGCCGAAGCTGCCTTTGTGCTGAGCATGGGCTCGTGCCGGCAACTGGCCGAGTTCGATACCGCCGAGCCAGGCGTCGGGCGCATCCGATGGGCTCTCGACGGCGAGATCGTCGAACCAGATCGTGCCGGCGTGGTCGCGGCCCGATCCGGTGAACAGTCCCGGCTTGACGCTCAGCAAACTCAGCGTGTGCTGCGCCACCACGCACTGCGCGCCGAGCGCGCGGCCGCGCGCGGCGTCCAGCCCCGAGGGCACGTCGACCGCGAGCACGGGGCAGGGCAGACCGTTCAGCGTGGTGATGCAGCCCGCGAGCGTACTGTCCGGCGGCCGGGCGGCGCCAATGCCCAGCAGCGCGTCGATGGCAAGGTCGCGTGGCGACAGGCGGGGCACGCCCGCGACGATCGGCACCCCCGCTGCGTGGGCGCGCTGCAGGGCATCGGCAGCGTCTGCGGGCAGGCGGGCCGCGTCGCCCAGCAGGGTGACCTGCGCGTCCTTGCCGGCCGCGCGCAGGTGGATGGCCGCATCGAGCCCGTCTCCGCCGTTGTTGCCGGGGCCGGCGGCGATCCATACCGTCGATGCATGGGGCGCGATCGCCAGGCCGAGCCGGGCCACGGCCCGGCCGGCGCGCTGCATCAGCGCATGGGGCGGCAGAGAGGCTGCTGCCTGCGCTTCGATCTGCCGGGTTCGTTCGATGCCGAGCAGAGGCAGGCTGCGTGTCGGAGGCAGGACGCGCTGCATGGCGTTGGAGCTGTTCAGTGGCGAAGCCGTTCGATGCCGAGGCCCCGAGTGTCCACTTCCGGCGTGCGTTGCGCCAGCAGATCAGCCAGCACACGTGCCGATCCGCAGGCGAGCGCCCAGCCGCTGGAGCCGTGCCCGAGATTGAGCCAGACGCCGGCGATGCCGCTCGCGCCCAGCACCGGCGGGCCGTCCGGCAGCATGGGCCGCGCGCCTTTCCAACGTTGTGCCTGCGTGAGCCGCGCGACGCCGGGATACCAGTCGTCGAGCACCTTGTACAAGGTCGCAACGGCAGCTTCGTTGTACGCGGTCGGCGTGCCGCCCAGTTCGGCGCAGCCGGCCGCACGCACGCGCGAGCCGAGGCGGCTGATCGCGACCTTGTAGCGTTCGTCCATGACCGCCGAACGCGGACCGCGGTCGGGATGGTGTTCGTCGAGGCGCATCGGCGCCGTCACCGAGTAGCCGTAGACCGGCGCCAGCGGAAGCCGCAGGCCGTGCGGCGCCAGCAGCTCAGCGCTGCCGAGCGCGGCGCAGACGACGATGGCGTCCGCGCTTTCGGTGCTTGCCTCGAGCGGCAGCGGCGCGGTCGGCGCAAAGCCGGTGCGCGATGCGTCGATGCCGGTCGTCGGCAGATCGGAATCGCTCTGCGCCGTCGGCTGCAGCATCAGCTGCGGACGTGCGCCGGGCACCAGGCGCTGCACTTCGGTGTGAAAGCAGAAGCGCACGCCCAGCGCCTGGGCTTCGCTGCGCAGGAGGTGGGCGAACTGCCGGCAGTTGCCGACCTCGTCGTCGGGCAGGTGGATGCCGGCGTGCAAGGCCATGTCCGGGTTCAGGCCCGGTTCGGCGGCGCGGCAATCGTTGGCATCGAGCACGCTGTGCTTGATGCCGAGCTCGGCGAGCAGCGCCAGCCCGGGCTGCGCGAGCGCCAGGTCCTGAGGCGCGCGCAGCAGCACCAGGAACCCGTCGGATCGTTCGTAGTCGAGCTGCAGCTGCTGCCTGAGGTGCTGCAGGCGATCGCGGCTGAAGAGGGCCAGGCGCTGCATGCTGCTGCGGTTGGCGCGAAAGGGCTCGTCGCGGCAGGCGCGCCACCATCTCCACATCCACGCGAGCGTGTCGGCACCGAGCCGCGGGTTCAGATGCACCGGGGCATGGCGACGAAACAGCGATCGGATGACCTTGCCGCGCATGCCCGGCGCGGCCCACGGCGTGACATAGCCCGGCGCGACGATGCCCGCGTTGGCGAAGCTCGTCTCGGCGGCCACGCTGCCGCGGCGCTCGTAGACGGTGACTTCGTGGCCGTCGCGTGCCAGCTCGTAGGCCGTGGTGACGCCGACGATGCCGGCGCCGATGACTGCGACTTGCATATCAGCCGCGGCCTGGCCGCGTGGGAGGACGACCGCAGCGATGCGACGCGGGCGTGGCCATCTCAGGCGCCCGCCGCGGCGAGCGTGGATTCGATGGCAAGCGACACCTCGAGCATCATGTCGTCGGCCATCGCGCCGCCCCACACCATCAGGCCGACGGGCATCCCGCCCTCGTCGTGGCAAGGCAGCGACAGCGCGCAGCCATCGAGCATGTTGACGACCGACGGGTTGCGCAGCAGCAGCGCGTTGGCCGCGAAGAACGCGTCGTCGCTTGCTTGCAGCTGCGCGAGCGGTGGCGCGACGATCGGCACCGTCGGGCTGAGCAGCGCGTCGACGCCGCGCAGCGCGTGTTCCATCTGCGCGATCCAGGCGCGGCGCGCGGCGCACAGCTCGATGTAGTCGGCAGCACTCATGCGCTCGCCGCGGCGGATGCGCATCGCGACGCGCGGGTCGTAGTCCGCCTCGCGTCCCGAAAGCAGCGAACGGTGCCAGGACCAGCTCTCCGCCGCCGAGAAGCCGCCGGTGGACTGGATTACCGACAGCTCGGCGAGCTCGCGCAGCGCCATCTCGTCGATCTGAGCGCCGGCGGCACGCAAGGTGGCGAGGCTGCGCTCGAACGCAGCGGCGACGGGCGCCTCCAGGCCATCGAGCATCGTCGTCTGCGGCACGGCCAGTCGAAAGCTGCGCAGCGGACGATGACTCCTCGTCACCGGCCGCTGGGCCAACACTTCGTGCAATACGATGGCGTCGCGTACCGAGCGTGTCATCGCACACGCGGTGTCGAGCGTCGTCGACAGCGGGATGGCGCCGGCTGTGGGCGTCAGCCGGGCGGTGTTCTTGAATCCGACCAGGCCGTGCAGCGCGGCAGGGATGCGGATCGACCCCCCGGTGTCCGAGCCGAGTGCCGCCCAGGCGGCCCCGGTCGCCACCGACACCGCGGCCCCCGAGCTCGATCCGCCCGGAATCCGTGGCGTTGAGTCGATGCGAGCCGTTGCGGCGTTGGCCGGCGTGCCGTGGTGCGGGTTGATGCCCACGCCCGAGAACGCGAACTCGGTCATGTTGGTGTGGCCGGTGAGCGCCGCTCCGGCGCTGCGCAGCCGGGCGACGGCGGCGCAATCGGCTTGTGCGGGCGGCGCGTCGGCAAGCACCATCGAGCCGGCGCTCGTCGTCTGGCCCTGCACGTCGAACAGATCCTTGACGCTGACCGCCAGCCCCGCCAACGGCGGCAGCGGAGCACCGGCGGCGTGCTGGAGGTCCACGCTGCGCGCCGCCGCTCGGGCCATGGCGTCGAATCGGCGGATGTAAGTGTGGCGATTGGCGTCGCCGCTGGCGGCGTCCAGCGATGCGTCGAGCAGGCCCAGGGCGGTGACCCGCTTCGCAGCCAGTTCCGCACGGATCGCGGTGATGTCGGGGTTCATCGCAGTGATATACTCGTCGGGTTTATCCGGAGCTGGACCTTCTTCGCTGAAGATTCCCGGCGGTGGATGAACAAATCGCGAACCCGGCTGTTGAAAGGTGTTGCAGTTGCGACTTCGGTGAAAGAAGTCATCGCACTGCGATTCGAGCCGGATTCTAGACACAACCTTTGGAGTTCACATGTCAGTCAGCATGCGTGAAATGCTGGAAGCCGGCGTCCATTTCGGGCACCAAACGCGCTTCTGGAATCCCAAGATGGCCCCGTACATCTACGGCCATCGCAACAAGATCCACATCATCAACCTCGAG
>DASWVR010000321.1:0-3704 GCA_036401155.1 Piscinibacter sp. | reverse complement strand
TGCACCGCGGGCCGGCCGTCGACGCGGGTCTGCGTCAGTCGGGCGCGCTCGGCGCCACCAGCGGCAGTCACGTCTACCTCGACAGCGGGCTGCGCACCGACGGCACGCAGGGCGGCGATGTGCTCAACCACGAACTCGCGCATGTGCTGCAGCAGACGGGGCCGCGCCCGCTGGGTGCACCGCACTCCAGCCAACCGGTGCGCGGCGAGGACGGCCGAGCACGAGGCTGGCGCGTCGACGCCGCGGCCGAGGCGCAGGCCGATGCGCTCGCGCAGGCGGCACGCGAACCAGCCCGCGCGCCGCGCAGCGTAACGCGCAGCGAGGGACTGCAGCCCAAGCTCACCGACACCATCGCCAAGTTCTTCCACAAGCTGGGCGACCCGAGCAAGCTGCAGGAGAGCGCGGCCGAGACGCTGAAGAAGAAGGTCGATCCCGCCGCGATGTCGCAGGCGCTGCCGCAGCTGCAGGCGAACTTCGCAGCCAAGCTGGTCGAGGCGCTGAAGACGGTGGGCAAGCCCGGCTCGCCGGTGGCGTTCGCGGGGCCCTTCGACGTCGCGGCGCAGGACCTCGTCGACTACGTGGTGAAGAACCGCAAGACCGACCTCGACACGGGCATGCCGCACGTGCTGATGTCGGGCCTGCAGCAGATCCAGCGGCGCAAGGACAAGGGCACCAAGAGCGCCACGACCGAGACGTTCTGGATCGTCAACCTCGGGCGCACCGAGACCGCGCTGGAGGAGTTCTTCTTCGGTGTGACCGGCGTGTCGATGGACGTGGAACTCAACACCAAGAAGGAGCAGGGGCCCGACGGCAAGGACCGCAAGACGATAGACCCCGATCAGCCCTTCAAGCGCCTCAAGTTCAACTACCTCCACCTGCCGATGATCGGCGGCACGGCCAAGCTGTGGTCGGACATCATGACGCACAGCTTCCCCAAGGTCACCGCCGACAAGCTGCCCTTCTACCAGGCCAAGGCACGCCTCGCGCTGCAAGGCCTGCAGCCCGGCCCCGGCATCTACACAAGCGCCACCCGAAACGGCAGCAAGGTGCTGGTGTTCGCCAAACGCGCCAAAGACTTGATGGACACCTACATCAACCCGCCGCCGAGCCGCGACCTGCCGGGCGATGCGGCGCCGAAGTGGGCCGAGTACATCTTGCCCGACGCGCAGTCTCGCGTGAAGGTCGGCACGGTCGACTACGGCCAAATCGGACTGCGCCTGGGCTTGTACAAGGACAAGGGCAACGCTGACCAGCAAAAGGGCACCGACCGCGCCTCGCACCACACGGTGCAGTACCTGCTGCTCGAGTACTTCGTCAACTCCAAGGACAAGCACAAGCCTTTTCCCAACCCGCTGTCGCTGTACCCGAACGTCAAGGGCACGGGCAACCGCGTCGACGTGATCGCTTCCAAGCCAGACGGCGATGCCGGCATCCTGGTGTCGAGCAACGAGGCCGGGCGTGGCGGCGAGATGCCCACCATCCTGCTGTCGGTGCATGCGCACACCCTTGGCGACGTGCATGTGTCCCCCAAGGCCGACGACCTCGACGTGAAGGCGCCGAGCCAGGGAGCGGCCATCCACGGCATCTACCGCGACGCGCTCGGCGAGTTCGCCGACCTCGTGCTGGGCAAGGCGCCGCCGCTGCAGGCCATCGCCAACAAGCGCCAGGGCAAGCCTTTCAGGGAAGCCGACTTGCCCAAGCTGAGCGGCAAAGAGGTCACACCCGAAGACTTGAGCAGCGCCATCTTCACTGCCACGTGCAAGACCTACACGTGGATGCGCAACCTGATGAACGACAAGCTCGCCGCCGCGATCGATAGCCGCGAAGTGGAGTACTACGAGGCGCTGGTCAAGACAGCCAAGAACACCAGCATCTATGCCGGCGACCAGCCGCAAGCCGGCTACGTGCCGAGCAAGGTCGGCCAGTCGATCAAGGCCGACGTGTTGAGCAAGCAAGTCGCCGTGCTGCAGTCGGCGAGCTTCGGTTTCAAGGAGGCCAGCTGACATGGGCTCGCAAGTGTCGTCGTGGCTGCTCAAAGGCGCGCTGATCTACTTCGGCGCCCCGATGCTCATCCCCATCCCGAACATCATCGTCTTCCAGTACAACCCCGACACGATGACGCGCTCGCTCACGCCGTGGCAGCCGCCGTCCAAGCGTGTCGTCGCGACCTACGACGACGAAGGCAAGCTCAGCAACGAAAGCGAGCTCAAGGCCTATGGCGAGACGCTCGCAAGCCTGTCGCAGCCCTATGACCCGAACGAGACCTTCTCGCTGACGCTGGAGCTCGACGCCACCGACGCGCTCGAGAAACCCGAGCTGCATCCGGTGGCAGTGGCCACCGGCGTGGCCGACCGGCTGGCCGCGATCGAGATGCTGATGTACCCGCCCGGCGACAGCCTGCTGGGCGGCCTGCTCGGCTCGGTCAGCGGCTCGGTCTCCGCGTCGGCCGGCGGCTTGAGCGTGGGCGGCGGGCTGGACGCGGCTCTTCAACCGCTGGAACGGCGCGACGCGCCGATCGTGCTCTTCTTCTGGGGTCCCGGGCGCATCGTGCCGGTGCGCATCACCTCGCTGTCGATCGAGGAGCAGCAGTTCTCGCCGCTGCTGTACCCGACGCGCGCCAAGGCGACGATCGGCGTGCGCGTGCTGGACCTGGACGACCTGGTGCAGGTCACCGGCGACCCCGCCACCGGCGCTGCCGCCGAGCTGGCGCGCGCTTGCTACAAGTTCACGCGCGGGCAGAAGGAGGTGCTGGCCACCGCCAACCTCGCCAACGCGGTCGAGTCGATCATCGGCATGCTGCCGGTCTGAGGAGAAGTCATGAGACATCTCGCATCGATCTTGCGGGCCGAGCGCCGGGCCGCTCCCCAGCCTGTCCTGAGCCCCGTCGAAGGGCCGGCCCGCATCCCCCCGGGGGATCGGCCGATGTACCCATCGGACGAGGGGCTGTCATGACGCTTTTCGATCCCAAGAGCCGCTACGCCGGGTTGCCGACCGTGCTGATGGTCGATGCGCGCGGCCGCACGGTGGAGGTGGTGCCGCCGGCGCCGGCGCCGCTGCAGGGGCTGCGCGGCCGCCATCTGCGCCGCCAGGGCGAGCGCGCCGACCACCTCGCCGCGCTTTACCTCGCCGACCCCGCAGCCTTCTGGCGACTGGCCGAGATGAACGACGCGATGACGGCCGAGGTGCTGTCGGAACTGCGCGAACTCGACATTCCGCACAAACGCTGAGCGAGACCTCCCATGCCCCAAGGCTGCGCAGTGCTCCCCAACGGCTTGCCCGACCCCACGCTGGTTCAGCCGGCGCGTGTGGAGGTCATCGAGGCGGTCGGTGCGAGCACCACGTTCCGGCTCTTCTTCGATTTCCGCATCGAGGACGGCGACCTGCCCTTGCTCAAGGAGCCGCGTCTCGGGCCGGAGGCGGAAATCGCGCTGCGTGTGCCCGACGGCCCCTTCGCCTTCGCGGTGCTGGTGCGCGGGCCGGTCACGCAGCAGCGCATCTCCATCGTGACCGGCGGCGCAGGATCGGTGCTCGAAGTCATCGGCGCCGACGCCACGGTCGCGCTAGCGCGCGAGCACAAGGTGAACGTGTGGCCGGCGACCACCGACTCGGCGGCGATCATCCAACTGCTGGCGGCGGCGGGACTCGCGCCGCTTGTCTCGCTGCCGTCCACCGTGGTCCACGTCGAGACCAAGAACGCCCTGGTG
>DASWVR010000320.1:0-19496 GCA_036401155.1 Piscinibacter sp. | reverse complement strand
TCATCGCGCCACCCTCGTGCCTACGCGGCGGGCGCCGCCAAGCGGTGATTCCATTGCTGCTCCTCGGGTAGGGGCACTGTAGCCGGCATCGCCGCGCGACTGCTCAGGCAGAACCCGCTGCATTCGCCCCCGGTTGTCCCTGCATGCTCCGTGGAGCCCTTGCGCTGCGCTGCGGTACAAGCCTAGGATTGGTCGGGCGTGCTCATGAACGACGCCAGGATGGCGCAGGAGCGTTCGTCGTCCGCGCCCTTGCATTCGCGCCGCAGCGCGACGAGCTGGCGCTCCAGCACCTTCAGCGCCTGCAGCCTGCGCTGCACGTGCGCGATGTGCTGGTCCAGCAAGCTGTTGACCCGCTCGCACGATTGGCGCGGCGCATCGGCACACTCGATCAGCTGGCGCACCTCCGCCAGCGGGATGTCGAGCGAACGGCAATGCCGGATGAAGCGCAGCCGCGCGAGGTGCTTGTCGGCGTAGCGCCGGTAGCCCGATTCCTCGCGCCCGGGCGCTTCGAGCAGACCCTCACGCTCGTAGTAGCGGACGGTCTGCACGTCGCAGCCCGCACGTATCGCCAGTTCGCCGATCTTCACGCCATGCCCCTCTTGCTTGACTCTGTAGCGACTATAGGGTTTTCAATGACACCACGTCTTCCTCGAGCCGCCTCCCGATGTCCGCATCCTGCTGTTCCTGCCCGCCGCCTTCCGTCGATCCGGCGTACCGCCGCGCCCTGTGGGTGGCCCTGGTGGTCAATGCGGCGATGTTCTTCGTGGAGGTGGCGGCCGGCTGGCGTGCCGGCTCGCTGTCGCTGCTGGCCGATGCGATCGACTTCTTCGGCGACGCAGCCAACTATGGCCTGTCGCTCGCGGTGCTGGCGATGTCGCTGCAAGTGCGTGCCCGCGCGGCGCTGGTCAAGGCGGCATGCATGGCCGCGTTCGGCGTCTACGTGCTCGCGCGTGCCGCAGGGGCGCTGCAATCCGGCGCGCCGCCCGAGGCCCTGACGATGGGGCTGGTCGCCATGCTGGCGCTCGCCGCCAACGCCGGCGTGGCGCTGATGCTGTACCGCTACCGCGGCGGCGACGCCAACATGCGCTCGGTGTGGATCTGCTCGCGCAACGATGCCATCGGCAATGTCGCGGTCGCGCTGGCGGCTGTCGGCGTGTTCGGCACCGGCAGCGCCTGGCCCGATCTTGCGGTCGCCGCGGTGATGGCGAGCCTCGCACTGACGGGTGCGGCAAGCGTGCTGCGGCAGGCGCGGCTGGAACTTTCGCCGGCCCGCGCCGGTCACGCCACCACGAATCGCCCGTGAGGCACCGATGAAGCTCTCGCTGCTGTCCGACCTGCACCTGTCGATGCATCCCATCGATGCGCCGCGAACCGATGCCGACGTGGTGATCATCGCCGGCGACCTCGGCCGCCCGGCCCCGGCGATCGCCTGGGCGGCGCAATTCGACGTGCCGACGCTCTTCGTCGCCGGCAACCACGAGTTCTACGGGTCGGACCTGGTGAGCGCGATGGCGCAGCTGCGCGAACTCGCGCGCGGCACCGGCGTGCGCGTGCTCGAGCGCGGCGAGTGGCGCCACCAGGGCGTGCGCTTCCTCGGCTGCACGCTGTGGGCCGACCACCGCTTGCACACCGACGCGACGCAGCGCGAGCTGGGGCTGCAACGCGCGGTCGAGCTGGTCCACGACTTCTCGCGCATCGGCGTCGCGCCCGACTTCGAGCAGCGCTTTTCGCCCGCCGTGTCGCAGCTGCTGTTCGACAACTCGGTGGCGTGGCTGGAAGAGCGTTTCGCCGAGCCGCACGACGGTCCGACGGTCGTCGTGACGCACTTCGCGCCGTCGCGCGGGAGCATCCACCCGCGTTTCGAAGGTTCGCTGATCAACGCCTGCTTCGTCAGCGACCTG
Source organism: Piscinibacter sp. (assembly GCA_036401155.1). Lineage (GTDB taxonomy): Bacteria > Pseudomonadota > Gammaproteobacteria > Burkholderiales > Burkholderiaceae_C > Albitalea. The sequence continues at coordinate 17,595 of DASWVR010000320.1, read as the reverse complement.
CGCCCGCAGATCGAACGCTGGCAGCCGGCGCTGTGGCTGCACGGCCATACGCACGACAGCTTCGACTACCGAATCGGCCGCACCCGCGTCGTCGCCAACCCGCGGGGGTATGCGCCGAAGGGGAAGGTCGAGAATCAACGCTTCGATCCGTCGCTGGTGATCGAGGTCTGACGTGCGGCGATGGAGCGCTGGAGAATCGCAACCTCGCCTGAGCGGACTGCAAACAAACCCGTACGCCCTGAGCTTGTCGAAGGGCGGCGCGGACGTCGAACATGTGCTTCGACAAGCTCAGCCCGAACGGTTTCCGGTTCGTCTCGACGGCGTCAGGTTGCCCACGGATGGTTCGCCAAGGATCCCTGTGCGTGATGCGTGAACCCGCCACCGCCGAGTCAGGCGTCCGCAAACAAAACCGTTCGCCCTGAGCCTGTCGAAGGGCAGCGCGAACAGCAGACATGGGCCTGGCCAAGCTCGGCCCGAACGGTTCTGGTTTGCGCTGCCCCTCGATGCACGGTCACGGCCGCGCCTGATCCGCCTGGCTGTAGTCGCACACCCCCTGCGGGAAGATCTGCTTGAGCTTGGCCACCGACGGCGCATCCGGAATCCACGGCATGTAGGTGCCGTCCTGCAGCGCGGTCTCGACCGGCTTGAGTGCGCACTTGTAGATGCCGCCTTCGAGCGGTGCGCCCGCCACGATGCGCGAGGTGCCGAACAGCGGGAAGGCGAGCGTGCAGGCGCCCTTGGGCTTGTCGTCGATGATGCCGTCCCACACGGTCGGCCCCGCATGCATCAGCTGGCCGTTGACGTCGAAGCAGCTGTCGACGGCACGCGCCGGCCGGTTCTGCGCCACGCTCAAATCCGGGTTGGCGCGGATGTTGGCCATCCACTCGTCCATCACCGCCAGCGCGTCCAGCGACTGGCTCGCTTTCGGCTGGCCGGGCATGGTGTCGGTGAACCAGATCACGAGGTGATCCGTCGTGCCCATCTTCTGCAGCACACGCTTGCGCACCGCGAACGACTGGTGCACGTTGTGCATGTCGAGCTCGCGTTCCATGTACTGGCGGTGGTCGATGGTGGGCAGCGGGATGTGCCCGCCGAACACCATGCCCGAGGTGTAGGCCGCGCGCATCGCGAGCGGGTCGCCCACGGTGCGCGGCGCCGGCACGTCGGGCGACGGGGCAAGGTTCATGTTGCGCTTGCTCCAGGGGTCGAACAGCGTCGGGTCGCCGATCACCATCGCCGGCGTGATGCCCGGCAAGAGCGGAAAGCCTTCCTGCACCATCTGCTTCGGCTGCTTCCAGCCGCCCACCTTGAAGTTGACGTCGAGGAACTCGGCCGGCGTGATGCCGCCCTGCTTCAACGACTGCAGGCCGTACTGCACGCCGACGTTGTCCCAGGTGGTGCGCGGCTGGCCTTCGCCGTCGACGCCGTAGATGTTGCGCAGGTCGTCGTAGTGGGTCCAGTGGATGCTGAAGATGGCGCTTTGCGGCAGGTAGTGCTGCTGGTTGGGTGCCTGGCCGTAGAGCGGGTTCATCACCAGTGCCGACAGCCCGCGCCACGACTTCACGCATTCGGTCGATCCGGTGCTCATGCTCGGGCCGGCGAGCCCGATCAGCGGCTTCAGCTGCGACATCGGGTCGATCACCGCGGGTTCGGCGTTGAAGCCCACCAGCAGCGTGCGCGCCTTGGCCTGCTGCCAGCGCGGGTTGGCGCTGTCGGTCACGTCCATGTAGTGTTCGAGCAGCTCGCAATCGCCGACGTGGATGGTCTGCGTGACCATGTCGGGGTACGACTGCACCGGCAACGCCGCGTCCAGGACGCCGGGGTTGTTCTGCGCAATGACGTACTGCTGGATCGCGCCGCCCGAGCCGCCGAGGCCCACCGTGTACAGCGGCACGCCGTAGCGCTCGACGAAGCGCTCCTTGGTCATCATCGCGGTCTCGCCGGCCACCTGCAGGTTGTAGTGCGTGCCGGTGTTGTTGCCGCTCGAATGCACGATGGCGTGCCCCATCCTCAACACGTCGGGGTCGAGCGAGCGGCTGTGCACGGAGCCCTGCGAATGGCCGATCGCCACGCCGCCCTGAAAGTAGTACTCGAGCCGGCCGTTCCACAGGCTGGTGTCGGGCTGCGCCGGGCTTTCGCCGCGCGGCGCGAGCATCGCGAAGCTGTAGAGAAAACGGTTGATCGAGCCGACCTCGCGACGCACGACGAAGTCCACCGTGCGGCCGTCGGCGAGCGTCACCTGCGTCATGTCGGCCGGCGTCGAGCCGTCGCCGGGCAGCGCCTTCCAGGTGTTGTTCGCCGCGCGGTACAGGTAGGTGACGAAGCTGTCGATGCTGCAGTTGCGGCTGTAGCCGACGAGGTTGCCTTGCGCGTCGCGCACCGCATAGCCCGGCTCGGCCGCCGCGTCGACGTTCGGCTGCAGCCCGAACTGGCTGGTGGTGCAGACGAACGGATGCTGCTGCGGGCCGGAGAACATCGGCCCGCTGATCGGGTGGTTGGTGAGGCGCAGCGACGCCGCCACGCCCTTGCCCTTCTGGTGGCGAACCTCGAGCGTGTTGTCGCCGAGGGCAAAGCCGCTCACCACGCCTTCGAGCCGGTGGCCGTCGGAGGCGAGCGTCTGCGCCGTCTTCGCGCCGTTGATCCAGATCTCCAGCTTGTCGTGCAGGCCGGGCGCGGCGCGGACTTCGATGCGCGCGTCGCCGCCCGAAACCCATTGCGGGGCGCTCGACAGCAGCCGTATCGACACCGCAGAGTTCGCGCCCAGGGGACCGCTGCCCCGCAGTTCGGGCGACCCGCCATCGCCTCCGCCGCAAGCACCGAGCAGCAACACGAGGGGCACGGTGGCCCAGGGCAGCGTCGTTCGCCGGATCATGGTCATCTCCTGAACAGGAATCAGCCGCCCCGCAACTCGATGGCAACAGGGCTCGAGCGTGACCCACGCTACCCGGCGCCCAGGCACACGCGGCATAGGGATAACTTGCACAATCCCTAGCTTGTCGGGCGGTCAGCGCGCGCCGATTGGCGTTCGCCGCTGCACGCTGCCATCGCTGCGCGATGGACAAGTCGCGCGCCCGCCCCTGCGCCGGTGGGGGCATGCAGCACACCGGGCTTGACCTTCCAACGATGGGAAGGTCGACACTGAAATGACCGGACTTGCCGAGGAACCGCCATGCCGCGCGACACGAAGACCACACACGACCATCAGGATCACGAGCATCACGCTCACCATGGGCATGGCGGGGCAGCCGTGGCCGCGGCGGCACGGGAACACGCTCACCACGACCACGCCACGCACCGCGAGACGGCGACGACCCCCGCTGCAGCGCTGAAGAAGGCGACGGCGGCCGATGTCGAGTACACCTGCCCGATGCACCCGCAAGTGCGGCAGATCGGGCCGGGCAGCTGCCCGATCTGCGGCATGGCGCTGGAGCCGTTGGTCGCGACCGCCGATGCCGGCGAGAGCCCGGAACTGCGCGACATGTCGCGGCGCTTCTGGATCGGCCTCGTGCTGAGCCTTCCGGTGGTGGCGCTCGAGATGGGCGCGCACATCAGCGGGCTCAGCCACCTGATCGGGGCGCAGGCGTCGAACTGGGTGCAGCTGCTGCTGGGCACGCCGGTCGTGCTGTGGGCCGGATGGCCGTTCTTCGTGCGCGCCTGGGCATCGCTTGTCCATCGCAGCCTGAACATGTTCAGCCTGATCGCGCTCGGTACCGGCGCGGCGTGGCTCTACAGCGTCGTCGGCACGGTCGCGCCGCAGCTGTTCCCGGCGGCGTTCCGCGGGCCGCAGGGCGCGGTGCCGATCTACTTCGAGGCCGCCGCCGTCATCACCGTGCTGGTGCTGCTCGGGCAGGTGCTGGAGCTGCGTGCGCGCGAGAAGACCTCGGGCGCGATCCGCGCGCTGCTCGACCTCGCGCCCAAGACGGCCCTGCGCGTGCGTGCGGATGGCACCGACGAGACGGTCGAGCTCGAGACGGTGCAGGTCGGCGAACGCCTGCGCGTGCGCCCCGGCGAGAAGGTGCCGGTCGACGGCGAACTGGTCGAGGGCAAGGGCACCGTCGACGAATCGATGGTGACCGGCGAGCCCATGCCCGTCGCCAAGGCGACGGGTGCCAAGGTGACGGCGGGAACCATGAACCAGACCGGCGGCTTCGTGATGCGCGCCGAGAAGGTCGGCGCCGACACCCTGCTCGCGCAGATCGTGCACATGGTCGCCGCCGCGCAGCGCAGCCGTGCGCCGATCCAGCGCATGGCCGACCAGGTGGCCGGCTGGTTCGTGCCGGTGGTCATCGCGGTGGCGCTCGCCACCTTCGGCGCCTGGCTGCTGTGGGGCCCGAGCCCGGCGTTTTCGTATGCGCTGATCTCCGCGGTGGCGGTGCTGATCATCGCCTGTCCCTGTGCGCTGGGCCTCGCCACGCCGATGAGCATCATGGTCGGCGTCGGCAAGGGCGCGCAGCACGGCGTGCTCATCCGCGACGCCGAGGCGCTGGAGCGCATGGAGAAGGTCGACACGCTGGTGGTCGACAAGACCGGCACGCTGACCGAAGGACGGCCGAAGGTCGTGCACATCGCGCCGGCCGCGGGCTTCGACGCCGACACGGTGTTGCGTCAGCTGGCGAGCGTGGAGCGCGCGAGCGAACACCCGCTGGCCGCCGCCATCGTGGCCGATGCGCTGGAGCGCAAGCTGCCGCTCGCGCCGGTGACCGACTTCGACTCGCCGGTCGGCAAGGGCGTGATCGGCACCGTCGAGGGCGTTCAGGTGGTCTGCGGCAGCGCCAGGTTCCTCGCCGAGCACGGCATCGACGTGTCGGGCATGCAGGCCGCGGCGGAGCCGGTGCGTGTCAAGGCCGCGACCGTGATCTTCGTCGGCATCGGCGGGCGCCCGGCGGGCTTCGTCGGCATCGCCGACCCGGTCAAGGCGAGCACGCCGGCGGCCATCGCGGCGCTGCGCCGCGAGCACATTCGCGTGGTGATGCTGACGGGCGACGGCCGGACGACGGCCGAGGCGGTGGGCCGCGAACTCGGCATCGACGAGGTCATTGCCGAAGTGCTGCCCGAAGACAAGTCGGCCGTGGTGCAGCGGCTCAAGGCCGAGGGCCGCGTGGTCGCGATGGCCGGCGACGGCGTCAACGACGCGCCGGCGCTGGCGGCAGCCGACGTAGGCATCGCGATGGGCACCGGCACCGACGTCGCGATGGAAAGCTCGGGCGTGACGCTGCTCAAGGGCGACTTGACCGGCATCGTGCGTGCGCGCCGCCTGTCGCAGGCGACGATGCGGAACATCCGCACCAATCTCTTCTTCGCGTTCGCCTACAACGTGGCGGGCATCCCGATCGCGGCCGGCGTGCTGTACCCGCTGTTCGGCATCCTGCTCTCGCCGATCGTCGCGGCGGCGGCCATGGCGCTGTCGTCGGTGAGCGTGATCGCCAACTCGCTGCGGCTGCGTGTGGTCAAGATCGACCAGGCGTGAATCACCCGACCGGCATCAGCCCTCGCTGAGCAGGCCCCGCTCGAGCGCGCCCGCCTGGTCGCGGAAGATCGCCATCGCGGTGGTCATGCGCCGAAAACCGAGCTGGTGGTACAGCGGCTCCTTGCCCGGCACCGCGTACAGGATGATCTTCTTGTGGCCGCGCGACAGCTCGACGAGGCGGGCGACCAGCGCCTTGCCCAGCCCCTGCCCCTGGTGGCTCGGCAGCACGGCCACGTCGCAGATGTAGGAACAGTCGACGCCGTCGGCCACCGCGCGGCCCGCGGCGACCAGCCGAGGGCCATCGAACACCAGGCACTTGAACATGCTGTTGGTGAACGCGACCTTCAGGTCCGCTGCCAGCTTGTTGCCGAGCGGCGCCGCGCGATAAAGCGCCTCGAGTTCGTCCCAGTCGAGGCGGTCGACGTGGTGGGTCCATTCAAGCGCCACGGGCAGATCCTTTCAGCGCGGCCGAGACGGCCGATGGGGCGGGATTCTGCACAAGATCGTGGGTGCATGCTTTGGCGGGTTCGCCTCCAGGCGCCTGAGCGACGAGCGATGCATGAAACCGGGCCGCGAGGCAAACTCCACGTCCCGCGAGTCTCCGATGCAAGCCATGTCGATGCGCGCCGCCACGGCCTTCGTTCTCCTCCTGTCCTGCTGGTCGGCCTCGCAGCCGCTGAACGCCGCGGAACCTGCCGTGCGGGCGTTGCGCGGCGTGAAGATCTACACCGCGCCCGACGCGCTGCCCATCGACGGCGGCGTCGTGCTGATCCGCGGCAGCCGCATCGTGGGCGTCGGCCGGCGCGACGAGCGCAGCGACCGGCTGCCGGGGCTGGCCCCCGCGTGCGACGGCGGGGTGCTCGTGGCAGGCTTCCAGAACAGCCATGTCCACCTGATCGGCAGCGCGTTCGCCAATGCCAAGACCGCGCCGGCCGACGCCCTCTCCAAGGGACTGACCGAGTTGCTGACCCGATACGGCGTCACGACCGCCTTCGACATCGCGTCCGATCTCGACAACACGCTGGCCTTGCGGGCGCGGGTGGCCCGCGGCGAAGTGAGCGGACCGCGCATCCTGACGGCCGGCCTTCCGCTTTTTCCGGCGCAGGGCCTGCCCAGCTACCTGGATCACATGAGCCCGTCGTTCCTGGCCAAGCTGCCGCAGCCGGACAGCGTGGCCTCTGCCTTGGTCACCGTGCGGCGGAACCTGAAGGCGGGTGCGGATGCGACCAAGCTGTTCCTGGTGACGCCTCAGCGCCAGCGCGACCCGAAGCGCATGCCGGCCGACATCGCGGCCGCGGCGGCCGATGAAACCCACCGCCAGGGCAAGCTGGTGTTCGCCCACCCCACCGACCTCGAGGGCGTGCGCGCGGCGCTGCGCGCCAAGGTGGACATCCTGGCGCACCCGCCGCTGGGCACGCCCGGGCCCTGGCCGACCGAACTGCTGGACCAGCTGCGCGCCGCGGGTGTGCACATGGTGCCGACGCTCAAACTGCTGAAGTACGAACTGGCCAAGGAGCAGGTGCCGGGCGATGTCGCCGAGCGCATCCTGCTCGACAACGTCCAGCAGTTCGGCCGCTTTGCAGGCGCCGGCGGGCGAGTGCTCTTCGGCACCGACGTGGACTACATGAGCGACCTCGATCCCACCGAGGAATACGAGCTGATGGCGCGCGCGGGCATGAGCCCGATGCAGATCCTGGCGTCGTTGACGACGACACCCGCCGAGCGCTGGAACGAGGCACAGCGGCGCGGCCGCATCGCACCGGGCATGGACGCCGACATCGTCGTGCTGGACGGCGACCCCGGCAGTGCGGCGAAGCACTTCGCGGCCGTGAGGTGCACGCTGCGCGGCGGCACGGTCATCTACGCGAAATGATCTGCACAACGCGCACGTGAGCGGCGCGCCGCGTGACGCTCAGAACCGCCCCGCGCGGTAGCGCTGCTCGATCACCTTCTGCAGCGTCTGCACGACGGCGAACGCGTCCTTGAGCTGGGTGCGCTCGAAGTTGGAGAGTTCGCTCAGCGCGACGAAGCTGTCCGCCGGCTGGCCGGCCGCGATCTGGCGGGCCTGGTGGCGCACCCGCGTGATCGCCAGGTATTCGAGCGCATCGCGCAGGTCGTGTGCGCTCTGCGGGCTGACCTCTTCGCCGAGCGCGGCCGCCTGCAGCCGCTCGTGGGTGTTGACCGCCGCATGGCCGCCGGCGAGCGCGTAGACCCGTGCCAGATCGACGATGGGCACGATGCCGGCGTGCTTGAGGTCGACCGTGCCGCGGTGTTCGCCGCTGCGCGCGGTGACGATCTTGCCGAACATCCCGAGCGGCGGCTGGCGGCTCAGTGCATTGCCGGCCATGTGCGCGAGAAAGATGCCGTTGCCGCGTGTGCGTTGCAGCACGTCGTGGCGCAGTTCGTCGAGCAGCGCCGCGCTGCCGTAGACGGCGCGCTGGTCGAAGAACACGCCGGTCAGCATCAGCGCGGCCGGATCGGGCTCGTCGATCCAGCGGCGGAAGTACTCCTTCCAGCGGCCCAGCGGCTGCCGCCAGGTGCCGGTCTTGGCCATCATCTCCCCCGGGCAGAAGACGTAGCCGCAGGCGTCGAGCCCGCTGCAGACGAAGTCGGCGAGCGCCTCGTAGTAGTCGGCGTGCTGCGCTGGGTCGTAGTCGTCGGCGAGGATCAGGCAGTTGTCCTGATCGCTCTTGGCCGTCTGCTCGTTGCGTGCCTGCGAGCCGGCGGCCACCCAGACGTAGTCGACCGGCGCGGGTCCGAGCCGCGCTTCGGCCAGCTGCAGCAGCCGCGTGGTCAGCGCGTCGCTGACCGCGGTGATGACGTGCCCGGTCGCGTAGGCGCTGGCGTCGGCCGACACGAGGTCGCGCTGCAGCTGGCGGATGCGCAGGCTCACGCGCTGCAGCCCGGCGACCCCCTGCTGGGCGTAGATCTCGCCGCACAGGAACACCGCCGAGTTGCTGTGCCGCTCGAGCAGGTCGGTGGCCGTCACCATGCCGACGAGGTGCGTGCCGTCGGTCACCGGCACGTGCCGGATGTTCTGGCGCGCCATCAGCAGCAAGGCCTCGAACGCCATCGCGCCCACGTCGATGGTCAGCGGCGCCACGGTGGCGATCTCGATGATCGGCTCGTCGGTCGAGAGGCCCGCGGCGACGGCGCGGTCGCGCAGGTCGCGGTCGGTGACGATGCCGAACAGGTGCGACTGCTCGACGACCAGCAGCGACGACACGCGCCGGTCGCGCATCAGCGCCGCGGCCTCGCGGATCGACGCGGTGGGCGGCACCGTGACCGGCGCGCGCCGCAGCAGGCCGCGCACCGGGGTGGCGATGAGGCCGACATGCGGATCGAAGCCGCCGGTGTGCGCGGAGGCGGCGTCGTCGGCGGGTTCGGGTGCGGCGGCGATGGCAGGTGTCATGGTTTGCACGCGAGTGTGGCCCATATCGCGCGATGCGAAATCGCACGCGCGGGTTTCCACTGGGTTCGTCAGCTTGGACGAAGTTTGGCGTCAGCGCATGGTCAGAGCGAGCGCCCATAGTCGGCACCAACGCGGCACACATCGGTGCCGCGACTTTCTTTCCATCTCGAGGAGACAGCACAGTGAAGCACGACGCCCAGGGGTACTGGAAGGCGACGCTCGGATTGCTGGCCAAGATCCTGATCATCTGGTTCTTGGTCTCGTTCGGCGCCGGCATCCTGTTCGCCGACCTGCTCAACAACATCCAGCTCGGCGGCTACCCGCTCGGCTTCTGGTTCGCCCATCAAGGCTCGATCTACGTGTTCATCGCGTTGATCTTCTACTACGCCAAGAAGATGGGTGAGATCGACCGCCAATTCGACGTTCACGAAGACTGAGACCCGACCCATGGATCTGCAAACCACCATCTACATCGTCGTCGGCGCCAGCTTCGCGCTGTACATCGGCATCGCCTTCTGGGCCCGCGCCGGCTCGACCAGCGAGTTCTACGTCGCCGGCGGCGGCGTTCACCCCGTGATGAACGGCATGGCCACCGCGGCCGACTGGATGAGCGCCGCATCGTTCATCTCGATGGCCGGCCTGATCTCCAGCATGGGCTACGGCGGCGGCCTGTTCCTCATGGGCTGGACCGGCGGCTACGTGCTGCTGGCGATGCTGCTCGCGCCCTACCTGCGCAAGTTCGGCAAGTTCACCGTGCCCCAGTTCATCGGCGACCGCTTCTATTCGAAGTCGGCCAGCACGGTGGCGGTGCTGTGCCTGCTGACCGCGTCGATCACCTACATCATCGGCCAGATGACCGGCGTGGGCGTGGCGTTCTCGCGCTTCCTCGGCGTCTCGAGCGAGGTCGGCATCTACGTCGGCATGGGCATCGTGTTCCTGTACGCGGTGTTCGGCGGCATGAAGGGCATCACTTACACCCAGGTCGCGCAGTACATCGTGCTGATCTTCGCCTACACGATCCCGGCCGTCTTCATCTCGCTGCAACTCACCGGCGTGGCGATCCCGCAGCTGGGCCTGGGCGCCAACCTCACCGGCCAGGACGTCTCGCTGCTCGCCAAGCTCGACCAGGTGGTCACCGACCTCGGCTTCGGCAAGTACACGACTTCGCTGCCCGGCAGCACGCTGAACATGTTCATGTACACGCTGTCGCTGATGATCGGCACCGCCGGCCTGCCGCACGTGATCGTTCGCTTCTTCACCGTGCCGAAGGTCAAGGACGCCCGCTCGTCGGCCGGCTGGGCGCTGGTGTTCATCGCAATCCTGTACACGACGGCGCCCGCCGTTGCCGCGATGGCCAAGACCAACCTGATCCGCACCATCACGCCGGGCGTGGTGATGGGCAGTGCCGACCCGTTCGCCAAGGACGCGGGCATCGAGTACGCGGCCCGTCCGGACTGGATGAAGCGCTGGGAAAAGACCGGCCTGTTGAAGTTCGAAGACAAGAACGGCGACGGCCGCATCCAGTACTACAACGATGCGACCAAGAGTGCCGAGGTCAAGCAGAAGGCTGCCGACGCCGGCTGGAAGGGCAACGAGCTCAGCGTCAACGCCGACATCATCGTGCTCGCCAACCCGGAGATCGCGCTGCTGCCCAACTGGGTGATCGCGCTCGTGGCCGCCGGCGGCCTGGCCGCCGCGCTGTCGACGGCGGCAGGCCTGCTGATGGCCATCTCGTCGGCCGTGTCGCACGACCTGATCAAGGGCGTGTTCAAGCCCAACATCAGCGAGAAGGGCGAACTGCTGGCCGGCAAGGTCTCGATGGCGGTGGCGATCGTGATCTCGGGCTGGCTGGGCCTGAACCCGCCGGGCTTCGCGGCAGGCACGGTGGCGCTCGCCTTCGGCATCGCGGCGAGCTCGCTGTTCCCGGCGATCATGATGGGCATCTTCAGTCGCAAGATGAACAAGGAAGGCGCCATGGCCGGCATGCTGGCGGGCCTGTTCATCACGCTGTTCTACGTGTTCGCGCACAAGGGCCTGTTCTTCATCAAGGGCACCGAGTACCTGGACCTGATCGGCGGCGCGAACAGCTTCTTCGGCATCACGCCCGAAGCCTTCGGCGCGGTCGGCGCGATGGTCAATTTCGCGGTCGCCTTCCTGGTCGACAAGGTGACGCAGGAGCCGCCGGAGCACATCAAGGCGATGGTCGAGGCGGTGCGCATCCCGCGCGGCGCGACCGCGGTGGACGGCGCCCACTGAGCCCGGGAGGCCCGGCGCCTGTTGCGCCGGGCACGCCACAATCGGGGCCTTGCCGGACTGCCCGGCAAGGCCCCTTTCTGTTCGGAGCTGTGAATGGTTTTCGACATCAGCGTCGCGGTGACGTGGATCCTCTTCCTCGCGCTGCTGCCGCTGGCATTCTTCTGGCTGCGCCGCGCCTGGCGCATCCTCGTCAAACGCGACTTCTCGGAGGTGGCGCTCAAGGGCGGCGAGCCGCCGCCTGACGCCGAACGCTGGGCGCCGTACGAGATGGCGATCAACGGCATCGCGGGGGCCGTTGCGGTGTTCGTCATCGTCGCCGTGCTCACCGGCACGATGGACTACGACACCTGGACGGCGATCGCCGGCAGCACGATCTGGTGCAAGTTCTTGGCGAGCTTCGCGCTCGGCCGCCAGGCGCATGCCGCGGCGGCGCGCCGCCGGTAGGGCGGCGACGCCGAGCTGGTCGCCAGCACCAGCACAGCGGCCGTGATACGGGCCCGGCCGGCCGACCGGGGGCCATGTCGCAACGCTTCAAGACGTTCGCGTTGGCACTGCCTATATTTCGCGGCACTGGGCCGTGTCGCCCCGATCGCTGCGGGGCGGCCTGCCCCCGGCACCCGCCGCGGAACGGCCAGACCGAGCATCCATGAAGACCGCCGCCCTGTGCGCACTTGCGCTGCTTGCAGCTTCCGCCAGCTGCGCCGAGTTCCTTTCGCCGCTCCAGGTGAATGCGCTGCCGGCCACACCGGCCATCAGCATCCAGTACGGCCCCAAGGCCCACCAGGTGGGCGAGCTGCGCCTGCCCGATGCGCCGGGGCCGCACCCCGTCGCGGTGGTCATCCATGGGGTCTGCCGGCACGCACGCCACGGTACGGGGGCCGCAGATCGGCAGAACACCGCGCCCCTGGCTTCGGCCCTGGCACGCGCGGGCTATGCCACCTGGAACATCGAATACCGCAGCGTCGATGCGGAAGGCGGGGGGTGGCCTGGCACCTTCCACGACATCGCGAACGCCGTCGACCACCTGCGCGCCATCGCGTCGGCGCATCGGCTGGAGCTGCGGCGAACCGTCGTGGTCGGGCATTCCGCCGGCGGCCACCTGGGCACCTGGTTGGCGGCCCGGCATCGCCTGCCGTCCGGCAGCGAATTGCGCACCGGCCGGCCGCTGCCCGTTGCGGGCGTCGTCAATCTCGCAGGCCCGGCCGATCTCGCCGACTTCGCGCCGCGGGCCGAGCGTGTCTGCGGGCAAGGCCACCTGGAGCGCCTGCTCGGCGGACGGCAGGACGCATTTCCGCACCGCTTGCGCGAAGCGTCCCCCGCGGCATTGTTGCCATTGGGTGTGCCGCAGGTGGTGCTCAACGGCGTTCATGATCCGTTCGTTCCGCCCGCCCACGGCCAAGCGTACGCGCGGGCTGCACGACGGGCCGGCGACCCGGTGTGCCACCTCGCTGTGCCCGATGCGGCGCATTTCGAACTGATCGCCCCCCACCGGCCGGCCTGGAACCAGGTGCTGGCAGCGGTCCGTGCCGTGACCCCACGGCGGCTGTTCCCGAGCGCGTATCGATGCACGTGACGCTCCCGCTGCGGGCACTTCATGAGCAGGCCATCGAGGCTCCCAAGGTGCGACATGAGCGCGGTAGGCCGGCCGCTGTAAAGTCGGCGCCGTCATGACCGCAAAGATCCTGATCGCCGACGACGAGGAGAGCGTGCTGGTGTCGCTCGAGTACCTGATGCGGCGCGAAGGCTACGAGGTCTGCCTGGCGCGCGACGGCGACGAAGCGCTGGCCATGCTGCGGCAGGAGCGGCCGAACCTGGTCATCCTCGACGTGATGATGCCGAAGAAGACCGGCTTCGAGGTCTGCCGCGCGCTGCGCACCGATGCGGCGATTGGCGACACGACCGTGCTGATGCTCACCGCCAAGGGCCGCGACACCGACGTGGCGAAGGGCCTTGCGGTGGGGGCCGACGCCTACATGACCAAGCCCTTCTCGACCCGCGAGCTGCTCGACCGCGTGCGCGAGATGCTGGGCGACCGCGGATGACTCGCGACAGCCACGACCTGCTCGTTCGCGCCGCGTCATGGCATGACACGCTTATCGCCACGCCCAGGACACGTCATCCCGGCGAACGCCGGGATCCATCGTGGATGTCAGTGAGCGCTGCCAATGTGGATCCCGGCTTTCGCCGGGATGACGCGATTCGACCATGGCACCTGTCACCCCTTCGCATTGCCCCCGCGCCCGCCGGGAGAGGGAACCAGTGCCGCATCGCCGTGGGCGACCTTCGCTGCACCGTCAGCGCATGAACGCCATGCGTGGCCCGACGATCGTCGTTTCGACGAAGTTGCTGCCGTGGTGGTTCTGCGCGCTGAACGCGAGGTTGATACCCCCGTAGTCCCAGTTCTGACGGCTCTCGATCGCGCGCACCAGGGCGTCGGAGCTCACGTGGCGGCCGCAGCGCCGCAGCGCTTCCAGCACGAAGCGTGCGAGCAGGTAGCCGCCGTAGCTGTCGTAGGCCACCGGCAGCTGGGCACGCTCGCATTCCTGCGCGAACTCGCGCGCCATGTTCGTCGTCTGCCGCCACGGGTACGGCACCACCTGCGTGATCGCCAGCCCGCGGGCGTCTTCGCCGAGCGCCGGCAAGGCCCCGATCGCGGTCGAGATGGTGTAGATCGGCACGCCGACCACGCTGCGGTTGGCTTTCACATACCCCACCACCGACGGGCCGACGGCGATCAGCAGCACGGCCTGCGGGCGCATCGCGGCCACGGCCTGCGCCGCGGTGCCGGCGTCGCTGCCGTCGATGGCGATCGGCGCCGCACCGGCGAGCGTCGCGCCCTGCTCCTTGATCGCCGCCTCCACCACCGGCATCATCAGCTTGCCGAACTCGTTGTCCTGGAACACGACGGCGATGCGGCTCGAGTTCAGCGTCACAAGGTTGCGCACCGAATAGAACACCTCGTCCTTGAAGCTCGCCTGCGTCGTGAAGAAGTAGGGGTGATGCCTGCTGCGCAGGATCGGCGCGCCGGTGTACACACCGACCAGCGGCACCTTCTTCTCGAGCAGGATCGGCAGCGACGCGCCGACACCCGCGGTGCTGCCGAGCCCGGTGAGCGCCACCACCCTCTCCTGGTCGATCAGCGTCTTCACGTTTTCCACCGTGCGGCGCGTGTCGTAGCCGTCGTCCAGCAGGATCAGCTCCACCGGGCGCCCGTTGACGCCCCCCTTGCGGTTGATCTGCTCGAAGGCGAGCTTCTCGCCGGCGAGCACGCCCTTGAAGGCGTTGGCGACCGGGCCGGTCAGCGGCGCGGTCTGGCCGATGACGATGCGCTCCTCGCGGCCCGCCACGGCCCAGGCGGCATGGGCGCCGACACCGGCCACGGTGGCCGCCAGGAGGCGGCGGCGGTTCAATCTGTTCGACATGTCCTGTTCCCAACGAGTTGTGTTCTGTTGTCGTGACCGGAACGGGCGTGGCCTACTCCACGCGCACCCAGGTCTGCGTGCGGCCCAGCATCGGCATGCCGATGTAGCCGCGCACCTCGAGCCGCTTGCCGCCGTCCACCGGACGCAGGCGCACCTTGTAGACCTTGCCGTTGTTCGGGTCGAGGATGTCGCCTCCGGCCCACAGCGACTCGTCGCTCGTGTCCTTGCTGATGTTGCGCAGGATGGTCATGCCGACGATGCGCTTGTCCTTGCGCTCGTCGCTGCACTTGTCGCATACCGCGTCCTTCTTGGTGGCGTCGAACAGCGTCTCGATGCGCCCCACGAGCTGGCCGCCGCTCTCGGCGATGCGCACCAGCGACCTCTCGGTCTTGCCGTCGTCGTCGATGGTCTTCCACACGCCCACCGGCGTTGCCTGGCCCCAGGCCAGCGCGGCGCCCGTGGCCAGGGCCAGGGCTGCAATCAATCGTTTCATGTTTCACTCCTCCTCGTCGTTGGCAAATGCGAAAGACGCCGCCTGACTCGGCCAGCGGCGGGCGAGCGAGACGATAGGAGCGGCCGCGCCGCGGCGCATTGGCCCGCACGGCCAAATGCTTGGCTTCGCCGGCCGCGCGGCCGGGGAAGGTGTCCGCAAACGGCCGGCGCGGCGGGTCGGGTTTTGTCATGATGGCGCTCCGTTGCGTATCCCCGCCAGAAAGGTGAGCCTCATGTCCGCCTCCGACAGAGCCGAA
Source organism: Piscinibacter sp. (assembly GCA_036401155.1). Lineage (GTDB taxonomy): Bacteria > Pseudomonadota > Gammaproteobacteria > Burkholderiales > Burkholderiaceae_C > Albitalea. The sequence continues at coordinate 2,289 of DASWVR010000320.1, read as the reverse complement.
CGATTCCACCGCCTGCATCACGAGGGCCTGCTGCTGCTGCCCAACGCCTGGGACGCCGGCACGGCGCGGCTGGCCCAGCATCTCGGCGCCCCGGCGGTGGCCACGAGCAGCGCCGCCGTCGCCTGGTCGCTCGGCTACGCCGACGGCGACCTGCTGCCGGTGCCGCTGCTCTTGCGCACGATCGAGTCGATCGCGCGGGTGCTCACGGTGCCGCTGTCGGTCGACATCGAAGGCGGCTACTCGCACGATCCGGAGCAGGCCGCGCAGGCGATCGACGCAGCGATGGCCGCCGGCGCGGTCGGCATCAACATCGAGGACGGCAGCGGCGAGCCCGAGCTGCTGTGCCGCAAGATCGAAGCCGCGCGTCGGGCGGCCGAGCGCCGCGGCGTGCGCCTGTTCATCAACGCGCGCGTCGACGTGGTGCTGCATGCCCTCGTCCCCGCAGCGCAGGCGCTCGAGGAAAGCCTGCGTCGCGCGGCGCTGTACCGCGCGGCCGGCGCCGACGGCATCTTCGTGCCGGGGGTCGTCGACGCAGCGACCATCCGCGCCCTCGCCGAGCAGGTCGGCCTGCCGTTGAACCTGCTGGCCCGCCCGAGCCTGCCGGGTGCGGACGAACTGCGGGCCCTCGGCGTGCGGCGCCTGAGCGCCGGCTCGAGCATCGCGCAGGCGGCCTACGGCGACACGTCGCGGCGCATGAGCGCGTTCCTGCGCAGCGGCTTGTCGAGCACCGTGATCTCGGACACGGCGATGAGCTATGCGGAGCTCAACCGGCTGATGTCGTGAGGTTCGATCGGCGCGAGGCGGGCGCTTCAGTCTCCCCTCCCGCCGCCGTCATCCCGGCGCACGCCGGGATCCATGCTGGATGCACTGACGCGATGGATCCCGGCTTTCGCCGGGAAGACGGGCGTCGGGCACGGCGCTGCGAACCCCTTCCGCTCAGCGCGCCGGCGGCAGCGCGATGCGCCCGATCTCCTGCAGTGACGTTTCGCCACTTGGCCTGACGACGACGATCTCGCCCTCGGCCGGCGCGCGGCCGGTGAGTGCCTGGATGTTGGCGCCGTGGGTCACGACGAAGAGCACGCCCGGGCCGCGCCACTGCTCCAGCAGCCTGCGCGCGCCCCGGGTCAGCGTCTCGCGCTGATCCGCCAGCACGAACGCGTTGCTGAAGGTCGCCGCCACCTGCACCTCGCCGAGTTCGAGCAGCCGCGCCGTCTCGAGGCAGCGGCACCAGGGCGAACTCAGGAGCTTGCCGACTTTCACGCCGGCGGCGCGCAAGCGTTCCCCCGCGGCCCGTGCGTCGGCGCGTCCGCGGGGGCTGAGATTGCGCTGGCTGGCGCAGTCGTCGAGACGATATCCCGGCGGGTCGCCCACGCCGCCCGGCGCATCGGCATGCCGCATCAGCGCCACCGGACTGCCTCCGCGCAGTGCCGCCCAGGCAGCCGCTTCGTCGCACCAGGCGGGCACGGGTGCCCATGCGCAGGCGAGAAGGACAATGAATGCGCTCGTGCGCCACACCGGCGATTGCATGGGGCGATCTTGGCCTGCGTGGCCCCCGCAGGCAAGCGCCGGCGCGGGCACGCGAGCCCACGGTGGGGAATGCCCTCGTTTTTCGACGCGGCAGCCGCTTCCCCTAAACTCCGCCCCATGCGGCGCCTCCTCGAACGTTGGCTGATGCTCGTCATCATCCTCGCCATGCCCTTGCAGGGCCTGGCGGCCGCGGCCATGCTCCACTGCGGCCCGGCGCCGGCCGGCGCGCACTCCCCGGTCGGCTTCGGCCATGGGCACGATGATCCGGCGGTCCCGCACCATCACCACGGCGAAGCGCCCGACGGCCACCATGCACATGCGGCCGCGGCGGCGGCCGATGAATCCGGCAAGTCCCACTCGAGTGTGCCGCTGTCCAAGTGCAGCGCGTGTGCGTCGTGCTGCACGGCCAGCGCGTTGCCCTCGACGCCAGCCGTCGTCGCCGCGCCCGAACTCGTGCAGTCGTTCACGTCGTCCGCTCCCGCGCGGGTGCAGCCCTTCGTGACGCACGGGCCGGAACGTCCGCCCCGTCCCCTCCTCGCCTGAACTCGCCGGCAGCGGCGCGCTCGCCCGCCCCTGCCCCGCCGTCCAGCGTCCACCCTCCGGCCGCGCCTGCGCGCAGGCTGCGACCGACGAGTCCGACTCTCGAGGAAGCCATGCCGATTCCCATCACACGAGCCCTGCTCGCCGCCGGACTGACGGCGTGCGCCAGCCTGGCCGCTGCGCAGCCGGCCGGCCACGCGCAGCACCATGCCGCGCCGGCGG
>DASWVR010000319.1:0-8880 GCA_036401155.1 Piscinibacter sp. | reverse complement strand
TGGCGCGCCCGGCCAGGCCGCCGCCGCCGGTGTTGCGGCTGTAGGCCGCGGTGTTGATGCCGCCGCTGCCGCCTGCGGCATTGGAGGTGATCAGCGCCCGCACGGGGATGCCGGCGTCGGTGCCCGCGCCGACACCCGCGCCCACGCCGCTGCCCACCCCCGGGCCATGGCGGATGTCCTGCGTGAGCTGCACGGCCACCGGCGCGCCGCGCAGCTCGGCCAGTTGCTCCTTCATCGCGAGCAGGCCCACACCGGCCGCCCTGCGGCGGGCGCCTTCGATCTCGCCCGGCGGCTTGTTCGGCTGCGGCCGGCGCGCCTCGGGCACCGGCGCTTCCTTCGACGGTTCGACCTTGACCGGTTCGGGCTTCTTGCCGGTCGACTCGGCCTGGGGCTGCTTGGCGCTCTCCACCTTGACCGGCGGCTTGGGCAGCGGCAGCGGTTCGCGCTCCAGCACGAGCTTGGCCAGGCGCGGCGGCAGCGCCTGCGGCTGCGTGCGGTCTTCCTGCGGGCGCGGCAGCAACAGCACCACGAGGCACACGATCACGCAGACCGCCAGCACGCGGTGAAGGATGCGGCGAAAACGGGCCTCGTCCTCGACTGCCGCCGCCCACGGCAGCACCGGCCTGCGAAACGAAATCGCAAGCGCCGCGCTCATGATGCGAACTTCCGCGTGACTGCGAACGACACGTCGCTGAAGTTCGCGCGCGCCGCCGTGACCATCACCTTGCGCAGCAGCTGGTAGGGGATGTTCTTGTCGCCCATGATCGTCAACGCCTTGCTCTGCGCCTCGTTGGCGGCGCGGATGACCTGCCGGCTGGCCAGCAGGTCGAGTTCGTCCTTCAGCGGCGCGATCAGGTCGCCTTGCGTGGCCATCGCGTCACTCACGCTGGCGACCTTGCGGCCGTCGACGAGGATGTAGTCGCCGCTCACGACCACCACCACCGTTTCGCGCGGGCTCTTCTCTGCGACCGATTCGGGCAGCTTCACCGCCTTGGGGCTCGCGAGCAGCTCCACGCCGGAGGCGCTGGAGAGCAGGAAGAAGATCAGGATGGTGAAGATGTCGATCAGCGCGACAAGGTTCAGGTCGACCGCCGACTGATTGCGCGCCTTGCGTTCGGCGCGCCGTTCGAGTGGAGTGAGCTTCATGCGCCCTCTATCGTTTGCTGATCGGCGCGTCGCCGATCGAGACGTCGGGGAACAGTTCGGCGCGTTCGATCTTCGGGCCGTGCACCGTCTGGCTCTCGCGCACGCCGTCCATCACCTGCACCAGCACGTCATACGACGTGTCGGGCTGGGCCAGCACCGTGACCGCCCGGGTGTCGGGAAAGCGCGCCTTGATCTGCTGCATCAGCGCCGCGAGCGCCTTCACGTCGTAGGCGCCGGCCTGGTTCGGAATGCGCTGGATCAGCCCGCCGATGCGGTCGCCGACCTCGAGCGCGTCGGGGCGGATCACCACCTCCAGCTTCAGGTCCTCGACCTTGAGCTGCTCGACGCCCGAGGTCTGGGCCGGCAGCGTCAGGTCGAGCACCGACAGCCGCGTGAACACGGCCGTCGACAGCAGGAACGGCACCAGCACCACGATCAGGTTGATGAACGCGGTGACTTCGAGCGCGGCCGCGTGTTTGCGCAGGCGTCGGACACGCATGTCAGGCCTCCCGTCGGGCCACGTGAGCGTGGGGGCGCATGTCCATCACCTCGCGCCCGCGGCGGACTCGGCCTTCAGGCGCTGCACCAGGTTCAGGAAGCTGATCTTGGCGGCTTCGAGCCCGTCGACGATCTCGCTGGTGCGTGCCTGCAGGAAGGAGTGGATCAGCAGGAAGGGAATCGCCACCATCAGCGCGAACGCGGTGTTGTTCATGGCGATCGAGATGCTCGCCGACAGCAGCTCGGCCTTCTCGGCGGGGTTGACCTGCGCCACCGCGGTGAAGCCCTTGATCAGGCCGATGATGGTGCCCAGCAGGCCCACCAGCGTGATCACGTTGGCGAAGGTCGCGATGTAGTGGGTGCGCTTCTCCAAGCGCGGCACGATCTCCATCATGCCCTCCTCCATCGCCGCGTCGAGGTCCTCGCGTCGGCCGGCGCTTTGCATGCGTGTGAGGCCGTTGGCGACGATGCGGCCGATGGCGGCGTCGGAGTTCGAGGTCAGGCCCAGCACCTCCTTGAAGCGGCCGTTCTGCAGCATCGGCAGCACCTGCGCCCACAGCTTGCGGTTCTCGCTGCGCGCCCGCTGCAGGAAGATGAAGCGCTCGATCGCGATCGCGAGGCCGGTGGCCATGATCAGGATGCTCGGGTAGATGAACAGGCCGCTGTCCTGGAAGAACTTCACGGCGGCTTGGAATGCATTCATTTCTCTGTCTCTCCAATGACGACTGCGGCTCGAAAACTCGGGGGATGGACGGCGATGCGGGCGCTCAAGGCGAGCGCGCGGGTGGCGGCGTCGCGGGCGGCTTCACCATCGCGTCGTACTGCACCTGGCGGCGGAACACGTCGCGGTCGACCGGCGCGAGCGCCTCGTCGAGCACGCTCACCGGCGGCCGCCCTGACAGGTCGCCGGGCAGCGGCTTCTTCCACGGCACGATGTAGAGCACCTTGGGCAACTCGCGGTTGCCGATGATCTGCGTGCGCTCGATGTCGGCGCGGTCCTGCGCGACCAGCGGCGCGGCGAAGGAGGCCGCGAGCGCGGCAGCGGCGACGATGTGTTTCATTCCTTCTCCTTGCGCATCAGCATGCCGACGTGCTGCTTGCGGTTCTTCAGGTCGGCAACCCACTTGGTCACCGTCGCGTCGCCGGTCGGCGACAAGGCGAGGTAGCGGTCGTACAGCTCGAGCGCACGCTGACCGTCCCACAGGTACAGGTCGTGCAGGATCGCGAGGTTGAGCATCGCGTCGGCGTAGTTCGGGTCGAGGGCGAGCGCCTTGTCATACGCGTCGCGCGCCTTCGCGAACTGGCCGGCTTGGCGGTAGGTCACGCCGAGCTGGTTGAAGTACACCGGCTGCCGCGGGCTCAGGGCCGCGGCCTTCTCCAGCGCTGCGATGGCTTCCGGCAGCTTGCCGGCCTGGCGATGGATCACGCCGAGATTGGCATGCGGGCCGCCGAGATCGGGATGCGATTGGGTGAGCGTGCGGAAGCTGCGCTCGGCTTCGTCGGTGCGGCCGGCGCGCAGCGCGCGGCGGGCGTGGTCGAAGGCTTGTTGGGCGGCGGGGCTGACGGGCGTTTCGTTGTCGGGCCGAGCAGTCGCGGCTTGCGTGGGAGCCGCCGTAGCGGCTGGCGCGGGAGCATCGCCGGATGGGGCGGCGCTCACCGCGTGCTGGATCGCTTGCAGCGGCTGCCTCATCGTGGAACAGCCACTCAAACCCGCGACGAGCGTCAGCGACAGCGGGATCGCCAGCGCAAGCCGAGGCCACGACATCACAGCATCATTGCGAGTCCCCGGAAACCTCAGCACGTCATCCCGGCGAACGCCGGGATCCATCCCGTGGCGTCGGCGCATCGGCCCCGCCTGGATCCCGGCGTTCGCCGGGATGACGTCGTTAGGCGCGATGACGTCGTGGCGCGCGATGACGTCGTGGCGCGCGATGGCGTGGTGGTGGGGTGCATTGGCGTGCTTCGCTCTAGCGGATCGCATTCACCACTCCTTCGCTGCGTTCGTTCTTGCCGTAGCGCACCGGCCGCAGTTCGCGCAGCGCCTTGTAGCTCGCCTGCACCCATTGGTCGTAGATCCCGTCGGCGGCTCGCCGTGCATTCACCTCGTGCAGTTCGGTCGCCTTCTCCTCGAAGGGATAGGCCTGCTCTTCCAGCATCACGTCGTACTGCTCGCGCTCGGCCTTCGACAGCTTCTTGGGCCGCTGCGAACTCATCAGCGCACGGCCGAAGTCCTGGTACAGCGCAGCCGTGTGAAAGGTCGCCGCCGTCGTCACCTCGGCCACGCCGTATTCCGACGCGAGCGCGTAGGCCCTCAGCGCCTCTTCCATGCGCGCCTTCTTCAGCTTGAGCTGCCGCGCCAGCGGCTCGACCAGCGCGACCTGGCGGTAGGCGGCCAACGTCGGTTCGGCCAGTGCCAAGGAGGCCAGCCCGCCGAGGGTGCGGGTGCGCGGCGTGCGCGCCGCGCCGCCGCGCTGGTCGGCCTGGAACACCTCTTTCATCAGGGCCAGCTCGCGTGCACCCTGGCCGTCGTCGCGCGCGATGCGTGCGAGGCGGTAGCGCGCCTCGACGGCCGGCTCCAGCGGCGCCGGGTGGTGCTTGAGATAGCGCTCGTAGGCCTTGGCAGCGGGTGCGCGGGCTCCCGCCTTCTCGTACAGCTCGGCCGCCTGCCACAGCGCCGTGCGCGCGATCATCGGGTCGGTACTGGACGCCGCCACGCGTTCGAACTCGCCGGCTGCCTGCGCCCACTGTCCCCTTTCGATGTAGGCGGTCGCGAGCTTGGCGCCCACGTCGGACTGCAGCGGGTGCTTGGGGTAGCGCTGGCGGAAATCCTCCAGCGTGCGCGCCGCGCCGTCCCAGTCCTTCAGCCCGATCAGGGCCGCCGCCGCGTCGTACTGCGCAGTGGCGCGCACCGTGGACTGCGGCGCGACCGTCGCGACACGCGTGAAGTGCGCCACCGCGTCGCGCGCCTGGCCGGCCTCGCGCGCTTTCTCGCCCTGCTTGTAGACCGATGCCGCGAGCCGCTCGACCACTTCGCCGCGGCCGGCTTCCTTGTCGGGTGTCAGTGCGATGACCTCGCCGTAGCCGCGCTCCGCCTGGTCGAAGGCGCCACGTTCGAACGCCGTGTGCGCGATCACGGTCCAGGCGACGCGCCGCTGCGCGGCTGCGGCCGGCGGCTCGAGCGCCAGCACCTGCTGCGCGACCGCCGCGGCTTGCTCGCCGTCGCGCAGCGCGTACAGCTTTTCGGCCGCGTTGGTCAGCACCGGGCCGCTGCGCGGATCGGCGGCGTTCTGCTTCGCGAAGCGCAAGGCGCTCGCCACGCCCGCGCGCTGCAGTGCGGGCAGCTCGCCCGCGCCGGCACGTTTTTCCTGCTGCGCATAAGCGAGCAACGCCGCATAGCCGGCGTCGGCGCTCTTCGCATGCGTCGGGTACCCGTAGGCCGTCTTCTCGTACTCGGCGCTCGCCTCGGCGAAGCGGCCGTCCTCGTACAAGAGCTCAGCCAGCAGGAAGTTGTTCTGCGCCGCCTGCGGATCGGCGGGGAAGGAGGTGAGGTAGGCGCGGTACCAGCGCACGGCCTCCTGGTAGTCATCGCTGCGCTTGCTCTTCTGCGCGCTCGCGTGGTGGTGCCGTGCGAGTTCGGCGAGGTGCGTCTTCACGAGCGGCTGCGCGTTCTCCCAGCCGCTCGGGTTGGCGCGGCGGAACTCGCTGTCGATGCCGTAGCGCGAGACGTAGTCCTTCTTCGCGTCGAGCGCGAGGTTGGCAAAGCCCGTCTGCTGGTAGATGTCGATCACGCGCGCCTGCAGCACCGGCGCCTGCGCGTGCAGCGGATGGCGGCGCACGAAGGCGCCGAAGGTGTCGGCCGCGTCCTTCACGCGCTCCTGCTTGATGTAGAGCTCGCCCAGCTGCTGGTAGACGCGGAATTCGTAGGAGCGCCGCGCGTCGGAGTCGATGTAGGCGGGGATCGACTCGGCGCCTTGCAGGTTGGCGAGCGACAGGCTCGCCACGCGGAAGGTGTCTTCGACCAGCTCGCGGTCGCCGCGCGACAGGTCGGCCAGCGTGTCGAGCGCGCCGTCGCTTACGCGGTGCGCGACCGTCAGGTCGAGCACGCCGAAGAACGGATGCAGCGCATCCTCGAGCCGCCCCTGCTTGAACAACGACCAGCCCTGCATGTAGAGCGCACGCTGGTGGTAGGCGCTGGCCTGGTCGCCGGCCAGCACCGTGGCGTAGGCCCGCTCCGCCCTGGCGTAGTCGCGGGTCGTGAACAGCAGCTCGCCGCGGCGGAAGTGGGCCTCGTCGCGGTAGGCGGTCGCGGGGTACTCGGCCACCAGCCGGTCCAGCGTCTTCAGCGCGGTTTCGAGTTCCCCGCCCTGCTCTTGCGCGCGGGCGAGCTGGTACAGCACGCGGTCGTTGGCCGGATCCTTGGGATAGGCCGCGAGGAAGTCCTGGTAGCGTGCGATGGCGGCGCGGTAATCGGGCCCGCTCGCAGCTTCGCCGCTTTCGCTGCGCCTGTCGGCGCTGTCCATTTCCAGGTCGCCCAGGCGACGCATCGCCTCGCCGCGCTGCGGCGCACGCGGCGCGATCTCGAGGAACCTGCGGTACGCGGCGATCGCCTGCGCTTCGCCGCCGGCGATGCCGCCGTCGCGTTCGACGATCACCTGGCGGCCGGCCAGCGTCTTCAGCGTCGGCTCGTTGTCGGGCGTGCCGGTCTTCTTGCTGGCGCAGGCGCCGAGCAGGCAGGCCAGGGCGATGAGGCTAAGGCTTGGCCGCATGCTCGCCTCCCTCGGCCACGCTGGCGCGGTCGTACAACTGTGCCAACGCAAAACGTGCCTGCACCGTGTACTGCTGCAGGCGTTCCTTCTGCCGTGTCAGCTCGGCCACCGCGATATCCTGCACCGCCTGCTGCTGCTCGGCTCCGAGCGCCGCCACCTGCGGGATCAGCGCCTTGATGCGCGGATCGAGCGCCGCAATGCGCTGGGCAAAACGTTCGTGGCGCGCCGGCTCGTCGTGCTGGGCTCGGGCCACCGCCGCGTCGCGACGACGCGCCTCGGCGAGCTGCGCGTCGGTGAATGCGAGCGCCTTCTTCGATTGCCAGGCGCGCTCGGTGTGGTCATGTGCGAGTTGCCAGGTCGTCGCGCCGGCGGCGAGCCGGGCGCGTTCCCTTGCCTGGGCCAGTTCCGGGTCGTTGCCGGCATGCTCGAGGGCAGCCCGCACGCGCGCCAGGCGCGCGAGCAGTTCGCGCTGCCGCTCGTCGGCAAAAGCCAGGCCATCGGCCGACTGCTCGGCGGCGGCCAGTTGGGCGGCCAGCACATCGCGCCGCTTTTGCATGGCCTCGATCCCGATGGCGCTGGCGCGCTCGCGCACTTGCGGCAGGCGCTCGGCATAGGCCCGCCGGCGGTTCTCGAGCATGTCGCCGAAAACGCCCAGGTTGTCCTGCCACTGCTGCAGGTTCCTGGCGAGGAAACGCAAGTCGCGGAAGTTCTTGAAGGCCTCCTGGAATTCGTGCTGCGCCAGCACCTGCGAGAGGTGGCTGGCATGCGGCATTTCGGGCAGGTCGCGGATGGACCAGAACCAGCCCATCTCGTCGCCGGGGTTGTGCTGCAGCAGGCCGTCCACCAGCTTGCCGCTGCGGATCGCCGCGATCGATTCGTCCAGGCTCCGGCTTTCGCGTTCGAAAGCCGTGATCGCTTCGGTGTAGCGCGCGAGCGACTGGCCGAAGGCACCGAGCTCGGCGTAGGCATAAGGGACCGCGATGCGCGCTTCGAGCACCGCCGAATCGCTCACGTCGCGCTGCGCGAGTTCGGTCCACGGCACGAGGGCGAGCCTGGGTTCTTTCATCGCCGCCGCGGCCCAGCCGAATCCGAGCAGCGCCTTGTTGGCATGCAGGCTTTCGAGCCGCACCCGTTCGAGGTAGCCGCGGGCCGCCTCGGCCCGGTTGTCCTTCAGCGCGGCGAAGCCGAGCGCGACGTTGGCCTTGTCGCGCAGGCTGCGCAGCTCCTCGTTCTCGGCCGGCGCGCGGCCCAGCTCGTCGAGCAAGGCGCTGCCGCGCGCCGTGTCGCCGCTGCGCACCAGCGCCACGCCGAGGTTGAAGCGGGCGTAGCGGCTGGCGTTCTTGCTCGCCGCCATGCCGCCGAGCAGCTCGGCCGCACCGGCGTGGTCGCCGCGTGCCATCAGCAGGTTGGCCTGCAGCAGGCCGCGTTCTTCTTCCAGCTCGGGCGGCAGATTCTTCTCGATGCGGGCGACCGCCTCTTCGGCTTCGGCGAGATAACCGCGCTGGTAGCGGATCTTCGCGAGATAGAACCAGGCGCGGTCGCGAACCGGCGGTGCAGCGCCCTTGCCCTTCGATGCCTCAGGGCGATCGGAGAGGAGCTGCGCGAAGATGCGGCCCGCTTCGCCATGCAGGCCGTAGGACAGCAGCATGCCGCCGCGCAGCACCTCGGCCTCGTCCGCATGCTGCCGCACGCGCTCGAAATGCTGGGACACCATCAGCGAGGTGATCGACGCGAAGTAGCGGTCCTGGAAGAAGTGGAACAGCGTGTCGCCGTAGTGCGGATCCTGGATGACCGGGGCTGCGAATGCCTGCGCGGCGGCAAAGAGCGTCATGACCGCCATGCGACGCAACCCCCAAAGCGGCCGCCGCGGATCCGGCGTTGCCGGTCCGCTGGGGCCCTTCGATACCTCAGGGCGAACGGGCCTCCGTGGATGGAGAGCGCCGAAGGCGCTTCGGGGGTCGGGCATCACCACACCTTGACGTCGAACTCGGGTTGCAGCTTGCCGGCCGAGTCCTTGATGCGCAGCTCGATGTACTTGGCTTCCGTGCCCTTGTCGAACTTGATCGTCGTGCCACGCTTGTAGTCGCGTTCGTGCGGACCCTTGCCGGTGAAGAAGGCGACGATCTCGTGCTCGCCCGCGCGCAGGTTGCCGAGATAGACACGCTGCACGCCGCCGCGGTGCAATGCCTGCACCTCCAGCGGCGTGTACAGGTAGTTGGCGACGACCTTGTCGTCGAGCTTGACCTGCACCGAGTCGAGATCGAACAGCTTGCCCACGTCCATCGAGACGAACAGCGCCACCTGCGTGCTGGCCGGGAACAGCAGTTCCTCTTCGAGCACCAGCAGGTCGCGGTTGAGCTGGATGACGTCGAGCTTGGCCTGCTGGATGCGCGCATCGAGGCCCTCGCTGGCGGCGCTCGCCGCGGCGGCAGGTGCCGCGGCGGCCGGCTTCTCGCCGGCGGCCCAGGCC
>DASWVR010000318.1:0-3114 GCA_036401155.1 Piscinibacter sp. | reverse complement strand
GCAGCAACCGCCCCGGCCCCGGCACCGGCCCCGGCACCGGCCCCGGCGCCGACACCGCCGCGGGAGCCGCCGGCGCCGGAGCAGTCCACGCTGCAGGCGCCGGTGGACGTGCGCAGCGTGTCGCTCGCGGTGCTGGCGGTGCTCGGCACCATCTTCGCCCTGCACTGGGCGAGCGCGGTGCTGATTCCGGTGATGGTCGGCGTGATGTTCAGCTACGCGCTGTCGCCTATCGTGGAACGGCTGGTGCGCTGGCGGGTGCCGCGCGTCATCAGCGCGGCGATCCTCATCGTGGGTTTGCTCGGCGGCGCCGTCGGGCTCGTGTACTCGCTGGCCGACGACGCCAACGAGCTGATCGAATCGCTGCCGCAGGCGACGCAGAAGCTGCGCCAGGCGATGCGCTCGCGCGACCGCACGCCGAGCCCCATCGACCAGGTGCAAAAGGCCGCGACCCAGCTCGAGCAGGCGGCCGAGGAGACCGGCCCGCGCACGGTCGGCCCGCGCGGTGTGACCCGCGTGGTCATCGAGAAGCCGCGCTTCAACATCAAGGACTACCTGTGGACCGGCACGCTGGGCCTGATCGCGCTGGTGGGGCAGGTGGTCGTGGTGAGCTTTCTGGTCTTCTTCATCCTCGCCTCGGGCGACAGCTTCCGCCGCAAGATGGTCGCGCTCGCCGGCCCGACCTTCGCCCAGAAGAAGATCACGGTGCAGGTGCTCGACGAGATCACGCAGCAGATCGAACGCTACCTGCTGGTGCAGATCTTCACCAGCACGCTGGTCGGCCTCCTGACCTGGCTCGTCTTCATGTGGATGGGCGTCGAGCATGCGGCGGTCTGGGGCGTGCTCGCCGGGGTGCTGAATTTCATCCCCTACATCGGCGCGGTGCTCGTCACCGGGGGCGCGGCGCTGGTGGGCTTCCTGCAGTTCGGCACCATCGAGATGGCGACGGGCATCGGCGGCGCCTCCCTCGTGATCCAGACGCTCGAGGGCTACCTGCTCACGCCATGGCTCACCAGCCGCGCCAGCCGCATGAGCCCGGTCGTCATCTTCGTCGGCGTGCTGGCGTGGGGCTGGTTGTGGGGCGGCTGGGGGCTGATCCTCGGCGTGCCCATCCTGATGACGGTGAAGGCAGTGTGCGACCGCGTGGAGGACCTCAAGCCGATCGGCGAGCTGCTCGGCGATTGAAGACCGGACGAAAGCCGGATGGGCTCTAAGGCCCTGCGCAGCGGCGAGATGCGGTTCACCGGACAATGCGCGATCCGGCGCCGCGTGCGCTTCATGGCACGCGGCGGCGGTTGCCGCGCATCGGGCTCGCACCGCGCATCACAGGAGACGGGGACTTGACCAACCTGCAACGACGCTTGACCGCGCTGCCCGAGGCGGCGCTCGGGGGCATCCGGCGCGGCATCGAGAAGGAAAGCCTGCGCGCCCATCCGGACGGCACGCTGGCCTTGAGCGTGCACCCCAAGGCGCTCGGCTCGGCCTTGATGCATCCGAACATCACCACCGATTTCAGCGAGTCTCAGCTGGAGTTCATCACCGGGGTGCACGCGCGCGCCGGCGCCTGCCTCGACGAGCTGACGCAGATCCATCAGTTCGTCTACCGCCAGATCGGCGACGAGCTGCTGTGGGCCGGCAGCATGCCTTGCGACCTGCCGGTCGACGAGACCATCCCGATCGCGGTGTACGGGTCGTCCAACGTGGGCCGCGCCAAGAGCGTGTATCGCATGGGCCTTGGCCACCGCTACGGGCGGCGCATGCAGACCATCTCGGGCATCCACTACAACTGGTCGATGCCGCAGCTGTCGAACGACGACTACTTCGCGCTCATCCGAAACTTCCGGCGCCACTCCTTCTTGCTGCTGTACCTGTTCGGCGCGTCGCCGGCGGTGGGCGCGAGCTTCGTCGCCGGGCGCGAGCACCGGCTGCAGCCCTTCGGCGGGGACACGCTGCACCTGCCGCATGCCACGTCGCTGCGCATGGGCCGGCTCGGCTACCAGAGCGATGCGCAGGCCAGCCTCTCGGTGAGCTACAACAGCCTCGACAGCTACGGCGCGTCGCTGCACGATGCGCTTACGCGGCCGTATCCGCCGTACGAGGCGCTGGGCGTGCTCAACCCGGGCGGCGAATACAACCAGCTCTCGACCACCTTGCTGCAGATCGAGAACGAGTTCTACGGCACGATCCGGCCCAAGCGCGTGATCCGCGCCGGCGAGCGGCCGCTGCATGCGCTGCGCGAGCGCGGCGTCGAGTACGTCGAGGTGCGCTGCATGGACCTCGACCCGTTCGAGCCGGTGGGCATCTCGTCGGCGACGATCCGCTTTCTCGATGTGTTCCTGCTGCACTGCCTGCTCTCGGACAGCCCGCCCGACACGCCGCAGGAGATCGCGGCACTCGCGCGCAACCAGCACCTGAGCGCCGAGCGCGGCCGCGAGCCGGGGCTGCGGCTGCAGCGCGGCGACGACCCGCTGAGCGTCGCCGAGTGGGGCGCGCAGCTCGTCGACGAATGCACGCCGATCGCGAGGGCGCTGGACGCCGCACACGGCGGTCACGAGCACGCCGGCGCGCTCGACGCGGCGGCGCGCATGCTGCGCGACCCCGGCCGCCTGCCGTCGGCACGGGTGCTCGACACGATGCGCGCCGCGCATGGCGGATCGCACATCGGCTTCGTCAAGGCGTGTTCCGAACGCAGCCGCCAACTCCTGATGCAGCGGCCCTTGGGCGCGGACGTGCAGGCCCGCTTCGAGCAGCTGGCGACGCAGTCGCTGCAGGAGCAGCAGCGGCTCGAAGGCGGCGACACGCTGCCCTTCGAGACCTACCGGCAGGACTACCTGTCGGCGCAGCGCCTGACGGCGTGAGGGGCTGAAGACCGCGGCGGATGGTGGCTTGGCGGCGGCGCGCCGCACCCGCGCCACCGCATGACCCTGCCGTCGACAAACTAGGGATGGCGAGCGCCAGCTCGCCTCGCCACGCTCTGCGCCTGCCCGATCCCGACGGCCCGCACCACGGGCCCGGCGGCCCGGCGGACCATCCACTCGACAGGAGCAAGCATGGAACGAACAGGCGAACGGGGGCGGCGCGTCGCGCGCGGCCCGGTGGGGGCATGCGCGGCGCTCG
>DASWVR010000317.1:0-13346 GCA_036401155.1 Piscinibacter sp. | reverse complement strand
ATGGGCTCGCTGGTGCTGCTGCTCGGCGCGCGCGACATCGCGTTCGGCGCCAGCATCGTGGCCGTGCGCGTCTGGCCGGCCGACGACTACACCCGCGTGACCATCGAGTCCGATGCGGCGCTGTCGGCCAAGCATTTCATGGCCGAGAACCCGGCGCGGCTGGTGATCGACGTCGACGGACTGGAGCTGAGCCCCGCGCTGCGCGAGCTGGTCGGCAAGGTGCGCTCGGACGATCCCTACATCGGCGGCGTGCGCGTGGGCCAGAACCAGCCGCGCATCGTGCGCCTGGTGATCGACCTCAAGCAGCCGACCGCGCCGCAGGTGTTCACGCTCGCGCCGGTCGCCGCCTACCAGCACCGGCTGGTGTTCGACCTGCGGCCGACGCAGGAACGCGACCCGCTGCTGGCGCTGATCAAGGACAAGGAAGCCGCCGAGGAGGAGGCGGCCCAGGCGGTGCAGGACGCCCTCGGCGAGTTCATCGGCAAGATCGAGAACAGGCCGCTCACGCCGCCGGTGGCCGCTGCGCCGGCCAAGCCGCAGCTGCAGACGCCCGCGCCCCAGGTCGCCGACAGGAAGCCCTCGCCGTCGGTTGCGCCGCCGCACGACGACAAGATGGATCGACTGATCATCGTTGCGCTCGATCCGGGTCACGGCGGCGAGGACCCCGGCGCCATCGGCCCGAGCGGACTGCGCGAGAAGGACGTGGTGCTGCAGGTGGCGCTGCAGCTGCGCGACCGCATCAACGCCGTGCCCGGCATGCGCGCCATGCTCACGCGCGACGCCGACTTCTTCGTGCCGCTGCACGACAGGGTGCGCAAGGCGCGGCGCGTGCAGGCCGACCTGTTCGTCTCGCTGCACGCCGATGCCTTCTTCAAGCCGCATGCACGCGGCGCCTCGGTGTTTGCGCTCAGCCAGAGCGGCGCCAGCAGCACGGCCGCGCGCTGGATGGCCCAGAAGGAGAACGCGGCCGACCTGATCGGCGGCGTCAACGTCAAGGCGAAGGACGCCACCGTGGCGCGGGCCCTGCTCGACATGAGCACCACCGCGCAGATCAAGGACAGCATGAAGCTCGGCAGCGAGGTGCTGGGGCAGATCGGCAAGGTGGGCCGGCTGCACAAGCCGCGTGTCGAGCAGGCCGGCTTCGCGGTGCTGAAGGCGCCCGACATTCCCTCCATCCTGGTCGAGACCGCGTTCATCTCCAACCCCGACGAAGAAGCCAAGCTGCGCGACCCTCGCTACCAGGCGCAGCTGGTCGACGCGCTGACCACCGGCATCAAGCGCTACTTCGCCAAGAACCCGCCGATCGCGCGGCAGCGCGCCCTGTGAGCATGGACCGAGCACCCGACCCCGAAACCACGACATTCCTCGAGACAGAGCGCCTGCGGCTGCGCGAACTGCACGAAGGCGACGCCGCCTTCATCCTCGAGCTGCTGAACGAACCCGGCTGGCTGCGCTACATCGGGGACCGCGGCATCCGCACGCTCGACGCGGCGCGCCAATACATCGTCGACGGGCCGGTGGCGATGTACCGCCGGCACGGCTTCGGCCTCTACGCGGTGGTCGGCAAGCAGCAGGCCGAGCCGCTGGGCGTGTGCGGGCTCATCAAGCGCGACTCCCTCGAAGACGTGGACATCGGCTTCGCCTTTCTCGCGCGTCACGGCGGCCGGGGCTACGGTCTCGAATCGGCGGCCGCGGTGCTCGACCACGCGCGCCGCGTGCTGCGGCTGCCGCGGGTGGTGGCGATCACCGCCGTCGACAACCACGCCTCGATCCGCCTGCTGGAGCGCATCGGCCTGCGCTTCGAGAAGATGGTGACGCTGGCCGGCGACGACGAGGAGATCAGGCTGTTCGCGACGCCTTAGCTGCCCGCCTTCACGACCTGGCGGCGGCTCTTCCAGGCGCCCAACATAGCGAGCAGGCCCGGCACGATGATCATCGCCCAGATGATCTTGTCCAGGTTCTCCTTGACCCACGGGATGGCGCCGAACAGGTAGCCCGCGAGCGTGATGCCGCCGACCCACAGCGCGCCGCCGGTCACGTCGTAGAAGGTGAACTTGCTGCGTGTCATCTGCGCCACGCCGGCGACGAACGGCGCGAAGGTGCGCAGGAACGGCATGAAGCGCGCCAGCACGATGGTGATGCCGCCGTATTTCTCGTAGAAGGCGTGCGCCTGCTCGAAAGCCCGCTTGTTGAAGAAGCGCGAGTTCTCCCACTGGAACACCTTGGGCCCGAAGTAGTGCCCGATGGTGTAGTTGCACTGGTTGCCGAGGATCGCCGCCGCGGTGAGCAGCACGATCGACAGCGGCAGGTTCATCAGCCCCGCGCCGCACAGCGTGCCGACGACGAACAGCAGCGAATCGCCGGGCAGGAAGGGCATCACCACCACCCCCGTCTCGACGAAGATGATCGCGAACAGCAGCGCGTAGACCCAGGTGCCGTAGGTCGCCACGAAGTTCGACAAGTGCACGTCCACGTGCAGGATGAAATCGATCAGGGCGCCGAAGATGTCCATGGGCGGCGATTATCTGTGCTCGCCGCCGCCGCCCGGCAGCCGCTCCTACAATCGCGCCGATGAATGCCGTGCCGCTGGCTTCCACGCGCCGCCCCATCCGCGAATTGCCCGATGAACTGGTGAGCCAGATCGCCGCCGGCGAGGTCGTCGAGCGGCCGGCATCGGTGGTGCGCGAGCTGGTCGACAACGCGCTCGACGCAGGCGCCACCGAGGTGACGGTGAAGCTCGCCGGCGGCGGCATCCGCGCCATCCTCGTCGAGGACGACGGCCATGGGATCGCCAGCGGCGAACTCGCGATGGCGCTCAAGCGCCATGCCACCAGCAAGATCGCCTCGCTCGCCGACCTCGAAAGCGTGGCGACGATGGGCTTTCGCGGCGAGGCGCTGGCGGCGATCTCGTCGGTCGCCGAGGTCGGCATCGCGAGCCGCACCGCCGACGCCGCGCATGCGCAGCGGCTAGACGCGCGCTCGGGCGAGCTGGTGCCGGCCGCGCGCGCCGTCGGCACCAGCGTCGAGGTACGCGAGCTGTTCTTCAGCACGCCGGCGCGGCGCAAGTTCCTGAAGACCGAAGCCACCGAACTGGCGCATTGCGTGGAAGCGGTGCGCCGCCACGCACTGACCCGCCCCGACGTGGCGTTCGCGATCTGGCACGAGGGCAGGCTGGTGCAGCAGTGGCGGCGCTGCGAACTAGAGGCGCGCCTGCGCGACGTGCTGGGCGACGACTTCGTCGCCGACAGCCGCGCCGTCGCGCTCGACCTGGGCGTGCTGCGCATCGCAGGCCGCGCCGGCTCCCCGGAATCGGCGCGCGCCCGTGCCGACCAGCAGTACGTCTACGTCAACGGGCGCTTCGTGCGCGACAAGCTGATCGCGCACGGCGTGCGTTCGGCCTACGAAGACGTGCTGCATGGCGCGCGCCAGCCCTGCTACGCGCTGTTCATCGAGATCGTGCCCGACCGGGTGGACGTCAACGTGCACCCGACCAAGATCGAGGTGCGCTTTCGCGACTCGCGCGAGGTGCACCAGGCGGTGCGGCGCGCGGTCGAGGCGGCGCTCGCGATTCCCAAGGCCGGGGTGATCGCCGCGGCCGAGCCCCACGACGCCCCACCGGCAAGCACGGCGTGGTCCACCCGCGGCAGCCACCCGGACTTCCGCGCCGCAAGCCTCGCGCAGGGGCAGCTCGCATGGCAGCAGGCGAGCGTGTTGCATGCCCGCGAACCGAGCGCGCCGTGGGCGGCGGCGCGAGAACCGCAGAACGAAGCGCCGTCGAGGCCGGGGGCGCCGCCGTCCGACGCGCCCCCTTCCCTGCCCACCGGCGCCGAGTGGCCGCTCGGCCGCGCGATCGCGCAGATCGCCGGCATCTACGTGCTGGCGGAGAACGCGCAGGGCCTGGTGATCGTCGACATGCACGCGGCGCACGAGCGCATCGTCTACGAGCGGCTGAAGGCGAGCCTTGGCGCATCGGCCATCGAAGCCCAGCCGCTCCTGATCCCGGCCACCTTCGCCGCCACGCCGCACGAGATCGCCACCGCCGAGGCCCATGCCGACACGCTGCACACGCTGGGCCTGGACATCTCTGCGCTCTCGCCGACGGTGCTGGCGGTGCGCTCCCGGCCTGCGGCACTGGCCGGCGGCGACGCGGTGGAACTCGCGCGCGGCGTGCTGGCCGAACTCGCGCAGGTGGGCGCCAGCAGCGTCATCCAGCGTGCACAGCACGAGATCCTGTCGACCATGGCCTGCCACGGCGCCGTGCGCGCCAACCGCCAGCTCAGCCTCGACGAAATGAACGCGCTGCTGCGCGACATGGAGCGCACCGAGCGGGCCGACCAGTGCAACCACGGCCGGCCGACCTGGCGGCAGATCAGCGTGCGCGACCTCGACGCCTTGTTCTGGCGCGGGCGCTGAACTTTCGCGCGCGTGGCCGGTCTGTCGCCGATGCTCACGACACTGCGCCGGCGCTGGCTCCTCTTCGTCCTGCTCGCCGCCGCCCTGTTCGGCGGCTGCAGCAGCCTCGACACCCAGCAGCGCAAGTGGATCTTTATGGCCTCGGCGCTGCACGCAGCCGACCTGCCGCAGCGCGGCGACGGGCTGGAGGACGTGTGGATCGAACACGACTCGGCCGAGACCGGCCAGCGGGTCAGGCTGCATGCGCTGTGGTTCGAACACGAGGCCCCCGAGGCGCCGGTGCTGCTGTACCTGCACGGTGCGCGCCGCAACGTCGAAGGCAGCGTGTGGCGCATCGAGCAGATGCGCGACCTCGGGTTTTCGGTGCTGGCGATCGACTACCGCGGATTCGGCCGCAGCACCGACGAGCTGCCGTCCGAGCCGGTGGTAGTCGAAGACGCCCGCGCGGCCTGGGCCTGGCTGGCGCAGCGGCATCCCGCGCGGCCGCGTTTCATCTTCGGCCACTCGCTCGGCGGCGCCATCGCCGTGCAGCTCGCCAGCGACGTGAACGACGCCCGCGGCCTGCTGCTGGAGAGTACCTTCACCTCGATTCCCGAGGTGTTCCAGACGATGAAGTGGGGTTGGCTGCCGATCACGCCGTTCATCACGCAGCGCTTCGATTCGGCCAGCCGCATCGCGCGGGTGAAGGCGCCGGTGCTGGTGGTGCACGGCAGCCGCGACAGCCTGATCCGACCGGCGCTGGGTCGAGCGCTGTACGAACGTGCGCAGTCGCCGAAGAGGTTCGTGCTGGTCGAAGGCGGTACCCACGGCAGCACCAACCGCATGGCGCGGGCGCAGTACCGCGAAGCGTTGAAGGAGCTTTTCGGCCTCGGTTCGTGAGCCCGTGCTCCAATCGGAGCCTGACGGAAAGTGCCATGCCCACGCTCAAACTGAAGAAGAAGCCCCCCGCCTCCCCGGGCGGACCACGCAGCGAACGCCCGCCGGTGCGCGGCGCCGGCTCGGCGCCGCGCAAGCGGCCGACGCTGTCCGAGGCTCAGGCGCAACGGGCCGAACGCGAGGCGCGCTACCAGGAACAGCTGCGGCAGCGCTTCGGCGATCGTCCGCCGCCAGCGTTCACGCGACGCGACGAGCCGCCCCCCGATCCGCGGCGCCGGCCCGACGACGTGCGCCAACGGCCGGCCGATCCACGCCGCCGGCCCGACGACACGCGCCAGCGGATGGACGACCCCCGCCGCCGGCCGGATGAAACACGCCGCCGTCCGGTCGACGCCCCGCCGATGCCGCCGGCGCGTCGCGGCGGTCCTCGAGACGAGCCGAACCAGGCCTTCGAGACTCGCCGCCCGCCGCCGCGCAACCAGTCGTCCGCGCGCGGCACCGTTCACGCGCCGAACCAGGCTTTCGAATCGCGGCGCGCCCCGCCCAAGCCGGCCGCGCCCCGGCCGACGCCGGATACACGTCGCCCGCGCCCGTTGCGGCCCGAACGCCACGATCCCGAGGAGCACGCCGAGATCCCGGGCAGCATGCGGCTGTCCAAGCGCATGAGCGAACTGGGCATCGCCTCGCGCCGCGAAGCCGACGAGTGGATCGCCAAGGGCTGGGTGCGGGTCGACGGCCAGGTGGTCAGCGAACTCGGTTCGCGCGTGCTTCCGGAGCAGCACATCACCGTCGACGCCAAAGCGAAGTTCCAGCAGGCGCAGAAGGTCACCGTGCTGCTCAACAAGCCGGTCGGCTACGTCAGCGGCCAGGCCGAGGACGGCTACGAGCCCGCGGTCGTGCTGGTCACCGCCGACAAGCAATGGCGCGAAGACCGCTCGGGCACGCGCTACCTGCGCGAGCACCGCCGCGGCCTCGCGCCGGCCGGCCGGCTCGACATCGATTCGGTCGGCCTGCTCGTGCTGACGCAGGACGGCCGCGTCGCCAAGCAGCTGATCGGCGAGGACAGCGAGATCGAGAAGGAATACCTGGTGCGTGTCGAGACCGAAGACGGCACGCGCCTGCCCGACGAGAAGCTCGCGCTGCTGCGGCACGGGCTCGAACTCGACGGCGAGCCCCTGCGCCCGGCGCAGGTCGAGTGGGTCAACGACGACCAGCTGCGCTTCGTGCTGAAAGAAGGCAAGAAGCGCCAGATCCGCCGCATGTGCGAAGCCGTCGGCCTGAAGGTGCTGGGCTTGAAGCGTGTGCGCATCGGGAACGTGATGCTCGGCGACTTGCCGCCGGGGCAATGGCGCTACCTGCGCGTCGACGAGCGTTTCGGCTGACGCCGCGTCAGCGGCCTAGCGCCGGTCAGCTCAGCTTGACCACGCGCGTGCCCGACAGGCGGTCGTGCCAGCCGCGGCCGTTGGGGCCGAAAAAGGTCAGCGCTTCGAAGGGAATGAAGCGCAGCAGCGAGCGGCCGATGATCTTCGGCAGCGAGGGCTTGCGCCCGTCGACGGTGACGACGCGCGTGCCGGTGACGATCTTGCCGAGCGTGCGGCCGAACAAGCCCTCGAGCACGATGTAGTAGACCGCCATCAGCGCGACGCCGAACACCAGGTCGGGAATGCTCTTCATCAGCTGCAGGCCCGCTTCGCCGCCGGCGATCGCGACGATGAAGCCGATGATGAAGGCCAGGCCGACGAAACACAGATAGTCGATGACGAAGTTGAAGAACCGCAGCCAGCGCCCGGCCAGTTCGGCCTCGGCGGCGGGCGCGATGTCCTTCACCTCCGCTTGCGGCGGCGAATAGCGCTTGCTCGGCTCCAGCATCGTGTCCCCTCGTGCGCCCTGCGGCGCGGCCCCATTGCGCGCCGTGCGCTCAGCTCGGCACGCGGCTCAAGTCCTTGACCATGCGCATCGCATCCTCGACCCCGTCGTAATAGCCCTCGTGCAGGCCGGCGGGGTCGAAGCCGTGGCGGCGGTAGAACGACAGCGCGGCGCCGTTGACGACGCGCGTTTCCAGCTGCACGCGCGCGATGCCCGCGGCGCGCACCGTCGACTCGAGCCACAGCAGCAGCGCCGACGCCACGCCCTTGCGCCGGTGCGCCTGCTGCACCGCGAGCAGCAGCAGGTGCGCTTCTTCTTCCTCGTACTTCATGATGCCGAAGCCGAGGAAGTGGCCGCGCTGGCGCGCCACCACCACGTTGGTCGCCACGTCGCGTATCGAACGCGCGACGCGGCGCGTGGTCCAGCGCCACGAGAGGCCATGCTCGATGGCGTCGCGCGACAACTCCGCGATCGAACGCGCATCGGCCGCCTCGGCCAGTGTGATGTCGAACTGCGTGATCACTGCCGCTCCTTGTTGCCCGCACACCGGCAACTGTGCGGATGATGCCATCGTCCGCAGATCGACCCTCACGGGGTCGTCCGATGCGGCATCTCGTGCGACGTCTGCCGCAGCATGGCCTCGGCCTGCGTGGCCCACTGCGCATCCGCCAGCGCGACGGCTTCGCGCGCAGCCTGCCTCGCCGCATCGTGCTGTCCCAGCTCCAGCAGCACGCTCGCCAGGTTGATCCACGCCGGCGCGCTGCGGTGCTGCCGCGCGGCGGCGCGAAAGGCCTCGGCCGCGCCCGCCTTGTCGCCGGCCGCGTGCAGGCTGTTGCCCAGGCCCATCTGCAGGCTCAGGCTCTCGGGCCAGCGCGACAAGGCGCTGCGGTAGACCTGCACCGCTTGCGCCGGCGCGGCGCTGCGCTCGAAGCCGACACTCGCTTCGATCACGGCTTTTTCTTCGGCGGTCGCCGGCCAGCGGCCCGGCGGCAAGGCGACGAAGGCCCAGTGGCCGGAGCGGGCCCAGGTGTGCTCGAAGGTGCGCATCCGCATCGTCTGCCGGCGTGTCGTGCCCGATCGCAGCAGCACGTCGCCGGCATCGATGTCGTAGCCCACCAGCACGGCGTAATGCCAGGTCGGCGCCCACGACAGCCCGAGGTTGAGCAGCACGACCACCGGGTGGCCGGCGTGCAGTTCGCGCAGGACAGCTGCGAGCCGCGGCGGCACACGGGTCGCGACCGCGCCCTGGCGCCGCGCGCCCGCCATCATCTCGATCTGCAGGCTGCCGGTGCGCGCCGGCAGGAACACCTGCTCGGCAAGCTTCGCCGGTTCGGCCGGCAGGCCGGCCGCGCCGAGCACGGTGGCCAGCGCCGCCGGGCCGCAGTGGTATTCGGTCTGGGGAAAGAACGGCGTGCGATCGAGTTCGGCGGCGCGCGGCAGGTCGGACGGCGGCTGGGCCCGCAAGGCCCGCGTCTGCACCGCGCAGCCTGTCATCGCCAGCGCGCACAGAAGCAGAAACAGAAGCAGCGCGGACCGCCCAGGCGGCCGCGCTGCAATCACGTGACAACGCATCGATGCGGCAGCGGCAGGCGGCCGCTGCCGGCCGCCCGTCGCTTTCATCTCATCGAATCGAACGCGTGAACGGGAACACCTTGGTGAAGCCGAGGATGTCGGTGATCAGCAATACCACGAAGATCGTCACCAGCACGCCCAGCACGTCGCTCGCGCCGGCCGGCGCGGTGTCGATGGCGTTCGCCACGGTGGCCACTTCGTCGTCGGTCAGTGCGGCCACGCGAGCCCGCGCCTGCTCGACGCTGACGCCGCGCTCGGCCAAGCCGGCGGCCACGTCGGCGCGCGCGAGCGTGTCGTTGACGTGGGCGCGCTGCGCGGTGGCGCTGATCACGCCCACGCTGGCCGCCACCTGTTCGGTGGTGACGAGGGTGGCCTGCGCCGTCTGCATGAAGCCGGCGAAGCTCAGGCAGGCGGCAACCAGCGAAGTGATCCAACGAGTCGTTCGTTTCATGACGTTCCTTTCGAGGTGATGAATTCGTCTTGCACCGCAGCATGACCGCCTGCGACACGCCTCATCGTAACCACTGCCCAATCCCCTGCGGGTCACGTTCTGAAACCCGGGCCGGTTTGCGCTGCGCCGGCGCAACACCCGCGGCGGCCTGCTACCCTGCGGGGATGCCCGCGTCCGCCTCGACCCGCGTCTCCATGCGCCCCGGCGTGGTGGTGCTGATGCTCACGCTGCTCCTGGGCATCCAGCCGATCACGACCGACCTGTACCTGCCCAGCCTGCCCACGCTCGCGCGCGAGCTGGACGCCGGCGTGAGCGCGGTCCAGCTGACGCTGTCGGCCTTGATCATCTGCTTCGGCCTGGCGCAGCTGGTGTGCGGGCCGCTGGCCGACCGCTTCGGCCGCCGGCCGGTGCTGCTCGCCGGCCTGTCCCTCTACACGGTGGCGAGCGTGCTGAGCGCGCTGGCGCCGAGCATCGAGTGGCTGATCGCGTGGCGTGCGCTGCAGGGCGCGGCGATGGCGGCGGCAGTGACCTGCGGCCGCTCGATCGTGCGCGACCTGTTCGAGCCGCACGAAGGGGCGCGCGTGATGTCGCGCTCGCTCACCGGCCTGGGCGTCATCGCGATGCTGAGCCCGCTCGTGGGCGGCATGCTGGTGCAGTGGGTCAACTGGCACGCGGCCCTGATGGTGCTCGCGCTCTTCGGCGCCGGCACCCTCGCCTACGTGGCCTGGCGTTTCGAGGAGACCGCGCCGCGGCTCAACCCGCAGGCGACGCAGCTGCGGCCGCTGCTGCGCAACTGGGCGAGCGTGGCGTCGCATCCGGCCTTTCGCGCCTGGGCGGCGCTGCTCTCGCTGACCTATGGCGGGCTGTTCCTCTTTCTCGCCGGCTCCTCGTTCGTCTTCATCGACGTGCTGGGCACCTCGCGCGTGGGCTACGGCGCCATCATGGCCTCGAACTGCGTGGCCTACATCGCGGGCACCGTGCTGTGCCGGCGCCTGCTCGCATCGCGCGGCCTGCGCGGCACGGTGCGGGTGGCGGCGGTGTTCACGCTCGGCGGCGGGCTGGGCATGGCGCTGCTGAGTCTCGCCGGCGTGATCGGCGTGTGGGCGATCATCGTGCCGCAGTGGCTGTTCGCCATCGGCCACGGCCTGCACCAGCCTTGCGGGCAGGTCGGCGCGGTCGGCCCCTTCCCCGAGAAGGCGGGCACCGCGGCGGCGCTGTCGGGCTTCGTGATGATGCTCACCTCGTTCGCCGTCGGGCTGTGGCTGGGGCAAAGCCTGAACGGCACGGTGTACCCGCTGACGCTCGGCATCGGCGCCTTCAGCTGCGGCGTCGCGCTGGTGGCCTGGACGCTGGTGCAACGCCACGGCGAGGTGAAGGTGGCTGCGGCCGTGCAACCGGCATGAATCCGCCGGTGCTTTGTCTGGCCGGCCCGACCGCATCGGGCAAGACGGCGGCGGCACTCGCAGTCGCCGATGCGCTGCGCAGCGTGAAGCCGGTCGAGATCGTCAGCGTCGATTCGGCACTCGTGTACCGCGGCATGGACATCGGCACCGCCAAGCCGTCGGCGCAGGAGCGCGAGGCCGTTCCGCACCACCTGATCGACCTGATCGACGCGACGCAGGCCTATTCGGCCGCGCGCTTCGTTGCGGACGCGACGCGGCTCGTCGCCGAGATCGCGGCGCGCGGCCACCTGCCGCTGCTCGTCGGCGGCACGATGCTGTATTTCAAGGCGCTGTTCGAGGGGCTGGACGAGATGCCCGCGTCCGACGCCGGCGTGCGCGCCGAGCTGGACGAACAGGCGGCCCGCATCGGCTGGCCGGCCATGCACGCGCTGCTGGCCGAGGTCGACCCCGTCACCGCAGCGCGCTTGCCGCCGGGTGATGCGCAGCGCATCCAGCGTGCGCTGGAGGTGTGGCGCCTCAGCGGCCGGCCCTTGTCGGCGTTCCACCGCGACAAGCCGGTGCAAACCACGCCGCCGCTGATCGCGCTGGAACCGGGTGACCGGGCCTGGCTGCACCGCCGCATCGCCGAACGCTTCGACGCCATGCTCGCCGCCGGCCTGATCGACGAGGTGCGCCGGCTGCGCGAACGCGGCGACCTGCACGCGGGCCTGCCGTCGATGCGCTGCGTCGGCTACCGGCAGGTCTGGGAGGCGCTCGAGTCGGGCGACCTGGCCGGCGTGCGCGACAAGGGCATCGCCGCCACGCGCCAGCTCGCCAAGCGCCAGCTGACCTGGCTGCGCGGCATGCCGCAGCGGCATGTCGTCGCCTGCGACGACGCGGGCGCGATCGATGCGGTGGTGGCGCTCGCGCGGCGTATCGCTGCTGCTGCACCAAGGGACGGCAATGCTGCTTGAGGTTTCGCAGCTTGCCAAGCGTTATGGCGAGACCCCCGTGTTCCGCGGCGTCGACCTGCGACTCGCCCCCGGCGAGTTCGTCGCCATCCTCGGCGAGTCGGGAGTGGGCAAGTCGACGCTGCTCAACTGCATCGCCGGGCTGGACAGCGTGGACGAAGGCTCGGTGCAGATCGACGGCACGACGATCACCTCGCTCGACGAGACGCAGCAGGCGCTGTTCCGGCGGCGCCACCTCGGATTCGTGTTCCAGGCCTTCCACGTGCTGCCGCACCTGAGCGTCGCCCACAACGTCGGCCTGCCGCTGCTGCTGCAGCGCCGTCCCGATGCGGCACGTGTCCAGACGCTGCTCGATGCCGTCGGCCTGCAGGGACTGGGCCCGCGCCTGCCGCAGACCTTGTCGGGCGGGCAACTGCAGCGGGTCGCGATCGCACGCGCCCTGGTGCACCGGCCGCGCCTCATCCTCGCCGACGAACCGACCGGCAACCTCGACCCGCATACCGCCGACAAGGTGATGGACCTGCTGTCGGCGCAGGTGCGCGAACACGACGCGGCCTGCGTGCTGGTGACCCACTCGCGTGCGGCCGCCTCACGAGCCGACCGGGTGCTGACGCTCACGGCCGACGGCATCGAGGCCTGAATCTCTCCATGCTCGCTCTGCTGCGCCACCTCTCCTGGCCCGAGCTGCGCCATCATCCGTGGCGCAATCTCGCGGCGTTGCTGGCGGTGATGCTCGGGGTGGCGCTGGCGTTCTCGGTGCAGCTGATCAACCAGTCGGCGCTGAGCGAGTTCAGCGCCGCGGTGCGCTCGGTCAACGGCCAGCCCGACTTCGAACTGCGCGGCCAGCGCGGGGGCTTCGACGAGGCGCTGTACGAACGTGTCGCGCGCCATCCGCAGGTGGCCGTGGCGAGCCCCGTGGTCGAGATCGACACCGTGGCCTTCGATGTCCGCGGCGAACGCGTGCCGCTGCGCGTGATCGGCCTCGATGCGCTGGTCGCTTCCGCGTTGTCGCCGGCGCTGATGCCGCAGCCGGCCGAGGGCGCGGGGCGCACCGCCATCGTCGACCCGGGCGCGGTCTATCTCAACGCGACCGCGCGACAGCGCCTCGGCGAGGCGACGAGCGTGCGGCTGCAGGCCCCGGCAGGCGTGATCGAGCTGCCGGTGCAAGGGGCGGTGTCGGCCAGCGGACTGGCGCTCGCGGTGATCGACATCGCCGGCGCGCAGGCGAGCTTCGACTGGCTGGGGCGGCTGAGCCGCATCGACGTGCGCCTGCGCCCCGGCGCCGACCGCGCGGCCGTGCTGCGCGAACTCGCGCTGCCCGACGGCGTGCGCGCCGCCTCGCCCGACGAGACCGCGCAGCGCGCCTCCAATGTCTCGCGCGCCTACCGTGTCAACCTCACGGTGCTGGCGCTGGTGGCCCTGTTTACCGGCGCGTTCCTCGTGTTCTCGATCCTCTCGCTGTCGGTCGCGCAGCGGCAACCGCAGCTCGCGCTGCTGGGCGTGCTCGGACTGAGCGCACGCGAGCGGCTGCAGCTGGTGCTGGCCGAGTCGGCGCTGCTGGGCGTGGCGGGCAGCGTGCTGGGCCTCGCACTCGGCAGCGCGCTCGCCGCGATCGCGCTGCGGCTGCTGGCGGGCGACCTCGGCGGCGGCTACTTCCCCGGCGTCACACCGGCGCTGCATTTCGACGCCGGCGCGGCGCTCGTGTACGGCGTGCTCGGCGTCGGCGCGGCCATGGTCGGCGGCTGGGTGCCGGCGCGCCGCGCGCAACGGCTCGCGCCAGCGCAGGGCCTCAAGGGGCTCGGCCCGATCGAGGCA
>DASWVR010000316.1:0-14615 GCA_036401155.1 Piscinibacter sp. | reverse complement strand
CCGCCTGCGCCGCAGTGGCGCTCGGACGGCCTGTCGGGGCTGCACTACCTGCGCACCGGCGACGCGCAGATCGAGGCGACGGTGCAGAAGGTGCAGCGGGTGCTGAACCGCGACATCCCGCTTTTGATCCTCGGCGAGACGGGCACCGGCAAGGAGCTGCTCGCGCGTGCGGTGCACCAGGACTCGAACCGCGCCAAGCAGACCTTCGTCGCCGTCAACTGCGCTTCCATTCCGGAGTCGCTGATCGAGGCCGAGTTGTTCGGCTACGAAGACGGCGCGTTCACCGGGGCGCGCCGCAAGGGGGCTTGCGGGCGCATCGTGCAGGCCAACGGCGGCACGCTGTTTCTCGACGAGATCGGCGACATGCCGCTCGCGCTCCAGGCGCGGCTGCTGCGGGTGCTGCAGGAGCGTTGCGTCACGCCGCTCGGAAGCAAGAACTCGATCGTGGTCGACATCGCCGTCATCGGCGCCACCCACCGCAATCTGCGCGACATGATCGAGGCGCGCACCTTCCGCGAAGACCTCTACTACCGGTTGAACGGCCTGGTCGTGCGGCTGCCGGCACTGCGCGAACGCAGCGACCTCGAGGTGGTGGCGCGGCGCATCCTGGCGGCCGAATGCCCTCAGGCCACGCCCGAGATCAGCCCGTCGGTGATGGCGCTGTTCCGTCGCTATGCCTGGCCCGGCAACATCCGCCAGCTCGCCAACGTGCTGCGCACGGCAGCGGTGATGTCGGCGGGCGAAGCGCAGATCACCGAAATGCATCTGTCGGACGACTTCCTCGAGGACGCGCAGCGCGTTCGTGCAGACTCGCCGGCGCCGGTGCCGGCGGCGGCCGCGCCCTCGCCGGCGATGCACGCCGCCGCAGCGCCGAGCCCGGCGCTGCCGGTCGAGACACCGGATCAGCCCGTCGTGTCCCCGCCGATGCCCGACGCCAAGGGCAACGCGCGCACGCTCGGCGAGGCCGAGATCGACATGATCCGCGAGGCGCTCGCCGCGGCCAACGGCAACATCTCGGTCGCATCGCGGCGCCTGGGCATCAGCCGCAACACCATCTATCGCAAGCTGCGCTGGAGCCAGGGCGGCTGAAGAGCGCCCATCGGGGCTGGCCGGCAAACGAAGAACGCTCGCTGACTCCCGCGATGGATCCCGGCGTTCGCCGGGATGACACTCAAAGCGAAGCCGGGTAATCCCTGCGCCAACGCGGCGCGACCACTGTCCCCGGATGGAACAACCGTTTGCCCGCGGGCCGTTGCGGCCACCGGCATGGGTCTTGCGGAAAGCCGATCGAGCGTCGCGGCATTCCGCCGCGCACTCAGACGACCCATGAAAATCCTCGTGCTCGGATCGGGTGCCGGCGGCGGCTTCCCGCAATGGAACTGCAACTGCACGCTGTGCGCCGGGCAACGGCTGGGCCAGCTGAGCGCGCATGCGCGCACGCAGAGCTCGATCGCCGTCTCCGCCGACGGGCAATCCTGGGTGCTGCTCAATGCATCGCCCGACATCGGCCAGCAGATCCGCAGCCATGCGCAGCTGCACCCGCGGCATGGCGTGCGCGACACCCCCATCAAGGCGGTGGTCCTGATGGACGCGCAGATCGACCACGTGAGCGGACTGCTGGGCCTGCGCGAGGGGCCCTGCATCGATCTCTATGCGACGCCCTGCGTGTTCGAGGACCTGACCACCGGGCTGCCGTTGCTGAACGTGCTCGAACACTACTGCGGCACGCGCTGGCACATCGTGCCGGTGGCGGGACATCGCCTGAGCGCCGTCTTCGAGATCGAGGGTTTCGCCTCGCTGCGCTTCACCGCGCTCGCCATCCCGGGCAAGGCGCCGCAGTACTCGCCGCACCACCGCGAGCAGGTGGTGGGCGACAACATCGCGCTGCTGATCGAGGACCTGGAACAAGGCGGGCGCCTGTTCTATTCCCCGGGGCTCGCCGAGGTGGGCGAGCAGGAACTGCGCTGGATGTGCGGCGCCGACTGCCTGCTGGTCGACGGCACGTTCTGGGAGGAAGAAGAAATGCAGCGCGCCGGCCTGGACGCGCGCACCGCCAGCGACCTGGGCCACCTGCCGCAGCTCGGCACGCCCGCGCGTGCCGGCATGCTCGACGTGATGGCGGCCACGCCCGCCACGCGCAAGGTGCTCATCCACATCAACAACAGCAACCCGATCCTCGACGAGTCGAGCGCGCAGCGGCGCGAACTCGATCTGCGCGGCATCGAGGTCGCCTATGACGGCATGGAGATCACGTTGTGAGGACCGCCCCGGGCGCAAACGCAGCGGGCGTGCCGCCATGCTGAGGCTGCACCGCCTGACCCAGCGCTACGGCACGCGCGTGGCGCTCAATGCGCTCAGCCTGCACGTGGGTTGCGCCAGCTTCGTCGTGCTGCTGGGCCCGAACGGCGCCGGCAAGTCGACGCTGTTCCAGGTGCTCACCGGCCTGTTCGCCGCCGATGCGGGCGAGGTGGAGGTGGCGGGGCTGTCGATGCGCGAGGACGCCCCGCGTGCGCTGGCGCAGGTCGGCGTCGTGTTCCAGCAGCAGTCGCTCGATCTCGACCTGAGCATCGCGCGCAACCTGCAGTTCCACGCCGACCTGCACGGCCTGCCGCGGCAGGTGGCGGCGCACCGCATCGCGGCCGACGCAGGCCGCTTCGGGCTGGCGGCCGAGATGGGCCGGCGCGTGCGCGAACTCTCGGGCGGCAACCGGCGCAAGGTCGAGCTGATGCGTGCCCTGCTGCACCGGCCGCGTCTGCTGCTGATGGACGAGGCCACCGTCGGCCTCGACCCGGCGTCGCGCCACGACCTCGTCGGCAGGCTGCACGCCGAGGTGCGCGAGCGCGGCGTCACGGTGCTGTGGGCGACCCACCTGGTGGCCGAAGCCGATGGCGCCGACCGCGTGCTGGTGCTGCATCGCGGCGAGCTGCTCGCCGACGGCACGCCGGGCGAGGTCACCTCCACGCTGGGCGGCCCCACCCTCGAAGCCGCCTTCATCCACGCCACCCACTGACACCGCCATGTACAAACTCGTCTTGCCCGGACTGCTGCTGCTCGCCTCGCTGGCCGTCCACGCCAAGGGCAGCGGACTCGCCTACGTCTCGAGCGAGAAGGACGACGCGATCACGCTCGTCGATCTCGAGACCCTCGTGGTGGCCGGGCACATTCCCACCTGCAAGCGTCCGCGCCACCTGCAGCGCCTGCCCGACGCCACGCGACTGATGGTCGCCTGCAGCGATTCCGGACGCGCCGATCTGATCGACCTCGCGAGCCGGCGTTCGGCGGGCGGCATGGCGCTGGGCGACGACCCCGAGCTGTTCGACCTCTCGCCCGACGGCCGCCTCGCCTACGTCAGCGCCGAGGACGACGCCGCGCTCAACGTGTTCGACCTCGTCGCGAAGAAGCAGATCGCGAGCGTGCCGGTCGGCCAGGAGCCCGAGGGGGTCAAGGTGTCGCCCGACGGACGCCGCGTGTTCGTGACCTCGGAGGTGGCGAACATGGTGCACGTGATCGACACCGCCACCTTGCAGGTGATCAAGAACATCGCCGTCGGCAAGCGGCCCCGCCGCATGGCCTTCGGCGCCGACGGCCGCGAGCTGTGGGTCAGCAACGAACTGGGCAGCAGCGTCAGCATCGTCTCGATGGCCGACCTGGCCGTGGTGGCCACCGTGCGCCTCGAGGTCAAGGGCATGCGCGCCGACGACGTCACGCCGGTGGGGCTGGTGCCATCGCGCGACGGCCGCACGATGTACGTGGGCCTGGGCCGTGCCAACCACGTGGCCTTCGTCGACGTGGCGAGCCGCAGGACGACGCAGCTCGTGCTGGTCGGCAAACGTGCCTGGGGGATGGCGCTGAACCGCGATGGCTCGCGCCTGTTCGTCGTCAACGGCCTGTCCGACGACATGACGGTGGTCGACACCGCCCGCGCCCAGGCGCTCAAGACCATCGCGGTCGGGCGCGTTCCGCACACGGTGGTCGTCGATGACTAGCCGCGCGTGGGGCCGGATGTGCGCCGCGCTGCTGTGGGCGGCGCTCGACGCGTCGGCGGCCACGCTCACGCTCGGCGTGCTGCAGCATGCCGACGACCCCCGGCTGGCCCCGCAGCGGGTGGCGCTGGCCTACCCCGGCCACCCCGGCGGGCCGCCGAGCCAGGCGGTCGAGATGGCGGTCAAGGAAAGCCGGTTCGCGCTCGACGCCGCGACGCTGCGCGTCGTCGTGCAGGTGCGCGGCGCACGCGACGCCGCCGAGGCGCGCGAGCTGCTGCAGCAGTTCGCCCGGGCCGGTGCGGCGGGTGTGGTGCTCGACCTGCCCGCGGCATGGCTGGCCACCGCCGCGAGCGCCGTCACGATGCCGCTCATCAACGCCGGCGAAGCCGCCGAGGCGCCGCGCGGGCACGCCTGCCAGCCGCACCTGTTCCACACCCTGCCGGGCGATCGCATGCGTGCCGACGCGCTCGCGCAAGGGCTGCTCGCGCGGCGCTGGAGCCGCGTGCTGCTGCTGCACGGCCCGCGCCCCGAGGACGCGCAGCGGCTCGCGCTGGCGCAGGCGGCATCGAAGCGCTACGGCCTGAAGGTGGTGGCGTTCAAGCCCTTCAAGCTGTCGGCCGACCCGCGCGAGCGCGAACTCGCCAACCCCGCGCTGCTCACCGGCGCCGCAGTCGGCGACTACGACGCGGTGTGGGTGATCGACAGCGACGGCGAGTTCGCTCGCACGCTGCCCTACCGCACGGCGCTGCCGCGTCCGGTGGTCGGCGACGCCGGCCTCGCCGCCGAGGCCTGGGCGCCCCGCTTCGAGCGCTACGGCGCACCCCAGCTCGCGCGGCGCTTCGTGCAACATGCACAGCGGCCGATGACCGGCCACGACTGGTCCGCCTACATCGCGGCCAAGGCGCTGCTGCAGGCCGCGCTCGAGCAGCCAGCCGATCCGGGCGCGGCGCAGATGCTGAAGGCGCTGCGCCGCGCCGACTTCGTGCTCGACGGCTTCAAGGGCGTTCGGCTGAGCTTTCGGGCGTGGGACCGGCAACTGCGCCAGCCGCTGCTGCTGACCGACGGCGTCGCCGTCGTCGGCACCGCACCGGTGGACGGCGTGATGCACCCCCGAAACGTGCTCGACACGCTGGGCAGCGACGCCGCCGAGTCGGCCTGCAAGGCGGCATCGTGGTGAGCGGCGGGCGCCATGCCGCAGCGGGCCACGCGCTGCAGGCCTTGCAGGCCATCGTGCTGCGCGAGCTGGTCAAGTTCGCCGGACAAAGGGGCCGCCTGATCGCCGCGCTGGTGCGCCCGGTGCTGTGGCTGGCGGTGTTCGCCGCGGGATTCCGCAACGTCTTCGGCGTGGCCATCGTCGAGCCCTACGACACCTACGTCTCCTACGACGTCTACATCGCGCCGGGGCTGATCGGCATGGTGCTGCTGTTCAACGGCACGCAGTCCTCGCTCGCGATGGTCTACGACCGCGAGATGGGGCTGATGCGGCTGCTGCTCACCGCCCCGCTGCCGCGCTGGTGGCTGCTGCTGGCCAAGCTGCTGGCCACCGCGCTGCTGAGCCTCGTGCAGGTGCTCGCCTTCGTGGCCATCGCGGCCGCGCTCGGCACCGTGCTGCCGATGCAACCCGCGCCCCTGCTGCACGCGCTGGCGGCCACGCTGGCGTGCGCGCTGATGCTCGCGTCGCTCGGGCTGCTGCTGTCGGTGCACGTCAAGCGGCTGGAGAACTTCGCCGGCACGATGAACTTCGTCATCTTTCCGATGTACTTCCTGTCGACGGCGCTTTACCCCCTGTGGAAGCTGGAGGAGTCGGGCGCGACCTGGGTCTGGCGCGCAGCGCAGCTCAACCCCTTCACGCACGGCGTCGAGTGGATCCGCTTCGCGCTGTACGGCAAGGACCCCGGCCTTGCACCGTGGGTCGTGCTCGCCACATTGGCGCTGTGTTTCGCGCTGGCTTGCAGAGGGTACGACCCGCGCCGCGGCTTCACCGGCTTGGGCGGTGCCGCACCCAGGGCAGCGTCATGACAGGCGCCATGACCACGCGTCGCCGCATCCTGCTCGCCGCCGCCGCGACCGTGGCCGCGCCCTGGGTCCGCGCCCAGCCCAGCAGCGACGCCTTCCCTCGGCGGCCGATCGCGCTGTGGGTGCCTTGGCCGGCTGGCGGCGCGACCGACCACACGCTGCGCCTGCTGGCCGAACTGGCTGGCCGGCAACTCGGGCAGCCGGTGGTGGTGCACAACCGCGGCGGCGCCGGCGGCACGCTGGCGATGCCGGTGCTGCAGCAGGCCGCTCCCGACGGCTACACGATCGCGCAGATGCCGCACCCGGTGTTCCGGGCGCCGCACACGCAAAAGCTCGCCTGGGACCCGATCCGCGACACCACGCCCATCCTGCAGGTCAGCGGCGTGACGTTCGGCGTCGTGGTGCCGGCCAACAGCAGCTTCCGCCGCCTCGACGAGCTGCTCGACTTCGCCGCCGCCCATCCCGGCGAGCTGAGCATCGCGACCAACGGCGTGGGCACGACGCCGCACGTCGTGCTCGACGAGCTGTTCGGCCGGCGCGGCTCGAGCTACATCCACGTGCCCTACAAGGGCACTTCGGAACAGATGGTGGCGGTGGCGTCTGGCCAGGTGATGGCGGGCGTGAATTCCAACGGCTTCGCCCCCTTCGTCGACTCGGGCGCGCTGCGGCTGCTGGCGACCTTCGGCGCGGCGCGCAGCCGGCGCTGGCCCGCCGTGCCGACCCTGGACGAACTCGGCCACGGCATCGTCGCGATGTCGCCCTACGGACTGGCCGGCCCGCGCGGCCTGCCGGACACCATCGTGAAGACGCTGCACGATGCCTTCAAGGCCGCCCTCTTTCACCCCGCGCACATCGCCGAGCTGGCGAACTTCGACCAGGAGATCGCCTACCTGGACAGCGCCGCCTATGCGCGCAGCATGCGCCACGTCTTCGCCGCCGAGCGGCGCGCCGTCGAGCGCCAGGGGCTGCTCGCCAATGGTCCGACTTGAGCCGGTGTGGCGCGCGCTGCTGCGCGCCGCCTGGCTCGGCCTGCTTGCAGGCAGCGTGCACGCCGGCGTGATGACCAAGGCGGCCATGCAGGCGCGGTTTCCGCCGCCGCTGATCGTCGGCGAGAAGGAGGCGCAGCTGCCGGTCTGGCCCATCTTCAAGCAGGAGGGCACCGCGACGCCGCTCCTCGCCTACGTGTTCGAGTCCATCGACCTGGCGCCGATCCCCGGCTTCTCCGGCACACCGGTGAACCTGCTGGTGGCGATGGATCCCCGGGGTGTCTTTCTCGACGTGGTCGTGCTCTCGCAGCACGAGCCGGTGTTCCTCGATGGCCTCGGCATGCAGCCGCTGCTGCGCTTCGTCGAGCAGTACAAGGGCCTGTCGCTGCAGCAGCACATCAAGATCGGCATGGGGTCGGTCGGGCGCGATCGTGCCGGCGCCAGCATCGATGGTGTGGCCAAGGCGACCGCCTCGGTGCGCATCATCAACCAGACCCTGCTGGCGGCGGCGCTGCGCGTGGCCCGCGCCAGGCTCGGCTACGCAGCGGGCCGCGACCCGGAGTTGCTCGCGCGTGTGCGCCAGGACACCTTCGTGCCGATGGACTGGAGCGCACTGCTGCAAGCGGGCCTGGTGCAGCGCGTGCGGCTGACCCACGCCGACGTCGAGCAGGCCTTCGCCGGCAGCGGCGTCGAGCGGCCGGCCGACGCGCCGGTCGACGCGACCTTCTCCGAGCTCCACGTCGCCTACCTGAACAGCCCGCTGGTCGGACGCAACCTGCTCTCCGAGGCCGGATGGAGTCACCTGCTGTCGCGCATCGACGAGGGCGACCATGCGCTGCTGGTCGTGGCCTCCGGCGCCCAGGGCTTCGTCGGCGAGAATTTCGTGCGCGGCGCGGTGCCGCAGCGCCTCGCGCTGCGCCAGGGCGAACTGCCGATCGAGCTGCGCGACCTCGACCTCGATGTCGAGCTCGAAGCGCGGCTCGCGCTGCCGCCGACGCTGCAGCGTGCCGAGACGAAGGTGTTCCGCGTCATCGGCCCCGCCGGCCTGGACCCGGCCCAGCCGTTCGAGCTGGCGCTGCGTGTCACGCGCGAGCGCGGCATCGTCTTCCCCGAACGGGTGAGCAGGGAGTTCCCGCTGCGCTACCAGCTGCCCGCCGATCAGCTGCTGATGCCCGAGAGCGACGGCAAGTCGTGGCACGGCATCTGGCGCTCACGCGCCTGGGAGCTGGCCGTGCTCGGCGCCGCGCTCGTGTTGTTGACGACCGTGCTGGCGCGCCCCGCCTGGGTCATCCACACGCCGCAGCGGCTGGCGCGCTTTCGCCGCGCCTACCTTCTGTTCACGCTGCTGTTCGTCGGCTGGTTCGCGCAGGCGCAGCTGTCGATCGTCAACCTGACCGCGCTGCTGCAGGCGATGCTGGCCGGGCGCGAGCTCGGCTTCTTCCTCTTCGACCCGATGAGCCTCGTGCTGTGGGCCTTCGTTGCACTGACGCTGCTGCTGTGGGGGCGCGCCACCTTCTGCGGCTGGTTGTGCCCCTTCGGCGCGCTGCAGGAGCTGGTGAGCCAGGGGGCGCAAACGTTGCGCATCCGGCGCCGCCGGCTGCGGCCGGTGCTCGATGCCCGGCTGAAGTGGATCAAGGTCGGCGTCCTCTTCGTGATACTTGCCACTGCCGCGCTGTCGCCGGTGTGGACGGATCGGGTGGTCGAGATCGAGCCCTTCAAGACCGCGATCACGCTGAACTTCGTGCGCTCGTGGCCCTTCGTGCTGTGGGCGGTGGCGCTGGTGTTCGCAAGTGCCTTCGTCTACAAGGCGTTCTGCCGCTACCTCTGCCCGCTGGGCGCGGGCCTCGCGCTGCTGGGCAGAGTGCGCAGGCTGGACTGGATCGCGCGGCGCGCCGAGTGCGGCACGCCCTGCCAAACCTGCCGCCACCGCTGCGAATACCAGGCCATCCGGCCGGACGGCGCGATCAGCTACGACGAGTGTTTCCAGTGCCTGGACTGCGTCGCCATCCACGCCAGCGACCAGCGCTGCGCGCACTTGATCGCGCGGCGGCGCGAGCGGGTGATCGAGATCCGGCCGCTGCCCGCGCGGTCGCGCCAGGTGGAGGGTGCGCCGTGATGCGCCGGCGCTTCCTGCGCGCGGGCCTTGGCCTTGGCGCGCTCGCAGCGCTCGGCGACCGGCCGGCCGCCAGCCAGACTCTGCTTTGGCGGCGCCGCGTGCTGCTGGGTTTTGGCACGACGCTGACGCTGCAGGCAGCGCATGAGGACGAAGCGACGCTCGATCGTGCGCTCGACGCGGCCGTGGCCACGCTGCGGCGCATCGAGGCGCAG
Organism: Piscinibacter sp.; assembly: GCA_036401155.1. Classification (GTDB taxonomy): domain Bacteria; phylum Pseudomonadota; class Gammaproteobacteria; order Burkholderiales; family Burkholderiaceae_C; genus Albitalea. The sequence goes on along the minus strand of DASWVR010000316.1, from coordinate 5,302 downwards.
ATGTCGCTGTTCAACCCCGACAGCGCGCTCGTGCGCCTGAACCGCGACGGGCGGCTCCCGGCGCCGCCCGCCGAGCTGCTGCACGTGCTGCGGCTCGCCCAGGCGGTCTCGCGTCGCAGCGCGGGGGCGTTCGACGTCACGGTGCAGCCGCTGTGGCAGGCCTTCGAGGCCGCGCGGCGCGAAGCCCGGCTGCCCGACCCGCGCGAGGTGGCGGCCGCGCGCGATCGTGTCGGCTGGCGCGATCTGGAGCTGTCGCCGCAGCGCCTGCGCTTGTGCCGTCCCGGCATGGGCGTCACCTTGAACGGCATTGCACAAGGCCACGCGGCCGACCGCGTGCGCGCGGTGCTCGTGGCCCACGGCATCCGCCACGCGCTGGTCGACGCCGGCGAGTTCGCGCCCTTGGGCCGCAACGCCGGGCACCGTCCCTGGACACTGGGCATCGCGAATCCGCGCGACGAGGCCGCCCTGCTGGCGCGGCTCGCGTGCGACGACCGCTGCATCGCCACCTCGGCCGACAGCGTGTCGAGTTTCAGCGCCGACCGCCGCCATCACCACATCGTCGATCCGCGCACGGGCTATTCGCCACCCGAGTTCGCCAGCGTAACGGTGGTCGCGACGAGTGGCGCGATCGCCGACGCCTTGACCAAGGTGATGTTCGCCGCCGGTCCGCGCCACGCGCTCGCGCTGGCGCGGCAATGGGGTGTCGACGTACTGTGGGTCGACAAGGCGGGCGCCTGGCGGGCGACGCCGGGACTGTGCGTCGCCTCACCATGATGCGCGGGCCGGTCGAGCAGCCCGCCCGCAGCGAGTTCAGTCGGCCTTCGCGAGCCTGGGTGCGGCCGCAGCCGTCGCCTGCGCGCCGCGCGTGGCCTTGGGAATCTTGAACACCCAGACCATGCCGCCTTGCTCGAGGAAGTTGACCTTCTTCGCCACCTCGCCCCCCCACAGCGGCACCGCACCGCCCCAGCCGGAGACGACGCTGACGTACTGCTCGCCGCCTTGCTGCCAGGTGACCGGCGGAGCGACCACGCCGGAGCCGGTCTGGAACTCCCACAGCACCTTGCCGGTCTTGGCGTCGGCCGCCTTCAGATAGCCTTCGGGCGTGCCCCAGAACACCAGGTTGCCGCCGGTGGTGAGCACGCCGCCCCACAGCGGCGCGTTGTTCTTCACTTCCCAGACGATCTTGCCGCTCTTCGGATCGACCGCGCGCAGCGCGCCGATGTAGTCGTCGTTGATCGTCTTGATGGTGAAGCCCGCGCCGAGGTAGGCCGAGCCCTTCTTGTAGGTGACGGGCTCGTTCCAGATCTCCATGCCCCATTCGTTGGCGGGCACGTAGAACAGCCGCGTATCGGGGCTGTAGGCCATCGGCATCTGGTTCTTGCCGCCAAGGAAGCTCGGCGCCGAGAAGATGGAGTTTCCCTTCTTCCCGTCGGCGCTCGCGGTCGGGTCGCCGGGCCGGTTCTCGGCCACGAAGTTCGGTCGTCCGGTCTTCAGGTCGATGCTGCTGGCCCAGGTGATCTTCCGCACGAACGGGAAGGCGTTGATCAGCTGCCCGGTTGTCGCGTCGTTGACGTAGAAGAAGCCGTTGCGGTCGGCTTTGCCGCCCACGCGCTTGCCGTCGAGGTCGAAGGTGACGAACTCGTTGACGCCGTCGAAGTCCCAGCCGTCGTTGGGCGTGGCCTGGTAGTGCCACTTGATCTGGCCCGTCTTCACGTCGATCGCGACGGTCGAGCACGAGAACAGGTTGTCGCCCTTGCGCAGGTGGCTGTTCCACGGCGCGGGGTTGCCGGTGCCGAAGTAGGCCAGGCCGGTCTTGCTGTCGTAGGTGCCGCCGAGCCAGGTGGCGGCGCCGCCGGTCTTCCACAGGTCGCCGGGCCAGCTCTGGTTGGTCGAGCCGGAAACGCCGTTCTCGCGCTTGTTGCCGTCCGCGTCGTAGGTGTAGCCCATGTGGCCCTCCACCGTCGGACGCATCCAGACCATGCGGCCGGTCCGCGGGTCGCGCGCCTCCACCCGGCCCACCACGCCGAACTCGCCGCCCGACACCCCGGTGAGCAGCAGGCCGTTGGCGATGATCGGCGCCGCGGTGGCCGAGTAGCCGGCCGCGTAGTCGTCGATCTTCTCCTTCCACACCACGTCGCCGGTGTCCTGGTCGAGCGCGACCAGCTGCGCATCGAGCGTGGCGAAGATCACCAGGTTGTCGTACAGCGCGGCGCCGCGGTTGACGACGTCGCAGCACGGCATGATTCCTTCGGGCAACCGGTGTTCGTACTTCCACAGCTTGCGGCCGGTGGAGGCGTCGAGCGCGAACAGCCGCGAGTACGAGGCGGTGACGAACATCTTGCCGTTGTGGATCACAGGCTGCGCTTCCTGGCCGCGCTGCTTCTCGCCGCCGAAGGAGAAGGCCCACACCGGCGCAAGGCGGGTCACGGTGGCGGCGTTCACCTGCTTGAGCGGCGAGTAACGCTGGCCCTGCGTGTTGACGCCCCAGGTCAGGATGTTGCCGGTGGCGGTGGCTTCCTTCTCGATCATCTGGTCCGTCACGGCGGCCACGGATGCGCCGCAGGTCAGGCCTGCGGACACGAGAGCGGTCAAGAGCTTCAATTGCATGGGGGTCTCCTCGATGATGGGTCGCGGCTCGAACACGGCCCTGCTGGCGGTGTCCTCCACGGCTTGATGGAGCGCAATGTCCATGCCACGCCGCGAAGCCGCGGCGGCGGCGCTTTCGGGTCCGCACGCTCCCCGAAAGCCACGGGTTTCCCCGGCTCGATTGCTACAGGCTTGAGCAGCCGCCGCGCCGCGGCGTGACAGCACGCCACGGCGCCGTGTTCACCACGGCGTGCTCCAGCGCAGGCTCAGCAAGGCGCTGCGCGGCGGCGCCGGTTCGAACACACGGCCGTTGGCGTCGTTGACGATGACGCTGCCGACATGGCGGCGGTCGCCGAGGTTGTCGATGCGCGCGAGCAGTTCCAGCCGCTGCCCGCCACCGCCGAGTTGCCACTGGTGGGTCGCGCGCACGGCCAGCACGCCGAAGCCGGCCGCGACATCCGAATTCAGGTCGTTCACCGCCGTGCGGCCCTGGGCGCGCCATTCCAGCGCCAGGCGCGTGGGCTGGGCCGCCAGGGGCTGCCACTCGAGCACGTTGAAGGCACTGCGCGCGAAGGTGCCGGCGATGCGGTTGCCGGCCGGCACCGGCACGCTCGGCGCCAAGCAGGGGATTCCGGCGCAGGCCAGGAAGCCGTCGCGGTAGCGCGCGTCGAGCCAGGTCAGCGCGAGCTGCCAGCGCAGCCGCGGGTTGATGCGCCATTGCAGCGCCAGCTCGGCGCCGTCGCGGCGCGTGCGGCCGACGTTCTGGAAGGTCGAGCGCCCGCCGCTGTTGGTCTGCACGCCGATCTCGTGCTCGGCGTCGACGCGGAACAGCGTCGCCTGCGCCTGCAGGTCCGCGGCCGTCCAGCGCGCGCCGACCTCGATCTGCCGGCTGGTCTGCGGCCGCAAGGTATCGTTGAAGCCGGCCTCGCCGTCCGGGCGGTAGGCGAGTTCGTTGAGCGTCGGCGACTCGAAGCCGCGCGCCGCGCTCAGGTGCAGCGTGAGGCCGGGCCGCACCGTCCAGCGCAATCCAGCGACGGGGTTGTCGTAGCGAAAGCGCAGCTTCCCCGAGTCGTCGCCGTTGGCCAGGTAGTGGTCGGCGGCATTGAACTCGACCTCGCCGCCGCGCAAGCCGAGGGTCGCGGTGAGCGCGCTGGCGAGCGCCATCTCGGCCTGTGCATAGACATCGCGCGTGCCGACTCGGTTGGTCTCGTCGCGCCGCAACGCGCCGGTCACGCCGAGCACCTGTTCGCTGCCGCTGCCGACGAAGTTCTCGTAGCCTCGGCGCTGATCGCGCTGCCGCTCCTGCGCCGCGCCCGTCACCAGTTCGATGCCGCGCCAACGCCAGGTCAGGCGCGCGTCGACACCGCCATAGCGGCGGTCGAAGTCGACCACGCCGCCGCCGTGCCGCGGGCTCGCCTGGGTGGCCGGCGGGATGGCCTGCCATTGCGTGACGCCGCGCGAGCCGACGTAGCCGGTGAGCGCGCCGCTGGCGAGCGGGCCCGCGGCGTCGAAGCGGTGTTCCCAGCGCGCGCCGAGCTGGCTCTGGCGAGCGGTCTTGCGGGTGTTGAAGGTGGTGGCCTGCGAGGCCGTCTGGTCCGGGTCGGCGTCGAGCTGGGCACGTGTGAGGCCGAGCGGGTCCTGCGCCTTCTGCTCGATGTCGCTGGCCAGCAGCACCACGCCGTCGGCCGCGCCATGCCAGCCCAGGCGCAGGTTGCCGAGCCTGCGCCGCGCCTGCGAGTGCGGGCGGAAACCGTCGATCTCGAACTCGGACACGCTGGCCCGCGCGTTCCAGCCCCCCTCGAACACCGCCTGCGCATGCGCCCTGGCCTGACGCAGGCCATGGCTGCCGGCATCGAGGTCGATGCCGGCGCGCCGCTCGGTGGGGTCGGCGCTGAACGAGGCCAGCACGCCGCCCGAGCTGTTGCCGTAGAGCACCGAGAACGGCCCGCGCAGCACCTCGATGCGCTGCGCGCCGGCCAGGTCGAAGTGAGTGACCTGGCCCTGGCCGTCGGGCATCGTCGCCGGGATGCCGTCGGTGTAGAGGCGCAAGCCGCGCACGCCGAAACCCGCGCGCGCGCCGAAGCCGCGCGAGCTGATCTGCAGGTCTTGCGCGTAGTTGCTGCGGTTGGCCACCACGAGCCCCGGCACCCGGCCGAGGGCCTCGGAGAGGTTGACCATCGGACCGCTCGCGCGAAGCGCCTCGTCGTCGACGACAGCGAGCGCGGCCGGCGCGTCGGCCAGCGGGCGTGCGCTGACCGAGCCGGTGACGAGCACCGGCTCGAGCAGGGTCGGCGCGGCGGTCTGAGCCTGCGCGGGCGCGGAGACCAGGCCCAAAGCGCCGAGCGCCAGGATCAGCCGCACTCGCGGAAGATTCGCAGCCTGTGGAGGCGGCGCCGCCCGTGCGGTCGCACGAACACCGTCATCCCGGCGCAAGCCGGGATCCATGAATGGCGGCCATGCATGGATCCCGGCTTTCGCCGGGATGACGTGTGGGGGATGTTCTGATCTCACTTCAGTCTCCTCGGCATGAGAAGGGGGCGGCCCTGCCGCCCCCGCTTCCTCGATCACCCGCCGGTCAGAAGAACCCGAGCTTGTTCGGGTTGTAGCTCACCAGCAGGTTCTTCGTCTGCTGATAGTGGTCGAGCATCATCTTGTGGGTCTCGCGCCCGATGCCCGACTCCTTGTAGCCGCCGAAGGTCGCGTGCGCCGGGTAGGC
>DASWVR010000315.1:0-2436 GCA_036401155.1 Piscinibacter sp. | reverse complement strand
CTGCGCATGTCGATCGACATCCGGCTGCAGGCGCTGGTGGAGCAGATGTTCGGCGAGCGCCGCGGCGCGCTGGTGGCGATCGACCCGCGCAACGGCGAGGTGCTCGCCTTCGTCAGCAAACCGACCTTCGATCCGAACCTGTTCGTCGACGGCATCGACGTCGAGAACTGGCGCGAGCTCAACGAATCGATCGACAAGCCGCTGCTGAACCGGGCCCTGCGCGGCACCTACCCGCCCGGCTCGACCTTCAAGCCGTTCATGGCCATGGCGGCGCTCAACAGCGGCAAGCGCAGCCCGAGCCAGATCATCGTCGACAACGCCAACTTCACCTTCGGCGGCCACGTGTTCCGCAGCCACGGCGACCACGGACTCGGGCCGGTCGACATGTACCGCAGCATCGTCAAGTCGAGCAACGTCTATTACTACTCGCTCGCCAACGAGATGGGCGTCGACCTGATGCACGAACACCTGTCGCCGTTCGGCTTCGGGCGAAAGACCGGCATCGACGTCGAGGGCGAGGTGACCGGGGTGCTGCCGTCCACCGAGTGGAAGCGCAAGTACTACCGCAAGCCGGAGCACCAGCGCTGGTACGCCGGCGAGACCATTTCGCTGGGCATCGGCCAGGGCTACAACAACTTCACCATGCTGCAACTGGCGAGCGCCACCGCGACGCTGGTCTCCGGCGGCCAGCGCTTCAAGCCGCGGCTGGTGAGCGAGATCGAGGACATCGTCACGCACGAGAAGAAGCGCATCGCCAACGACGCGCTGCCGCCGCTGGCGATCCGGGCCGAGCACCGCGACCTGATCCTGCGCGCGCTGCACGGCGTGACGCAGGAGGGCACCTCGACACGCGTGTTCATGGGCGCGCCCTACAAGAGCGGCGGCAAGACCGGCACCGCGCAGGCCGTCGGTGTCAAGGCCAACGAAAAGTACAACGCGTCGAAGCTGATGGAGCACCAGCGCGACCACTCGCTGTACATCGCGTTCGCGCCGCTGGAAGCGCCGACCATCGCGCTGGCGGTGATCGTCGAGAACGCCGGCTTCGGCGCCCAGGCCGCCGCGCCGATCGCGCGCCGCGTGTTCGACTACGCGCTGCTCGGCCTGGTGCCGAGCGAGGAAGACATGGCGCTCACCCGGCAGGGGCTGTCGGGCGCGCCGGTGGGCACGCCGCGCGACGCGTCGTCCATCCTGCTCGGCCTGCCCTCGGTGGCCGCCGCCAGTGCGCCCGCGCCGCCGCGTGTGGCGCAGAACGGGACGGCGCCATGAGACACGCAGCGTCAACCCGTTCTTGGCGGGCCGAGCGCCGGGCCGCTCCCAAGCAGACCCTCATCCCCCCGGGGGATCGGCTGCGGTACTCCGCCGACGAGGGGTTGTCATGAGCGCGGTCTTCGAGCAGCCGTCGGCGCTGCAGCGCCTCAAGCCGGTGTTCTCCGGCTTCGACGGCCCGCTCGCCACGGCGGTGCTGCTGCTCGCCGCGGCCGGGCTGCTGACGATGTATTCGGTCGGGTTCGACCACGGCACGCGCTTCGTCGACCATGGCCGCAACATGCTGCTGGCGGTGGCCATCATGTTCATCGTGGCGCAGGTCAGCCCGCAGCGGCTGATGGCCGTGGCGGTGCCAGTGTATGTGCTGGGAGTCGGCCTGCTGGTCGCGGTGGCGCTGTTCGGCATCACGAAGAAGGGGGCGACACGCTGGCTCAACATCGGCGTCACGGTGATCCAGCCGAGCGAGATCCTGAAGATCGCGATGCCGATGATGCTGGCGTGGTGGTTCCAGAAGCGCGAAGGCCAGCTGCGCCGCTTCGACTTCGTCATCGCGGCGCTGATCCTGCTGCTGCCGGTGGGGCTGGTGATGAAGCAGCCCGACCTCGGAACGTCGATCCTGATCCTGTCGGCGGGCCTGTTCGTGATCTTCTTCGCCGGGCTGCCTTGGAAGCTGATCGTGCCGGTGCTGGCGGTGGCCGCGGTCGGCATCGCGGCGATCGTCGTGTCGGGCGACCACATCTGCGAGCCCGAGGTCAAGTGGCCGGTGCTGCGCGAGTACCAGAAGAACCGCGTCTGCACCCTGCTCGACCCAACCAAGGACCCGTTGGGCAAGGGTTTCCACATCATCCAGGGCATGATCGCCATCGGCTCCGGCGGCATCGACGGCAAGGGCTTCATGCAGGGCACGCAGACCCACCTCGAATTCATTCCCGAGCGCACGACCGACTTCATCTTCGCCGGTTTCGCGGAGGAGTTCGGGCTCATCGGCGTGAGCTGCCTGCTGCTCGGCTTCAGCTTCCTGATCCTGCGCGGGCTGATGATCGCGGCCGACGCGCCCACGGTGTTCACACGGCTGCTGGCCGGCTCGATCACGCTGAGCTTCTTCACCTACGCCTTCGTCAACATGGGCATGGTCAGCGGCATCCTGCCGGTGGTGGGCGTGCCGCTGCC
>DASWVR010000314.1:0-18749 GCA_036401155.1 Piscinibacter sp. | reverse complement strand
TGCGCCGAGCCGCCCGCGGCGACGCGGCGCGCCGTGTCCTGGCGCGCCGCGTGCCGGCTCAGCGTGGCATCGTCGCCGGCCTCGGGCGGGTCGCTGCGGCCTTCGGCTGCCGGCCGCAACAGGTCGGCCACCCGGTCCAGCGGCAGGCGCGACAACTCGCCGATGTCCAGGCCCGCAAAAGTGACCGACAGCGCTGCCCGCGTGAGCCGCTTGCCGTCGCAGGCGGGGCACGGGCGGCCGACCATGAAGCGCGAGACGCGCTTCTTCATCAGCGCGCTCTGCGTGGTGGCGAAGGTGTGCAGCACGTAGCGGCGCGCGCTGCTGAACGTGCCCTGGTAGCTCGGCTCCTCCTTGCGGCGCAGGGCGGCGCGGGTTTCCGCCGGCGTGAAGCCGGCGTATACCGGCACGGTGGGCTGCTCGTCGGTGAAGAGGATCCAGTCGCGCACCTTGCGCGGCAGCTTGCGCCACGGCGTGTCGACGTCGTGCCCGAGCGTGACGAGGATGTCGCGCAGGTTCTGCCCGTGCCAGGCCGGCGGCCAGGCGGCGATGGCCCGCTCGCGGATGGTCAGCGAGTCGTCGGGCACCATCGATTCTTCGGTCACTTCGTAGACGCGACCGAGCCCGTGGCAGCCGGGACATGCGCCCTGCGGCGTGTTGGGCGAGAAGTCCTCCGCGTAGAGCATCGGCTGCTTCGCGGGGTAGCGGCCGGCGCGCGAATAGAGCATGCGCACGAGGCTCGACAAGGTGGTCACGCTGCCCACCGACGAGCGCGCACTCGGCGTGCCGCGCTGCTGCTGCAGGGCGACGGCCGGCGGCAGACCGTCGATGGTGTCGACGTCGGGCACGCCCACCTGGTCGATCAGCCGCCGCGCGTAGGGCGCCACCGATTCGAAGTAGCGGCGCTGCGCCTCGGCGTAAAGCGTGCCGAAGGCGAGCGAGGATTTGCCCGAGCCCGACACGCCGGAGAACACGACCAGCGCATCGCGCGGAATGTCGACGTCGACGTTCTTCAGGTTGTGCTCGCGCGCGCCGCGCACCCGCACGAAGCGGTCGTGCCCGACCTCGCCTGGAGTCTCGGAAGGGGGCAGTCGGTCGCGGCGCATGGATGCGATCAGCAGCAATCGACATGCCGGGGCGCGGACGAACCTATCGCGCGGCGGGCGAGAGCCCAATGGGCCAGGCTACCCCCGCCGCGGCATGCGCGCTCCGCGGTTCAGCATCGATTCCGTGTGGTGGAGCTGGCTCACCGACATCAACCCGCCGCGCGCCAGCAGATCGAAGTCGGCGTCGACGTCGCCCGGCGTCACCGCCGCATCGTAGAAGTACACGATGTCCGAGCGCAGGCGCCCTGCCGCGTCGGTGTGCACGCGGTGGATGCAGCGGCGGCCGGCATCGGCGCCCTCGCCCTGCAGCAGGGTGAGCCTGATTTCGCTGTCGTCGGCCTGTGCGACGACGCGCTCGCGCATGGGGTGGGCATTGACATAGGGGGACATCGGTCGAGCTCCGGTGGAGCGCGCAGCTTAGCGTGCCCGCGCCGGCCGGGTGTCAGGCGCGGCGCGTGAAGCGCATGACCCAGTTGGTTTCCCAGTGCGTGCCGCCGTCGGGCGAGAACGCCTGCTCCCATTGGCAGGACGTGGCAGTGATGTTCGACCAGCGAAAGCGAACCTTGATCGGCTGGCCGCGCAGCGTGTCGTCCGCGTAGAAGGTGCCGACGCCACCGGTGAAGCCGCCGACCATCGGCACGTCGATGGTGTGGGGCTGGCGCCCGTCCAGCCACCAGATGGCCCAGGTGCGGCTGGCGGGGTCGAAGGCACGCAGGGTGGCTGCGCGGTAGGCGCCGGCGGGCAGCTCGATGAGGTTGTCGTCCACGTTGCCGCTGCCCGCGAGCAGGGGCTGCACCGTGCTGCTGCCGCCGAACTCCTCCCATTCGCTGCAGTCGGCCAGCCGCTCCTTCAGGCGGCGGTGTTGCACGCTCCACGAGCCGAACAGGAAATCGAAGTCGCAGCGGGGATCGGATGGCATGGAGTTGCTCCCGGGGTTCAAGGTGGGATGCATCGTCGCGCTGCAAACATGACACCGAATGTCATGCTTTCGGGCGCTCGCGTGCAGTGTCGCGACGCGGCGGGTTAGCATCGTCCCGACTGCCACGGCCATGCACCTCCACCTTGCCGCCTCGCCCCGCTTCGTCGGCACCGACGGCAGCTCGGCCCCGCTTGCCGCCCGCGACGCCGCGCTGCTGGCTTGGCTGGCGCTCGAGGGCCCGACCTCGCGTGTGCGCCTGGCTTCGCTGCTGTGGCCCGGCAGCGCGCCCGAGGTGGCGCGCAACGCCTTGCGCCAGCGCCTGTTCCAACTGAAGAAGCAGCTCGGCATGGCGCTCGTCAGCGGTGACGAGACGCTGGCCCTGGCCGATGGCGTGGGCCACGACCTGCACGAGGCCGACAGCGTGCTGGGCCAGGCGGCGCACGAGCACAGCCCGGAGTTCGCCGCCTGGATAACGCGGCAGCGCCAGCGACGGACGCGGCGCACCCACGACGCGCTGGTCGAACTCGCCGCGATGGCCGAACGCTCGCAAGACTACGCCGACGCGCTGTCGCACGCCCAGGAGGCGCTGGCCCTCGAACCGCTCGCCGAGGACGCCCATCGCCGGGTGATGCGGCTGCACTACCTGCGCGGCGACCGCGCCGGGGCGCTGCTGGCGTTCGACCGGTGCGAGCAGGTGCTGAAGGACGAGGTGGGGGCGGCGCCGTCGGCCGAGACGCTGGCGCTGCTCGCGACCGTCGAGCGCTCGGTGAGCGCAGCATCGCCGCATACCGCTGCGCCCGTGCCGCCGGCAGTGCAGCGCCCGCCCCTGCTGATCGGACGCAACGCCGAACTGCAGGCGCTCGCGCTCGCCGCCGACGACGCTGCCGTCGTGTTGGTCGAGGGCGAGGCGGGCATGGGCAAGTCGCGCCTGATCGAAGAACTGATGGCCGGTGCGGCGGCGTCGCGCTGGCTGCCGGTGTGCGCGCGGCCCGGCGACGCGGCCGTGCCCTACTCGCTCGCGGCGCGCTGGCTGCGCGGCCTGCTGCTGCGCATCGGCGTGCAGCCGAGCGACGCGCAGCGCGCAGACCTCGCGCTCGTGCTGCCCGAGTTCGGCGCGCCTGCGCCGCGCATGCGCGCGGAGCGTTCGCGCCTCGGCAGCGCGGTGCAGGCGCTGCTCGAACAAGCCGCACGGGGCGGCCTACGCGCCGTGATCGTCGACGACCTGCAGTACGCGGACGCCGCCAGCGTCGAACTGCTGCACCCGCTGGTGGGGGCCGCGCCGTGCGGCTGGGTCATCGCGATGCGCCCGCATGAGCTCGGCGCCGCCGCACGCTCGCTGGTCGAGGCGCATGCCGCGTCGACACGTGCGCGGGCGGTGCAGCTGCAGCCGCTCGATGCGCCATCGATCGCCGCGCTGCTCGACTCGCTCGCCATCGACGGCGTTGCCGGCCTCGCCCAGGCCGAGTCGCTGCACCGGCGAACCGGCGGCAACCCGCTGTACCTGCTCGAGACGCTGAAGGTCGCGCTGGCAGCAGGCTCCCGCGGCGCGCGGCCGACGGGCGCGCTGGCGATGCGCCCGGTGCCAGCGCCCGCACCCGGCGAGCCCGGCATCGCCTGGCCGCGTGCCGACAACGTGCTGCGACTGATCCAGCAGCGTCTCACCCGCTTGAGCCCGCTGGCGCTCAAGCTGGCGCGCTGCGCCGCGCTCGCGGGGCAGGACCTGTCGTCGCCGCTGGCTGCCCAGGTGCTCGGCCTGCGCCCGCTGGACCTGGCCGACGCTTGGGCCGAACTGGAGGCGGCGCAGGTGCTGCGCGAGGGCGCATTCGCCCACGACCTGATCGCCGAGGCCGCCCTGGCGCTCGTGCCGCAGCCGATCGCGCGGGCGCTGCACGCCGAGATCGCCACCTTTCTCGAACGCGCCGAGGGCGAGCCGGCGCGCATGGCCGAACATTGGCTCGCCGCGGGCGAGCGCCGCAAGGCCGTGCCTTGCCTGACCCACGCCGCGCGGCGTGCGCACGCGGCATGGCAACGTGCGCAGGCGGCGCGGCTGCACGAAGAAGCGGCGACCATCCTGCGCGAGCTGGGGGAGCGTCGCGCGGCGTTCGATGCCTTCTTCGCCGCCGCCGAAGCGCTCAGCGAAGTGGCGATGGACGAACGCATGGAGGGCTATCGCGCCGCGCTGGCAGAACTCGCCGACGACGACGGGCAGCGTGCCATGGTGGCCGTCGTGCAGGCGGCATGGCTGGTCGAGCACCGCCGCTTCGACGAGGCGCGCGGGGCCGTGCTCGAGGCCTTGCCGCGCGCCGAGCGGGCGGGGCTCGCGGACATCGAAGTCGAGTTGCTGTGGGACATGGTGGTGCTCCACTGGGAACGGCGCGAACTCGCCGACGCCGCGCGGCGTGCCGAACAGGCGCTCGCGCGACTGGCCGCCGCCGACCCGGCCGGCGCGCGCCTGGACATGGCCGGCACGCGCTTCAAGCTGACCCATGCGCTGGGCGTGATCCTGTCGTCGACCGGCTGCTATGCGCAGGCCGATGCGCAACTGGCGCAGGCCTTGCAACTGGCCCGGCGCGATCGACAGCTGTCGTCCACCGGCAGCATCGCCAACTCGCTGGCGCTCAATGCCCTGGCGCAGGGCAGCCTCGAGCGTGCGCTCGCCTGGAGCGAGCAGGCCGTGACCGACGACGACCGCGAGGGCGGTGTCGCCACCAACCGGGTTCAGGCAGTGTCCTCGCGCGCGCTCATCGTGGCCGCGGGCGGCGACCTGGGCGCGGCACTCGCCGCATCCGAACGTGCAGCGCAGCTGTGTGATCGGCTGAGCATTCGCTTCGAAGTGCTCATCCGCCGGCGGCTGCACGGGCTGCAGTTCGAGCTGGGCCGTCGCGACCTGACGCTCAAGGGCTTGCGGGCCCTGCGCGAGCGCGCCGACCTGCTGGCCCACGAGCGCATGCAGATCGACGCCGAACTGCTGCGTGCCGGCGAGCCGGTGGACGCCGCGGCGCTGCTCGAACAGGCCGTGACGATGGACGATTTTTCGCTGCGTGTGCGGCTGCTGTGCCTGCTGCAGCCCGGCTGCGAACCGCAGCGTATCGCTGCAATACTGGCCCTGAGCGCGGCCACCGCCCGCGACCAGGGGGCCCACGGCTTGTGGCTCGCGCTGCAGACCGCGCGTGTGGCCGCGCTGCGCCTGCAGGGCCGGTCCGACGAAGCATGCGAGCAGGCGATCGCCGTGTGGCAGCGTGCCGACGAGGGCGTGGTCGGCGCCGAGCTGTTTCCGCGCGTGGCGGCCGAACTGTGCGCCGCGCTGACCGACCGCCGGCCCGAGCTGATGCGGCTGATCGCGCTGCGTGCCTCCGGCTGGATGGTGCGCGCCGCCGCCACCCTGCCCGCCGGCTGGCGCGAGAATTACCTGGCGCGTGCGCCGATCCTGCAGATCCTGCCGCCGCGTGCGCGCGGGATGCTGTTCGCTTCGCGCGCCTGAAGCGGGCAGCGGGCAACTTCAGTTCGCACCGACCACCGTCAGCCCGTGCGCGCAGCGGGTGCGTCGCGCCGCGCCGCCAGGATCGCTGCGGGGTCGTCGCTGATGATGCCCTGCACGCCGTCCGCCCACAGGCGCAGCGCCTGCGCGGGATCGTTGATGGTCCAGACATGGATCGCCGTGCCGCTGCCGCGCAGCGCGCGCGCGAACGCGGCAATCGGCACGGGGATGCCATGCCAGCGCGGCGGAATGCACAGCGCCTGGAACGCCTGCGGGCCGATGCGGCGCCGCGCCAGCGCCGGCAGCACGAGGTGCGCCACATCGGGCGTGCAGGCGCCCAGCGCAAAGCCCGCACCGCGCAGCGGCCGCGTCGCGCCGGGGTCGAAGCCCGCGACGATGACGCGTTGCGCGATGCCGTGGCGCGCGATCGCGGCCTTCACGAGTCCGGTCGCTGCGGGCGTCTTCAGCTCGATGATGCAGGGCAGGTCGCGCGGCAGGGCCTCGATGGCTTCGTCGAAGGTCGGGATGGTCACGCCTCGCCCGCGCCAGGGAAAGCTGCGGCCCGCGTCGCGCGTGAAGCGCGCGCCGGCGTCCAGCCGCTTGAGTTCTGCCACGCTGCGTGCGGCGACCGGCCCGCGGCCGTCGGTGGTGCGTTCGAGCGTCGCGTCGTGGATGACGACCAGCGTGCCGTCGCGCGACACGTGCAGGTCGAACTCCACCGCGTCGGCACCGAGCGCCGCCGCTTCGAGCAGCGATTCGAGCGTGTTCTCCGGCGCATGCGCGCGGTTGCCGCGGTGTCCGATGACCAGCCTGGCCTGAGGATCGAGCAGGATCATGTGGGCGAGGCCTTTCATCGGGCGGGCCGCAGAATGCGGCCCATGAGTATGTCTCTCGTTCGTCTGCCCGCCGAGGCGTGGCCCGCCCTGGCCGGACTCATTGTCGACTGCAACCGCCGGCCCGAGGGCGGCGTGCACTGCCTGCACGCGTCGCAAGGCGACGATGTCGCCTCGCATGCGGCCGAACTGGCCGCGCTGCCGCCCGGCGAAGCGGCCTTCTGGGCGATCATGGATGGCGGCGAGCGGGTCGGTGTCGTCGGCTGCGAATTCGATCCGGCGCTGCAGCGCGCCTGGATACGCGGCCCGCTCGCGAGCGCGCCGCACGTGCTCGGCGCGGTGCTGCCGATGGTCGGCCCGACGCTCGAGGCCGCGCTGCCGGGGATCCGACACTTCGACGCGTTCCCGTCGGCTGACGATGCCCTGCTCAATGAGTGGTATGCCGCGGCGGGCTACGAGCCGCAACAGCTGCACCGCGTGCTGCGCGCGGCGATCGGCCCGGCGACACCCGCGCCGCCGGGCGTGCGGCACGCCACCGCCGCGCACCTGCCGGCGGCGCTGTTGCTGCACGAGTCGCTGTTTCCGATCGCCTACCTCGGCGATGCGGACTTCCGGCGCGCCATCGAGGCCGACGATCGTGCCCTGCTGGTGGCCTGCGGCGACGACGGCACGCCGGTGGGCTACCTGCACGTGCAGGACAACGCCGCCGAGCGGGAGGCCTACATCGACTACCTGGGCGTCACGCCTGCGCAGCGTGGGCGCGGTCTCGGCCGCGCGCTGCTCGACGCCGCCGCCGCGTGGGGCGCCGCTCGCGGCCACGGCCACCTCGCGCTCACCGTGCGCGAAGACCGGCCCACGGCCTACGATTTATACCGACGGGCGGGCTTCGTGCAGATCTCCGCCGGGCGGCACTGGCGCAAGCTCGCCGCCACGCCGGCGTAAGCCGGGCCTCGGCGGCCGCACTGGCGCCGCTATTCGGCCTTGGCCGGCGGCGCCTTCTCTGCTGCGCGCTGGGCGTCGTCAGGATGGCGCCGATCGCGCGCCTGCCGTTTCAGGTCTTTCGCCCGCTTCTGCTTCTGCCTGCGGATGCCGCGATGCCGATCAGCGCTCATAGCCACCTCATGTGGGTTGAAGAATGCTCCTTCGGCTTGCGAACCGGTGGGGAGCCTCGGCGCACTTGTACCACCCGTCGCAGCCGAAACGCCGGTGCCCGCGGGCGCGACCGGGCTTCTCGGCGCGGCATTCCGGGGCGTTTGGGCCGGTTCCTTGATGCATCTCAGCAATCCAGGCTCGCCCGAGGCCGCGTGGTGCGGTGCACAAGACGCTTGTACTTCGGCTTGGCGTGTGGTTCAAAGCCGCGGCGCACACGGACTGCAGGTCGCATCGGGCGGGGGTGAACAAAAAACGCAAGCACCCCGTCGTCCACAGTAAGTCGTTGACTACATACGTAAATATCTAAACGGTTGAGGGCGGGTGCATGAGAACTTTGTACTTCAGCACCCGTGCCAGCGCCGGATGCGTGCACCGCGGGCTCTCGAGAGGACGCACCGGCTCGTTAGACCATTGATTCATAAGCAATAACTGACCGATGGAAATTCGAGGCACGATTGATGCGTCTGGACGGTCAACACAGTCACGTGGAGACCGTCATGCAGGTCAGCGAGAGAGTCGACTTCGGGAACGCTGAGCCGGCGCGTCGAAGCCGATGCCGGCGGCCCGGCGCCAAGGGTGCACTGGCGCTCTGGGCGCTCTGGGCGATCTCGCTGGCGCTGCTGGGCACGCCGGCCGCGGCGGCCGACAGCCGGCCGGTCAAGCTCGACACGACCGCGGACCACTCGCAGTTCGAGCAGCTGCAGCGCAGCTTCGCCTCGGGCCCGGAAGTCACGCGCGCCTGCCTGAGCTGCCACACCGAGGCCGCCGGCCAGATCCACCGCACCAAGCACTGGACCTGGGAGTTCCTGAACCCGCAGACCGGACAGCGCCTGGGCAAGAAGACCGTGCTCAACAACTATTGCATCTCGATCGCCTCGAACTACGCGTCCTGCACCAGCTGCCACGTCGGCTACGGCTGGAAGGACGCAAAGTTCGACTTCACTTCGCAGGAGAACGTCGACTGCCTGGTCTGCCACGACAGCACCGGCAACTATCGCAAGCCGCCGGGACTCGCCGGCAACGTCGTCACCCGCGAAACCGAGATGCCGCCCGGATCGGGCACGGTGCTCAAGGCCATCGACCTCGCCAAGATCGCGCAGAAGGTCGGCAAGTCCAGCCGCGACACCTGCGGCGCCTGCCACTTCTTCGGCGGCGGCGGCGACGGCGTCAAGCATGGTGACCTCGACAGCTCGATGGCCGCGCCCGACCGCGAACTCGACGTGCACATGGACGCCACGGGGCTGGACTTCACCTGCGCAACCTGCCACCAGGGCGCGAGCCACGACGTGGCGGGCAGCCGCTACGTTCCCACCGCCCGCGAGACGGGCGGCGCCCACCTGCGCGGCCGCGCCGACGCCGGCAACCCGGCCACTTGCGTGTCGTGCCACGGCAGCGGACCGCACAAGCAGGATGCCCGGTTGAACCAGCACGCCACCAAGCTCGCCTGCCAGACCTGCCACATCCCGAGCTTCGCGCGCGGCGGCGTGGCCACCAAGATGAGCTGGGACTGGTCGACCGCCGGCGAGCGCGACGCGCAGGGCAAGCACGTCGTGCGCAAGGACGACAAGGGCCGCATCGTCTACGAGTCGCGCAAGGGCAGCTTCACGCTGGGCGAAGACGTGCGCCCCGAATACGCCTGGTTCAACGGCGAGGTGCACTACACGCTGCTGACCGACAAGGTGACGCCATCCGATCGGCCGACGCCGATCAACCGCCTGGGCGGCAGCCCGAACGACGGCAAGTCGCTGATCTGGCCGATGAAGGTGTTCCGCGGCCGGCAGCCCTATGACCCGGTGAACCAGACACTGGTGACGCCGCACACAGCCGGCAACGACGACACGGGCTACTGGAAGAACCTGGTGTGGGACAAGGCCATCGCGGCCGGCATGGACGACTCCGGCGCGCCCTTCTCGGGCCAGTTCGACTTCATCAGCACCGAGATGAGCTGGCCCATCACGCACATGGTGGCGCCCAAGGAGAAGGCGCTGGGTTGCATCGAATGCCATTCGCGGCAAGGCCGGCTGGCCGGCATCGAAGGTGTGTACCTGCCGGCGCGCGATGCCAAGCCCTGGATCGACCGCGGCGGCGCCGTGCTGGCACTGCTGGCGCTCATCGGCGTGCTCGGCCATGGCGCCGTGCGTGTGATCAACCGTCGCAAGGACTGAGGAGCAAGCCATGGGACTGCCTGGCAAGAACGAGCGTGTCTATGTCTTCAAGGGATTCGAGCGCTTCTGGCACTGGACGCAGGCGGCGTTGGTGCTGTTCCTGATGCTCAGCGGGTTCGAGATCCACGGCAGCGTGCGCGTGATGGGTTTCGAGCGGGCCGTGCAGCTGCACACGCTGGCCGCCTGGTCACTGGTCGGGCTGTGGGTGTTCGCCGCGTTCTGGCACGCCACGACCGGCGAATGGCGCCACTACATCCCGAGCTTCGACAAGCTGCGGCAGATGCTTCGCTACTACGCCTGGGGCATCTTCCGGCACGAACCGCACCCCTTCCGGCCCTCGGCCGCGAACAAGCACAACCCGCTGCAGCGGCTGACCTACCTGCTGGTGCTGGTGCTGGTGAGCCCGCTGATCTGGATCAGCGGCTGGCTCTACCTCTTCTACGGCGAATGGGCGGCGTGGGGGCTGAACGGGCTCAGCCTCGAATGGGTCGCCGCCGCGCACACGGCGGGCGCCTACCTGATGCTCGCCTTCGTCATCACCCACCTCTACATGGCCACCACCGGCGCGACGCTGCTGTCGCAGACGCGGGCCATGGTGACCGGCTGGGAAGAGCTGCACTGATCCGCCCGGCCCCTTGCATCACCCACCCACAGGAGTCCCCATGAAGACCCTCCACACCCTGCTGGCCGCCACGGCGATCGTGCTGTCGCTGCCGGCGCAGGCCTACGACGCCGACTGGAAACGCGGTCGCATCTACTACCGCAGCGTGTGCACCTCGTGCCACGTGGCGATGCCGGTCGGCTCGATCAACCCGAGCAGCAAGACGCAGGCCGAATGGGCCGCCTATCTGCAGGCCGACAAACACGCCAAGGGCAAGGACTCGCTGAAGCACTACGTCAGCAAGCCCTATCGCGCCAGCATCAAGGCAGGCAACAAGGCGGCCGAGAAGTTCGCCGACACGCCCGACGCGGAACTGCTCGAGGACATCAAGGCCTTTCTGCTCAAGGGCGCCAAGGACGGCGACGCGCCGGCCAGCTGCAGCTGAGCCGCGGCTCATCCCCCCATCTCAAGGAGTGGCACCACATGAACTTCCATCTCAAGACCTTCTCCGCGGCGCTGTCTGCCGCCATGCTGCTGTATCCCGGGTTCGTCCTCGCCGGCGCGGCCGCGCCCGCCGACGCGGCTGCCCAGTCAGCGCCCGCGCAGGCGAACTGGTATCCGCACCGGGTCGGCATCGACGTCGTGCGCCAGCATGCCGTGCTACCCAAGCGCGAGGGCGCAATGCTCATCGATTCGCGACCCGCGGCGCGGAAGTACGACATCGGCCACATCCCGACCGCCGTCAACATCCCTGACCTGCAGTTCGACAAGCTGGCGCCGGCGCTGCTGCCGCAGGACAAGGCGCAGCTGCTCATCTTCTATTGCGATGGGCCCGCGTGCTCGCTCAGCCACAACTCGGCGTTCAAGGCCGAGAAGCTCGGCTACACCAACGTGCGCGTGTACGCGGAAGGCTTTCCCCACTGGATCAGCCAGGGCGACCTGCATGCGGTGAGCATCGCGCAGTTGAAGAAGCTGATCGACGAAGGCGCGCCGATGACGCTGGTCGATGCGCGGCCGAAGGAGCGCAAGTACGACCAGGGCCACATCCCCGGCGCGATCAGCCTGCCCGATTCGCAGTTCGAGAAGCTGGCGGCCGAGCGCCTGCCGGCGGACAAGGCGGCGCCGCTGTACTTCTACTGCGACGGGCTGGCCTGCAAGCTGAGCAACGACTCGGCCGAGAAGGCGATCCGCCTGGGCTACAGCAACGTGAAGGTGGTGCCCGAGGGCTACCCTGGGTGGCACAAGGCCTACGGGGCGGCCGGCGCGGCGGCGGCAACCGCGGCCACGGTGCAGATGGTGGCCGGCAAGGACGCCGGAACGATCACCGTCGCGTCGTTCGAGCGCATCCTGCGCGAGGCGCCGGACACGGTCCACCTGATCGACGTGCGCGAGCCGGGCGAGTTCGCTTCCGGCAGCTTCAAGGGTGCGGTCAACATGCCGATCAACACGCTGGAGAAGAACCTCGACAAGCTGCCCACCGGCAAGCCGATCGTGTTCTTCTGCGGCGCGGGCGGCCGCAGCGGTGAAGCACACGACATGGTCAAGATGTACCGGCCGGAGGTGAAGACGGTGTTCCTCGACGCCGACATCAAGTGGAGCGCGAGCGGCGACTACACGATCGCCGCGAAGTAGCGCGGTCGCGGGCCCCCGGGGGAGGCCCGCATCGGCTGGGCTAGTCGAGCCGCAGCCTCGTCGACCAGGGATCGTTGTGCAGGCTGCCGGCTTCGAAGCTGGTGTCGGAGAACTGGCTGGGCTGCGAGCCGAAGATGCTGGAGAAGTCGTCGTCGCCGAGGTTGAGTTCGGACACGGCGACGTCCGACCCGTCATCCTCGGGCGCTGTCGCGGCCGGCGTGCCGCCGGGTTCGGGCAATGCTGCGCCAACGGCAGCACGCGCAGCGCACAGCGCATCGACGGTGGACTCCCCCGGCGTGACCATGCCGCGCGTCGCAAGCGTCGGAGCGGGTTTCGGGTTCGACGCCTGCGGCTTCGGATTCGAACCGAATCGGAAAAGAGCCATGCCGTGACGCCTCCTGCTGGAGCGCACCGGACTCGATGCGCACGACGCCACTGTGGAACGACCGGGGCGTCCTGCAAACCCCCGATCCGCGGGGCAGGCGCCCGCGGCGCGTCGGCAAGCAGAACCGCCTGCAGTCGCAGAACGCGAGGCGCTGCAGGCTCCCAAGTCGTCAAAAGAAAACCACACGGGACGCAACGGTAACGCTGTTGAGAATGGTTCTCGTTTGATGTACAGTGCGGGGCATCCACCCAAGGATTGCCCCGCCGATGATCGTCTGCCTTTGCCACCGGGTCTCCGACCGCGACATTCAGCGCGCCGTTCGCGAAGGCACGACCTCCTTCGAGGTCCTGCAGGACGACGCCCGCGTCGCCTCCTCCTGCGGTTGCTGCTACGACTGCGCCCGGGATGTGTTCGACGCCGCCTGCGCCGCCCACGGTGTGCACGCCGCCCGCGACGTCCACCCCATCACGCTGCAAGCCACCCCGGCCTGAGCGGCGGAACGGGCGCCGCGCCGATTGCTTGATCGGGCGCAATGCCGGGTGCCTGCCCGCACCTATTTTTTTGTGATGGATGCCCTGCTGAAGTGCGGCTGACTCCGCGCGCGTGCGCGATCGCGCCCACCCTCCAGGGCGGTTCGTTCGACAGAGCAAGGAGATCGAGATGAAACCGGTGGCTCGCAGGAATCTGTTCTGGGTGGCGGTCACGTTGACGCTCTCGGGCGCGTCGCTGGCACAGGAAGCGACCATCAGAATCGGTCACGTGGCCCCAACCAGCGGCTGGATGGCGGTGGTGGGGCAGGAGAGTGAAAACGGCGCACGCATGGCCATCGACGCGCTGAACGAGCGGGGCACGAGTCTCGGCGGCCAGAAGGTCCGTTTCGAACTCGTCGCGGAAGACGACGCGGCCGATCCGGCCAAGGCGGTCACGATGGCGCAGAAGCTGCTCGCGGCAGGCGTCAAAGGAGTCGTGGGACACCTCACCTCGGGCACCACGATCGCCGCCTCGAAGTTCTACAGCGAGGCGGGCATTCCGCAGATTTCGCCGTCCGCCACCAGCCCGGCCTTCACCGAACAGGGGCACAAGACGGCGTTTCGCGTCATCGCCAGCGACTCGGTGGTCGGCGGCGCGCTCGGCCGCTACGCGATCACGGAACTGAAGGCCACCCGGTTCGCGGTGATCAACGACGGCTCGCCTTACGGGCAGGGCTTGGCCGAGCAGTTCAGCCAGGCCGTCACCGCGGGCGGCGCCAAGGTGGTCGACGCGTGGCACATCAACGACAAGGCCGTCGACTACGCCGACGTGCTCACCCCTCTGAAGGCGCGACGTCCCGAGCTCGTCTTCTTCGGCGGAATGGCGTCGCAGGCGGGGCCGATGCTCGCGCAGATGAAGGCATTGGGAATCGACGCACGGTTCATGGGCGGGGACGGCATCTGCACACCGGACCTCGCCACGAGAGCCAGCGGCGCGGCCGCCGACGGCCAGGTGGTGTGCGCCTCGCCGGGCGGCGTCGATCGCTCGGACGACCCCGAGGCGGCGAAATTCATGGGCGCGTACGCCAGGCGCTTCGCCGCCGACGCGCGGTTCTACGCGCCTTATGCGTACGACGCCGTCATGCTCATGGCCGACGCGATGGTGCGCGCAGGCTCGTCCGACCCGGCGAAGTTCCTGCCGGCGCTCGCAGCCACGCGCGATTTCCGAGGCGTGACGGGCCCCATCGCGTTCGGCGCGCGCGGCGACGTCGTCAATCCCGCCTTGAGCATCTACACGTACAAGGCACAGAAGAAGGAACTGGTCCGCCTCGTTCGCTGACCCGGGGCGCTCCCGGGCCGCCGCCGCGCACGACGCGGGTGACCACGGGCGGCAACGAAAGTGCGTGATCGCCCACGCGCGGCGGCGTGGGTTCAGCCGTCCGCAAGGGAGCCGCCATCCGTCGCGGAAGCCGCCTTCGTTCGACAGGGCCTGCCGGGCCGCAGCGACGCTGCACCATGAGTGCGCTTTCCGGCGCCGAGCCCGCGTCCACGTCCCCGGCCACCGGCGCCCGTACAAACCCTCGGGAGCCGCGCACCGCGCCCTTGCGCGGGCAAGATGTGACGCCAGGACATCGGACGCCGCGCGTGCGCGTGTCGCGAGCGGCATCGATGCGAAGCACGAAGCGAGGGTGATGTGTCCCGAGGCGCAGCGGCGAGCGAAATCGACACCGGCTTCACGCTGGACGAGAATCTGCTCGCGCAGCGCAAGTCGGCCAGCGCGCGGCGCCTGTACACACGACAGATTCCGGCCCTGCGCGCCGCGGGTTTCGTCATCCTGTGCGTCATCGCGGTGCTGCAGGACTTGCGCAGCGGCGCGCCGTTTCCGTCGGCCAGCCTGTTGTGGCTGATCGCGGGGAACCTGTCGTACGCGGCGGTGGCATGGGCGGTGCTTCGCTTCGGCCATGGGCGCAGCGCCGGCATCGACCTCGGCCTGCTGCTGTTCCACCTGGACATCGTCGTCTGGCTGTTCAACGTCCATCACCTCGAACAGCGGCACCTGTTCTTTGCCTACCTGCTGCTGATCCGCGTCGTCGACCAGGTGGGGTTCGGCTTCCGGCGCGCGCTGTACTTCGGCCATGTCGCCACGGCCGCCTACTTGCTGTACGCGCTGTGGGTTTCGCAGGTCGATCCGGCGCGTTCGTTCTGGCCCGACCGGGTGGGCATCGCCGCGACGATGTACCTGCTCGGCCTGTACCTGGCGCTCACGGGCCTGGTGATGGAGCGGCTGCGCAACCGCACGCGGCAGGCGATGCACATGGCGCGTGCGCTCGTCGAGAGTCTCGAACAGAAGGCGCGGGCGCTCGAGGCGCAGGCCGCCGAGCTGAGCGCGGCGCGCCGCCAGGCCGAGCAGGCCAGCCAGGCCAAGTCGCAGTTCCTGGCGGCCATCAGCCACGAGATACGAACGCCGATGAACGGCATCCTGGGTGCGGCGGAGCTTTTGGTGGGAACGCCGCTCACGGCGATGCAGCAGCGTTACGTGCGCATTGCGCATCACTCGGCCAGCGCACTGCTCGCACTGATCGACGACGTGCTCGACCTGTCGCGCATCGAGGCCGGCCGGCTCAGCCTCACGCTCGCGAGCGTCGACCTGCGTTCGCTCGTCGGCGAAGCGATCGACATGGTGCAGGTGATTGCGCGCGACAAGCCGATCACGCTGAGCGCCCAGGTGGACAACCGGCTGCCGCCGCGCGTCCACGCCGACCCGGTGCGCCTGCGCCAGCTGCTCGTGAACCTGCTGCACAACGCCGTCAAGTTCACCGACCGGGGCAGCGTGCGGCTGGAGCTGCGGGTGCTGGACGAGTCGGCGCCGTCGCTGCGGGTGCGTTTCTCGGTGCGCGACACCGGCATCGGCATCCCGCATGAGCAGCTCGAGTCGATTTTCGGCGCGTTCAACCAGGTCGACAGCTCGACCACGCGCCGCCACGGCGGCAGCGGCCTGGGGCTGGCGATCGTGAAGGAGCTGGCCACGCTGATGGGCGGCGAGGTGCACGTGGAAAGCCGCGTCGCCGAGGGTTCGCACTTCTGGGTCGACCTGCTGCTGGAGCGCGCTCACGGGCAAGAGGCCACCGTCGAGCCCGCCGTCAGCGACGACCACGACGACGACGCGGTCTCGGTGCTGCTGGCCGAGGACGATCCGGTCAACCAGGTCGTGGTCGTCGAAATGCTGAAGATGCTCGGCTGCGACGTCGCCGTGGTCGACGACGGCGCGGCGGCGCACCGCGCCGCGGCCCTACACCACTACGACATCGTGTTCATGGACTGCCACATGCCGGAGGTCGACGGCTACGAAGCCACGCGCCGAATCCGCGCCGACGAGCGGCGCACGGGCACGCGCACCGTCATCGTCGCGCTCACCGCCGACGCGCTGGCGAGCGATCAGGCCCGCTGCATCGACGCGGGCATGGACGACTTCATGACCAAGCCGGTGAGCAGCTCGCGCCTGTCGGCGACGATCGAGCGCTGGACCGGGCGCCGCACCAACCCGGCGACGCAGTGGTGAGCGGGGACGCTATCGCGTCTGCCAGCCGCGCTCGGTGAGTTCGAACTCGAGCGCGCCGGCATGTGCGATGCGCTTGCCGGGTTCGCACTCGAAGACGCGCATCGCCCGCTCGATCGTCCACTCCTTCAGGCACTCGAACTCGGCCTGGAACTGCATCTCGTAGGTCTTCACGCCGTTGTCCTGGCTCATCTGGCCCTTGATCGGCTTGAAGCTCACGACGCGCTGCACCTCCTGGTCGAGCCACAGCTGTGCGTAGCCTTGCTCGGCGACGGCCGCCGACGGGGGATCGACCGCACCCTGCCTGCAGCCGACGACGGCGACCCCCACGAGCATGGCTCCTGTGACGGAGGCAGCGAACAGTCGACCGAAGATGCTTGCCCGAGAGCTATGCATGACGTGTCTCCTTGTGCGCCTGATGTGTGTGATCAGAATGCGCTGGAGCGGCGCTCCCCATGCATACGAAGCAATTTGGGTGGGTGGGTGGCGGGTGTCAAGCGCAGCGGATTGACCCTGCGCAAGCTCCTCCGACTTCGGCCGCTCGGGCTGGCCAGGCGGTTGTGGGCGGCGCTCGCCAAAGGTGGGTCCGGAGAAGGATGCATCAAGCGCCGAACAGGTCGCCGGTGCCGCCGTCGCCTCGCGGTGTCGGCGGGGGCTTGGGTGGCCTGGGCGCCACGCGCGGCGCACGTGGCGGCGGCGGCGACGGCAGGCCTTCGAGCGGGCCGTGCCACTCGCGCAGGAAGCGGCTCGCCTCGGACACCGGGCAGGCGAGCCACTCGGCGTAGTTGTCGGGGTCGAGGATCACGACCATGCGCTTTTCTTCGCCCGGCTTGTGGAAGCGCCGCATGAAGGGGTGGCCGTCGGCGTTCACCGTCAGCATCGCCATCGCGAACATCTCGCGCCCATCGTCGGGGTGCGTCCAGCGCCGGTAGATGCCGGCGATGCCCATCGGCACCGACCCCGGCTGGAAGATCGCCCAGCGCACGGCCGCGCCGGTCTCGTAGTTCGGCTCGTAGAAGGCTTCGGCCGGGATGATGCAGCGCTGGCCCGCCGCCCACGCGTCCTTGTAGCTCGAGCGCGTGGCCACCGTTTCGCTGCGCGCGTTGTATGTCTTGCGGGCCCAGTCGACCCGCGCGACGAAGTCGGGCACGAAGCGGAAGATCGCGTCGTCCACCACGCGCAGCGCCGGCTCGCCGTCCGCCTCGCCCGGCACGAGTCGGATGAAGGGCGCGAGGCCCGAGGGGTACACGTCTTCGGGCACCTCGTCGCGCGGGCGCTGCACGCCGAAGAAGCCGAGCAGGCGATCCATGCGCGTGACGGGAACGTAGTTCGAGCACATCGGCGCGACTGTATCGGGCGGCGGTCCGCGCGCGGGCGGCGCGGACAAAAGACCCGCGCCAGCACGTGCCTGGATCGCGACGCAGAATCCGCCGCTGCCTCATCCATTCACGAGACCATGAACGATCTGTCGAGCTTTCCCATCACGCGCAAGTGGCCTGCGCAATATCCCGATCGCATCCAGCTCTATTCGCTGCCCACGCCCAACGGCGTCAAGGCGTCGATCATGCTGGAGGAGACCGGCCTGCCCTACGAACCTCACCTGGTGAGCTTCGACAGCAACGACCAGCTGTCTCCGGAATTCCTGTCGGTGAACCCGAACAACAAGATCCCGGCCATCATCGACCCCGACGGACCGGGCGGCAAGCCGCTCGCCTTGTGGGAGTCGGGCGCGATCTTGATCTACCTGGCCGAGAAGACGGGCCGGTTCATGCCGCGCGACGCCGCCGGCCGCTACGAGACGATCCAGTGGCTGATGTTCCAGATGGGCGGCATCGGTCCGATGTTCGGCCAGGTGGGCTTCTTCCACAAGTTCGCCGGCCGCGACTATGAAGACAAGCGCCCGCGCGACCGCTACGTCGCCGAATCGACGCGCCTGCTGCGGGTGCTCGACGAGCGGCTCGCGGGGCGCCGCTGGATCATGGGCGACGACTACGGAATCGCCGACATCGCGACCCTCCCGTGGGTGCGCAACCTGGTCGGCTTCTACGGCGCCGGCGACCTGGTCGGCATCGCCAACTTCGCCAACGTGACGCGGGCGCTCGAGGCCTTCGTGGCGCGGCCGGCGGTGGCGAGGGGGCTGACGATCCCGGCGCGGCCTGCGGCTTGACCACCCTCGCCCCGGCCCCAAACCGGGGACCGCGCGAAGCGCCTGACTTCCCCCTCCCCCGCTGGGGGAGGGCCGGGGTGGGGGCGCGTGCCTGCGCAGCCGGCCCCCATCCCGACCTTCCCCCAGAGGGGGAAGGAGACCAGTCCCTCAGAAGAACCCGAGCTTGTTCGGGTTGTAGCTCACCAGCAGGTTCTTCGTCTGCTGATAGTGGTCGAGCATCATCTTGTGGGTCTCGCGCCCGATGCCCGACTCCTTGTAGCCGCCGAAGGTCGCGTGCGCCGGGTAGGC
>DASWVR010000313.1:0-3857 GCA_036401155.1 Piscinibacter sp. | reverse complement strand
AGCCGTCCAGCAGCCGATCGCGTTCGGCCGCCGGCAGCACCTCCAGCGACGCCAGCGGCGCCTGCGGCCTGTGCTCCAGCGCCTGCACCAACGACCCGAGCGCGCCAACCATCAGCGCGCAGACCAGCTTCGGGTCCACGGGCGCGCTGACCTGGGCCTTCAACGAAAAGCCCTCGCCGAGGTCATCGACACTCAGGCCCAGCGGATAGTTGGTGCGGTCCTCGCCGGCCAGGTACTCCATGCCTTCCCACGCATGCGCTTCATGCACGGTCTCGGCGCTGGCGTGGTGCCGGTAGTTCAGCAGCGCGGTGAACAGCGGCGTCGGCGCGGCCACGCCGCTGCAGCGCTGCGCCAATGCCAGCGACGCGTGTTCGTGCTGCATCAATCGGCCCAGCAGCGCATGGGTGCGCCGCACCGCCTCCTGCACCTCGTCGTCGCCGACCCGCACGCGCAGCGGCAGCGTGTTGATCAGCAGGCCCACAGCACGCTCCGTGCCCTGGCCGCCCTGCATGCGGCCGAACAGCACGCTGCCGAACACGACGTCGTCGCGCCCGGACACCCGTGCCAGCACCTGAGCCCATGCGACATGGCACAGGCTCGCCGCGCTGACGCCCAGCACTCGTGCTCGTTCGCGCAACCGGCGCGCCAGCTCCTCGTCGAGCAATTGGTGCCACTCGGTGATCGTCGCGCTGTCGCCGCGCGCTTCGGCCAGGCCGAACGGCAGGGTCGGCGCGTCGACGCCGGCGAGCATCTCCCGGAAGAAGGCCTCGTGCGCCTCGCGCGGCACGCCGAACCGCGCCTGCGCGATGAAGTCGCGGAACGGCAGCGGCCGCGCCAGCCGGTCCTGCTCGCCGATCAGGTGCGCCTGGATCTCCTGCATCAGCACGTCCTGCGTCGTGTGGTCGACGACGAGGTGGTGGAACAGCAGCAGCAGCGTCCAGCGGCCGTGCGCCGGATCGTGGGCGGCGGCGGCGCGGATCAGCGGCGCCTGCCGGATGTCCAGGCGGTGATGCCGCGGGCTGTAGCGCTCGCGCAGCTGGCCACCGATGTCGCCGTCGGCGACATCGAGCGCCACCTCTTCGATGGCCATTGGCGCACTGCGCCACACCACCTGCACCGGCTCGGCGAGGCCTTCCCATGCGATCGCGGTGCGCAGGATGTCGTGGCGGTCGATCACCGCCTGCAGCGTGGCGACGAACCGGTCCAGCCGCGCGCGGGTGTCGAACGCGAGCAGCGTCGGCATCACGTAGACGTCGCCCTCGGCTTCCATCAGGTGGTGGAACAGGATGCCTTCCTGCAGCGGCGCGAGCGGATAGATGTCCTGCACGTTGGCCGCGCCACCCGGCACGCCGGCCACGATGCGCTCGATGTCCGACGGCTGCAATTGCGCGAGCGGCAGCATGTCGGGCGTGATCGTCTCGGCGCCGAGCGGGATGCCGTTCGATGGCACCACGATCGTTCCGCGCGCACCGCCGACGGCCGCGGCCAGCGCCGACAGCGTGGGCGTCGCGAACAGCACGCCGATGTCGACGCCCAGGCCCTCCTCGCGCATCCGCGAGATCACCTTCACTGCGAGCAGCGAGTGTCCGCCGAGTTCGAAGAAGTCATCGTGCCGGCCGACGCGCTCGATCTGCAGCAGCTCGCTCCAGATGTGCGCCAGCGCCTCCTCGACCTCGCCTTGCGGCGCCTCGTAGCCGCGCTGCCCGTAGGCACGTGCGTCGGGCGCCGGCAGCGCCTTTCGGTCGACCTTGCCGTTCGGTGTCAGCGGCAGCGCGTCGAGCACGACGTAGGCCGCGGGCACCATGTAGTCCGGCAGCGACTGCGACAGGTGCGTGCGCAGCACTTCGGCGTCGAGGTCGGTGCCCGCGACGTACGCGGCCAGCCGCTTGTCGCCGGGCTCGTCCTCGCGTGCCAGCACCGTCGCCTCGCGAACGCCCGGATGCTCCATCAGTCGCGATTCGATTTCGCCGAGCTCGATGCGGAATCCGCGCACCTTCACCTGATGGTCGTTGCGGCCGAGAAACTCGACGTTGCCATCGGGCAGCCAGCGCGCGAGGTCGCCGGACTTGTACATCCGCGCACCGGGTTCGGCGCTGAACGGATCGGGCAGGTAGCGCTCGGCGGTCAGCTGCGGGCGGTTCAAGTAGCCGCGCGAGACGCAGACACCACCGATGTAGACCTCGCCAGCGACGCCGATCGGCACTGGCTGGAGGTGGCTGTCCAGCACGTAGATGCGCGAGTTGGCGATCGGGCGCCCGAGGGGGACGACCGCGGGCGTCTTGCCGGGGTGGGTCCACGACAGCACCTGGATGGTCGTCTCGGTCGGCCCGTAGAGGTTGACCACGCCGCGCCTTGCGAGGCGGTTCGCCTCCTCCGCAAGCGCCGGATCGAGCGCCTCGCCGCCGCACATGATGTACTTGCACGCAAGCCGCGGACCGGGTTGGGCCGGGTCGACCATCAACCGCAGCAGGCTCGGCACGAACTGCACCACGGTGGCGCCTTCGCGTTCGACGGTGCGAACGATTTCCGCGGGGTCCTTCTCGGCACCCGGCGCGAGCAGCACGAGCCGCGCGCCGATCGACAACGTGGTCCACAGCTCCCACACCGAACCGTCGAACGAGATCGACGCGCGTTGCAGCACCACGTCGGTGGCATCCAGGCCGAATTGCCGCCACTGCCACACCGTGTGGTTCACCAGCGAGCGGTGCTCCACCAGCACACCCTTGGGGCGCCCCGTGGATCCCGAGGTGTAGATCACGTAGGCCAGGTGCGTCGGCCGCAGGCCGACCAGCCGCCGGCTAGGATTCGCCGGTGAGCGGCGGGACCATGTCGCGCGGTCCTCGACGAGGTCGACGACCGGCACGCCCGAGCCTGCCAGCACCGTGCGCGTCTCGTCGCCGAGGTCGCCGCAGGCCAGCACGGCCACCGGCACGCTGTCTTCGATCATCCAGGCCAGCCGCTCGCTCGGATAGGCCGGGTCGAGAGGCACGTACGCGCCGCCGGCCTTCAAGGTGGCCAGCAAGCCGATCACCATCTCGAACGAGCGGTTCAGGCATATCGCGACACGCGCATCGGGTCGCACGCCGAGCCCGCGCAGGTGGTGGGCCAGGCGGTTCGCGCGCCGGTTCAGCTCGGCATAGCTCATCTGCTCGTCGGCACAGGTGAGCGCGATCGCGTGCGGCGTGCTGGCCGCACGCGCCTCGAACAGCTCGTGGATGCACGACTCGCTCGGATAGTCGGTCTCGGTCGCGGTCCATTCGACCAGCAGGCGATGGCGCTCCGCCGGCGGCAACACGTCGAGCCGGTCGACGGGCTGCCGCTCGTCGGCCGCCATCGCGGCCAGCAGCACCTGGAAGCCGGCGAGGTGGCGCTCCATCGTCGAACGGTCGAACAATGCGGTCGCATACTCGAGCGCACCGGTGACCCGTCCGTCGGCTTCGATGAGATTGAGCGACAGGTCGAACTGCGCGGTCGTGTGCGCAGCACCCAGCACCTGCGCCTCCAGGCCGGGCAGCACCAGGCCGGCGTCGCTCGCGCTCTGCCAGTTGAACACCACCTGGAACAGCGGCGCATGGGCGGTGCTGCGAGGGGGTTTGGCGATCTCGACGACCTGCTCGAAGGGCAGGTCCTGGTGGGCCTGGGCGGCCAGGGCGCGGGCCTTGACCTGCGCGAGCAGCTGGGCCACCGTGGGGTTGTCGTGCAGCTGCACGCGCAGCGCCAGCGTGTTGACGAAGAAGCCGATCATCGGCTGCACCTCGGGCCGGTTGCGGTTGGCCACCGGCGTGCCGATGACGAGGTCGCTCTGCCCCGACAGCCGCCCCAGCAGCGCCGCCCAGCCCGCCAGCAGCGTCATGAAC
>DASWVR010000312.1:0-10684 GCA_036401155.1 Piscinibacter sp. | reverse complement strand
GCGCGACGTACGCCCCGCCCGCCTTGAGGATGGCCAGCAGCGCCACGACCATTTGTTCGTCGCGCCTCATGCACACCCCCACCCGGGTGTCGGGTCGCACCCCGAGCCGGCGCAGGTGGCGCGCCAGGCGGTTGGCCTGGGTGTTGAGTTCGGCGTAGGTCAATGTATGCACCCCGACCACCGCCGGCGCATCGGGCGTGCGCCGCACCTGCGCTTCGATGAGCTCGTGAATGCACGTCTGGCTCGGGTACTCGGCCTGCGTCGCGTTCCACTCGACCAGCAGTTGGCCGCGCTCGGCTTCCGACAACAGCAGCATCGAATCGTGCGGCGCCTGCACGTCGTCGGCCATGGCTTGCAGCACCGCCAAGTAGTAGCCGCGAACGCGAGTCAGCTGCGCCGCCGAGAGCCGACCCGGGTCGGCCTTGACGTCGAACGCCAGTTGCTGCGGCGTGTCGGAAAAGCTCGTCATGAGCGCGAAGTCGGTCGCTTCGAAACTCTGCGAGCCCGCGATGCCGAAGCGCTCGCCACGATCGAGCTGCTCGTAGACATGGAAGTTGACGTAGTTGAACGCCGTCTCGTAAAGCGGCGTGCGCCCGTTGTCCAGGTAGAGCTGGAAGTACGGGTAGTGCCGGTGGCGCAGCACCTCCAGCTCGGTCTCGAAGGTCTGGCGGATCAGGTCGGACCAGCGACCGCCCGCGATCGCCTGCCGGAACGGCAGCGTGTTGAGGAACAGGCCCAGCACCCGGTCGCCATCGGCCTGCTCCAGGCGCACGTTCGACACCAGCCCGGTCGTCACGTCGTCACGTCCGGACAACAGCGCCAGCACACGAAGGTGGGCGCACAGCAGCACGCTGCGCATCGGCACGCCGAGGCGTTCCGCCACGCCGCGCAGGCGACCGCGCACCGCCTCGTCCACGATCACCGGCTGCTCCGCGCCGGCGCTCGCGCATCCGTCGTGCGCCGGCAATCCGGTGAACATATGCCCGTCCAGCAGCTGGCGCCAGAACTGCCGATGCGCCGCCGACGCGAGCGCACTGCGTTCGCGCGCGACGACGGCCTTCGGCGTCACCGCGAGCGGTTCGGCGCGCAGCGCGGATGGATCACCGTCGAGCAGGCCGAGGTAGCGCTGGAACAGCTCCGTCTGCAAGGCCGCGACGCTCCAGCCGTCGAGGATCGCGTGGTGGAAGCTCAGCGTGTAGTGGACCGTGTTGCCGCCGCACAGATGCATGAACACGCGCAGCAGCGGCGGCGCTTCCAGCACGAAATCGCGACGCCGCTCGTCCTCCAGGAACGCCGCCAGCATCTGCCGCTGCGCTGCGTCGCCGTGCGCCGACAGATCTACCACCTCCAAAGGGATATGGGCATCGTGGTGCACAAGCTGCAGCGGCTCGCTGTAGCCGTGAAAGCGCAAGGACGTGCGCAGCACCGGATGGCGGCGAACCATCGTGGCGAGCGCAGCGCGAAACGCGGCCTCGTCCCAGGAGGGCAGCGTCAGCCGGTAGCCGAACACGTCGTGATACAGGGAGGCATCGCCCGACAGCTGGTGGTGGAACACCATGCCGGTCTGCAGCAGCGTGATGCCGTAGGCGTCCTCGACGCCCGGAGGCAGCGCCGCGCGGTCGGCCTCGGCGAGCAAACTCGCCTCGCCGCCCGGCGCCTCATCGCCCGAGCAAGCACCCAGCGCTTGCGCAAGTTGCTCGACCGTCGGATGGCGGAACAGATCTACCAGCGCGAACGACAGCCCACGCTCGCGCGCCTTCGACAACACCGTGATCGCGCGGATCGAGTCGCCGCCGATGGCGAAGAAGTTGTCGTCGACGCCGACCTGCTCGAGACCCAGTGCCTCGGCCCAGATCGACGCCAGCGCGGCCTCGACCGGCGTACGCGGCGCCACCGTGCCGACCCGCGCTCCCGCGGTGTCGGGGGCCGGCAAGGCGCGCCGGTCCAGCTTGCCGTTCGGCGTCAGCGGCAACCGCTCGAGCGCGACGACGTGCGCCGGTAGCATGAACTCGGGCAGGCGTTGAGACAGCGCGCCGCGCAGGTCGGCCGGCGCGGGGGCCGGCTGCGCCGGATCGAAAACGACGTACGCGGCAAGTCGCTTGCGCCCGGGTTCGTCCTCGCGCGCGATGACGACCGCCTCGCGCACCGACGGTTGTGCCAGCAGCGCGGCCTCGATCTCGCCAAGCTCGATGCGAAAGCCGCGGATCTTCACCTGGTGGTCGTTGCGCCCGAGGAACTCGAGGCTGCCGTCGTCGAGCCGGCGTGCCAGGTCGCCGGTCTTGTACATGCGCGCGCCTGGGGATGGGTCGAACGGATCGTCGATGAAGCGCTCGGCGGTCAACTCCGGCCGATTCAGGTAGCCACGGGCAACGCCGGCCCCGCCGACGTACATCTCGCCCGGCACGCCGATCGGCACCGGGCGACGCTGCGCGTCCAGCACGTGGATGCGCAGGTCCGGAATCGGCACGCCGATCGGGCTCGCACCGCCCGCCTGCTCGCAGTCCGACGGCATCAGCGGCCGGTAGCTGACATGCACCGTCGTTTCGGTGATGCCGTACATGTTGACCAGACGCGTGCCGCGGTTGCCCGCGCGCTCGTACCACGGCTCGAGCGTCGCGAGTTCGAGCGCTTCGCCGCCGAAGACGATGGTGCGCAGCCGATGCACCAGGTCCGGCGCCTCCCCCTGCGCCGCGATGAATTGCCGGAACGCGCTCGGCGTCTGGTTCAGCACCGTGACGCCCTCGTGGCACACCAGTGCATGGAAGTCCTGCGGCGAGCGGCTCGTCATGTACGGCACGACGACCAGCCGGCCGCCGTGCATCAGCGCGCCCCACATCTCCCACACCGAGAAGTCGAACGCAAACGAATGGAACAGCGTCCAGACATCGTCCACGTCGAAGCCGAACCAGGGCTGCGTGGCGGCGAAGAGTCGTGCGACGTTGGCGTGCGTCACCATCACGCCCTTGGGCTGGCCGGTCGATCCGGAGGTGTAGATCACGTAGGCCAGGTGCTCGGGGCGCAGGCCGGTCTCGGACGCCTGCAGGTCCGTCGCGTCTTCGTTCGCCCAGCGGTCGGCTTGTGTGTCGAGTTCGACCACCGCGGCACCGGAGTGCAGCGCGGCGCGCAATGGCTCCAGCACCGCCAGGCCCGCCTGCGTCAGCAAGACCGGTGCGCCGCAATCCTGAACCATGTAGATCAGGCGCTCAATGGGGTACGCCGGATCGAGCGGCACATAGGCGCCGCCCGCCTTGAGGATGGCCAGCATGCCCACGACCATGTCGATGCCGCGTTCGACGCAGACGGCGACCCGGGTGTCGGGACCGACGCCATGCCGCCTCAGGTGGCGGGCGAGCCGGTTCGCGCGTGCGTTCAGCTCGCCGTAGGCGAGCCGCTCCTGCTGCCACACGAGCGCTGCCGCGCCGGGCCGTCGCGCGGCCTGGGCCTCGAACAGCTGGTGGATGCAGCGGTCGTGCGCCGGCAGCGCGGGAGTCATGTTCCACGCGAGCAGACGCCGCCGCTCCGCGTCCGGCAACACGTCGATCACCCGCAAAGGCGTCTGCGGCGCTTGCTCCAGCGCATCGGCGAGGCGCTCCAGCGCGGTGTGCATGAGGTCGCAGACGCGCTGCGGATCGACCGTCGCACGCACCTGCGCAGTCAGGTTGAAGCCGTCGCCCAGGTCGTCGACCGACAGCGTCAGCGGGTAGTTGGTTCGTTCCTCGCCGGCCAGCTGCTCGACGCCGTGCCAGGCCGGCGCAGCGGACGTCGGGCCCGCGCTGTGCCGGTAGTTGAGCAAGGAGGTGAACAGCGGCGTCGGCGCCGCGACGCCGCTGCAGCGCTGCGCCAGCGCGAGCGACGCATGTTCATGGCGCATCAGCCGGCCCAGCCGCTCGTGAGCTTGCCGGACCGCATGTTCGCTCCCTTCGGCTTCGTCGATCCGCACGCGCAGCGGCAGCGTGTTGATGAACAGCCCCAGCACGCGGTCGGCACCTTCGCCACCCTGCATGCGCCCGAACAGCACGCTGCCGAACACGACGTCGTCGCGACCGCTGACCCGTGCCAGCACCAGCGCCCAGGCCACGTGCACCAGGCTCGCCACGCTGACGCCGAGCAGACGCGCGCGCTCGCGCAGGCGCCGCGCCAGCGGCGCATCGACCGGCCGCTGCGCCTCGGCGATGGTGTCGCCGTGGCCCTGCACGTCGGCCAGCCCGAACGGCAGCGTCGGCTCGTCGACGTCGCCCAGCATCTCGCGGAAGAACGCCTCGTGCTCCTCGCGGGCAACGCCCGCGCGAGCCTGCGCGACGAAATTGCGGAACGGCAGCGCGCGCGGCAGCCGGTGCTGCTCGCCGAGCAGGTGCGACTGGATCTCCTGCAGCATCACCTCCAAGGTGGTGTGATCGATCGCGAGGTGATGGAACAGCAGCAGCAGGGCCCAGCGTCCGTGGGCCGCATCGTGCGCGATACCGCCGCCGATCAGCGGCGCTCGTGCCGGGTCGATGCGCACCTGCCGCGGGTCGAAGCGCTCGCGCAGGCGCTCGCAGACGTCGGCGCCCGCCAGGTCCGTCTGCTCGAGCTGCAATGGCGCATGCCGCCACACCACCTGCACAGGCTCCGCAAGTCCATCCCAGACGATCGATGTGCGCAGGATGTCGTGCCGGTCGATCACCGCCTGCAGCGCAGCGACGAACCGGTCGAGGCGCTCGCGCGTGTCGAAAGCCAGCAGCGCCGGGGTCAGGTAGACGTCGCCGCGGCTTTCCATCAGATGGTGGAACAGCAGCCCCTCCTGCAGCGGGGCCAGCGGGTAGATGTCCTGCACGTTCGCAGCGCCGCCCGGCACCGTCGCGACCACGCGGTCGATCTGTGCCTGCGTGAGGCTCGCCAGCGGCAGCATCGCCGGCGTGATCGCCTTGCAGCCTTCGGGGATCAGGTTGGGCGGCACCTCGACCGCAGCACCGCCGCCGAGCCCCGCCGCCAGGGCGGCCAGGGTGGGCGCATTGAACAGCGCGCGCACGTCCGCATGCAAGCCGGCCTGGCGCAGGCGCTCGATCACGGTCACGGCCAGCAGCGAATGGCCGCCCAGCTCGAAGAAGTTGTCGTGGCGGCCGACCTGCCCGATCTGCAGCGCCTCGCTCCAGATGGCCGCGACGACGCGCTCCGCCTCGTTGGCCGGCGCCTCGTACATGCGCGCCGCAACGGCGCCCGCCTCGGGCGCCGGCAGCGCCTTGCGGTCCACCTTGCCGTTGGCGTTCAGCGGCAGCGCCGCCATCGCGACGCACGCCGCCGGCACCATGTACTCGGGCAGCATCTCCGCGAGCCGCGAACGCAGCGCCGCGGCGTCGAGCCCGTCGCCGGCGACGTAGGCGACGAGCCGCTTGTCGCCGGGCGTGTCCTCGCGCGCCACGACGGCGGCCTGCCGCACGCCGGGGCACTCCGACAGCCGCGATTCGACCTCGCCCGGCTCGACGCGGAAGCCGCGGATCTTCACCTGCTGGTCGTTGCGCCCGATGAACTCGATCGTGCCGTCGGGCAGCCAGCGGGCGAGGTCGCCGGTGCGGTACATCCTCGCGTGCGGCCCGTCGCCCAACGGATCGGCGACGAAGCGCTGCGCGGTGAGTTCCGGCCGGTTCAGGTAGCCCGAGGCGACGCCGGCCCCCCCGATGTGGATCTCTCCGGCCACGCCCACCGGCGCCGGCCGGCCGTGGCCGTCGAGGATACAGATGCGCGTGTCGGCGATGGGTCGGCCGATCGGGATGGCCCGCCCGGGCAGCACCGCACGGATCTCGTGCATCGTGGCGAAGGTGGTCGTCTCGGTCGGACCATAGGCGTTGAGCAGGTGTGCCGGCGGATGGCGGCGCAGCACGCGCTCGATGACCACGGGATCCAGCGTGTCGCCGCCGACGATGAGGTAGCGCAGCTGCGGGATCACCTCGGCGAGGCGATCGGCATGTCGGTTGAAGAGGCCGACAGTCATCCACAGCACGTCGA
Source organism: Piscinibacter sp. (assembly GCA_036401155.1). Taxonomy (GTDB): domain Bacteria; phylum Pseudomonadota; class Gammaproteobacteria; order Burkholderiales; family Burkholderiaceae_C; genus Albitalea. The sequence continues at coordinate 4,702 of DASWVR010000312.1, read as the reverse complement.
CGCGCTGATCGGCGAGCGTGCGGGCCAGGCGCTGCGGATCGAGCAGCGTGTCCTGGTCGACGACGACGATGCAGCCGCCGGTCAGCAGCGGCGCCCAGACTTCCATCGTCGTCGCGTCGAAGGCCGGGTTTGCGCCGAAGGCCACGCGGTCGCCGGCGCGGAACTCGGCGTAGCCGTTGTCGATCGCCAAGCGGCGGATCGCGCGGTGCGGCACGACCACGCCCTTGGGCTGGCCGGTCGAGCCGGAGGTGTACATGACGTAGGCGGCGGCGCCCGCGTCGATGGCGCACGCAAGGTTGTCCGGCGAATGGGCGTCGAGCGCCACGGCGTCGACGTCGATGCGGACGAGTCCCTGCAGCTGCGGCAGCCGCAGGGCACCTTGCGCAAGAACCCAGGCCGCCTGGCAATCCGCCATGACGAACGACTGCCGCTCCGGCGGCGCCTGCACGTCCAGCGGCACGTACGCAGCGCCGCACTTCAGCACCGCGAGCTCGGCCACCACCAGCTCCATCGAGCGCTCCATGCCGATCGCGACACGGCAGCCGGCTTCGACACCCCGGGCGCGCAAGTGGTGCGCGAGGCGATTGGCCGCGGCGTTCAACTGCGCATACGTGAGTTGCCGCTCGCCGTGGCGTACCGCCGGCGCGTCCGGCGCGGCGGCGGCGCGCTCTTCGAACCATGGGTGCACGCAGCGCTCGCCGGCAAAGCGGGTCGGCGACACGCCCCATTCAAGCAGCAGCAGACGCTCTGCATCGGGCATGGTGTCCAGGTCGTGCAGCGCCGTATCGGGCGCACGCTCGAGCGCGTCGGCGAGACGCTCCAACGCGGTGTGCACCGAAGCGACGATCCGCCGCGGTTCGCCCGGCGCGCGCGCTTGCGCAGTCAGCACGAAGCCGTCGCCCAGGTCATCCACCGACAGCGTCAGCGGATAGGTGGTGCGCTCCTCGCTGCCCTCGAAGCTCATCCCCTCCCATTCGGGCTGCGCCGTCGCGCCGGCGCTGTGGCGGTAGTTCAGCAAGGCGCCGAACAGCGGCAGCGGCGCGGCAACCCCGCTGCAGCGCTGCGCCAGCGCGAGGGGCGCGTGCTCGTGCCGCATCAACTGTGCCAGCCGGTCGTGGGTCGCGCGCACCGCCTCCTGCACCGGGCGAGCGTCGACCTGCAGCCGCAGCGGCAAGGTGTTGATGAACAGGCCGAGCGCCCGGTCGGCCCCCTCGCCCCCCTGCATGCGGCCGAACAGCAGCGTGCCGAAGACCACGTCGTCGCGGCCCGAGAGCCGCGCCAGGACCTGCGCAAAGGCCAGGTGGAACACGCTGGCGACGCTGACGCCGAGTTGCCGCGCACGCTCGCGCAGCCGGCGAGACAACGCCGCCTCGACCGGGTGCCGGTGCTCTGCGACCTCGGCGCCGTCGCCCTGGATGTCGACCGCGCCGAAGGGCGCGGTCGGTTCGTCGACGTCGGCCAGCATGTCGCGGAAGAAGGCCTCGTGCTCGACCGCCGAGAGGCCGCGTCGCGCGCGCGCGACGTAGTCGCGGAACGGCCGCGCCCGTGGCAGCTGGTGCTGCTCGCCGCGCAGGTGCGCCTGCGTCTCATGCATCACCACGTCGAGCGTCGTGTGGTCGATGGCGAGGTGGTGGAAGAGCAGCAGGACCACCCAGCGCCCTCGCGAGCGATCCTCGGCGACGGCCAGACGCAACAGCGGCGCGCTCCGCACGTCGAGGCGAAAACGGCGCGGATCGAAGCGCGCGCGCAGTTGCTGCGCCACATCGCCGTTCGACGGGTCCAGCACCAGTTCGTCGACAGCGAGCGCCGCCTTGCGCCAGACCACTTGAACCGGCTCCGGCAGGTCTTCCCACGCGATGGCGGTGCGCAGGATGTCATGGCGGTCGACCACGCCCTGCAGCGCGGCCACGAAGTTGTCCACACGCTCGCGTGTGTCGAAACCGAACAGCGCCGGCGTCAGGTAGGCGTCGCCGGCGCGCGCGGTGCGATGGTGGAACAGGATGCCTTCCTGCAGCGGCGCGAGCGGATAGACGTCCTGCAGGTTGGACGCACCGCCGGCGACGCCGCGCACGATCGCATCGATCTGCGCCTGGGTCAGCGCGACCAGCAGTAGCATCTCCGGCACGATCGCCGTGCAGCCGGGTGGAATGCGGTTGGGTGGCACGTCCAGCCCCGAACCCGCCGGGCCGACGTAGGTGCCGAGGCGGATCATGTCGACCAGTGCCGCCTTGTTCGCGCGCAGCGACGCCATCAGGGCTTCGTCGGCGAGCGCCGCATCGTCGCCGCGCACCACCAGACCCTCCTCGGAGAGCGCCAGCGCCACGTCCCGGTCGTTCAGCCGGGCCAGCAGTTCGAGTACCGTCACAACACGACCTCCTTGATTCTCTTCGTGGCCGCCGCGACGACCGCGAGCGTCGGCGTGCTGAACAGCGCGCGTGCATCGACCTGAAGGCCCTCGGCTCGAAGGCGCTCGACCATGCTGATCGCGAGCAGCGAATGGCCGCCGAGCTCGAAGAAGTGGTCGTGCCGACCCACCCGATCGAGCTTCAGCATCTCGGCCCAGATGCGCGCCAGCCGCTCCTCGGTGCCGCCGTGCGGCGACTCGTAGTCGCGCGTGCAGAAATCGGCGGCCGCCGGCGCCGGAAGCGACGCGCGATCGACCTTGCCGTTCGCGTTCAGCGGCAGCGCATCGAGACGCACGATCGCCGCCGGCAGCATGTACTCGGGCAGCCGCTCGGCCAGGTGGGCGCGCAGCACCTGTGCGTCACCGGCCTGGGCGCCGTCGCCCACCACGTAGGCCACGAGCCGCTTGTCGCCAGCACTGTCCTCGCGCGCGACGACGGCCGCCGCACGCACGCCGGGGCGCTCCAGCAGCCGCGCCTCGATCTCGGCCGGCTCGACGCGAAAGCCGCGCAGCTTGAGCTGGCGGTCGGTGCGGCCGAGGAACTCGACGTTGCCGTCGGGCAGCCAGCGCGCGAGGTCGCCCGTGCGGTACATGCGCGCGCCGGGTTCGTCGTCGAACGGATCGGGCAGGAACCGCTCGGCGGTCAGCGCCGGATGGTTGAGGTAGCCGAGCGCCACGCCGTGGCCGCCGATGTGGAGCTCCCCGGCGACGCCGACCGGCACCGGCTGTCCCAAGGCATCGAGGATGTACAGCCGGGTGTTGCCGATCGGCCGCCCGATCGGGATGCTGCGCTGGCCCGGCGCGACCGCCTCGATCTCGAAGGTGGCAGCGAACGTGGTGGTCTCCGTCGGCCCATAGCCGTTCAGCAGCCGCTGCGGCCGGCCGCAGCGCAACACACGCTCGACGATCACCGGGTCGAGCGCGTCGCCGCCGACGATGAGACAGCGCAGGCGGGCGAATGCCGGCGCCAGCGTGTCGGCGACCTGGTTGAACAGCCCGACGGTGAGCCACAGCACGCTGACGCGCTCGTCCAGCAGCTGCTGGGCGAAGCGCTGTGGATCGAGCAGCGTGTCCTGGTCGACGACGACGATGCAACCGCCGTTCAGCAGCGGCGCCCACACCTCGAGCGTGCTCGCGTCGAAGGCTGGATTGGCGGCGAAGGCGACCCGGTCGCCGGCATCGAAACGCGCGTAGCGGTTGTCGATGACCAGGCGCGCGATCGCCCGGTGCGGCACCAGCACGCCCTTCGGTCCACCGGTGGAGCCGGAGGTGTACATGACGTAGGCGACGCACCGGGCGGGGTCCGTCGCGTCCCGACGGCGCGGCGCCACGTCTTCCTGCAGGTCCTGCACGTCGGACGGGCCGAGCACGATGCGCGCGCCGCAGTCCCCGACGATGGCCTCCTGGCGCGCCGCCGGCGAGTGCACGTCGAGCGGCACGTAGGCGGCGCCGCACTTGAGCACCGCCAGCTGCGCGACCACGAGCTCCAGCGAACGCGCGATCGCGAGCGCAACGCGCTCGCCGGGCAATACGCCGGCCCTCTCCAGCCGCTGCGCCAGCGCCTCGGCACGTGCATCGAGCTGGGCGTAGCTGAGTGCGCGCGCGCCGTCGACCACCGCCGGCGCGTGAGGCGTGCGCGCGGCCTGCGCCTCGAACAGCCTGTGCACGGCGTCGTGCTGGGGGTAGGCGGTGCGCGTCGCGTTCCACTGCACGAGCAGCCTCTGGCGTTCGGCCTCGGGGAGCAGCGCGAGCGAAGCGACCGGCTGGCCGTCGGCGTCGGCGAGTTCGCCGAGCAGCCGCTGCAGGCAGGCCAGATGCCGCCGCACCGTCTCGCGATCGAACAGCGCCGTCGCGTACTCCAGGCGGCCGGCAATGCGGCCATCGTCGTCCTCGGCCAGCTGCAGCGTCAGGTCGAAACGCGCCACTTCGTACGGCGACGCGACACGCGCGACCCGCAGCCCACGCAGCGCAGGCGCAGCCGCCCCACCCTCGTGCCAGCTGAACATCGCCTGGAACAGCGGGCTGTAGGCGGTGCTGCGCGGGGGCTGCACGGCCTCGACGACCTGTTCGAACGGCAGGTCCTGGTTGTGCTGCGCATCGAGCGCGCTGGCCTTGACCCGCTGCAGCAGCTGCGCCACCGTCGGCCCCCCCGACAGATCCAGCCGCAGCGCCAGCGTGTTGATGAACAGCCCCATCAGCGGCTCCAGCTGCGCGCGCGGCCGGTTCGCCACCGGCGTGCCGATCACCACCTCGTGCTCGCCCGACAGCCTCGACAGCAGCGCCGCCCAGCCCGCCAGC
>DASWVR010000311.1:0-17097 GCA_036401155.1 Piscinibacter sp. | reverse complement strand
GCGTCTTGACCGTGTACTCCCGATAATGGCCACGCGGCTTGATCGGAAGCAGACGTTCGCGATTGCCGAACACCGTGCCGTCTTTCGGGTAGGGGAACGGACCGCCGGCGCGAATCAAGCGGTCGGTGGTCTGCGCCTCTGCCGGCAGCTCGGCCAAGGCCACGCTGCCGATGTCCTGGATTGCCGGTCCCCTTGCCCACCCCGGCGTTACCGCCAGAGCCCCGGCCGCCAGCATGGCGCCAGTGAAGGAGATCGCCAGTCCACCCCTGTGAAGGGCCTGCCACGCCTTCGCCTGGCCAGAGAGAGACACGGGTTTTCCCTGAATCCTGAAACGGAGATGGTACCGAAACAGGCCGGAAATCTCAAGCCTGTGCCTCAAATTGAAGCAGGAGCGCCGCAGCATGAGCGTGCGCTCACACCGCATTTTTTCTCTGCGTGACAACGGCTTAAGGGCGCTGTAGCCGCCGCTGCCGGCGGGCCACCGGCGCCGGTGGCGGCGCTGTCACAAACCCGGAGGCGGCCAGCGGCTATTGGGGCGCGCGTGCGCCGCGGCACGGCCCATGCTTGGGGTGCCGCGGCGCCCCGGCATCGGGCGCGATCAGCGTGCGGCGTTGGCGTCGGCGACGGTCAGTGCCGTCATGTTGACGATGCGCCGCACGGTGGCCGAGGGCGTCAGGATGTGCACCGGCGCCGCCGCGCCGAGCAACATCGGCCCGATCGCGATGCCGCCGCCGGCGGCGGTCTTGAGCAGGTTGTAGGAGATGTTGGCGGCATCGATGTTGGGACACACCAGCAGGTTGGCTTCGCCGGTCAGCGTGGTGTCGGGCATCAGGTCCCGGCGGTAGGGCGCGTCGAGCGCGGTGTCGCCGTGCATCTCGCCGTCGACCTCGAGCCACGACGCGTCGCGCCGCAGGATCGCCAGCGCTTCGCGCATCTTGACCGCCGACGGCTGGTCGCTCGAGCCGAAATTGCTGTGCGACAGCAGCGCCGCCTTGGGGATGAGCCCGAAGCGCATCATCTCCTCGGCCGCCATCACGGTGATCTCGGCGATCTGCTCGGCCGTCGGATCGTAGTTGACGTGCGTGTCGACCAGCTGGATCTGCCGGCCGGGCAGGATCAGCCCGTTCATGCAGGCGTAGGTCTTGGCGCCTTCGCGCAGGCCGATGACCTGGTCGACGTAGCGCAGGTGCAGGCCGGTGCTGCCCCAGGTGCCGCACAGCATGCCGTCGACCTCGCCCTTGTGCAGCATCATCGCCGCGATCAGCGTCAGCCGGCGCCGCATCTCGATCTTGGCGAGCTGCGCGGTCACGCCCTTGCGCGCGGTCATGCGGTGATAGGTCTGCCAGTAGTCGCGGTAGCGGTGGTCGTGCTCGGTGCTGACGAGGTCGTAGTCCTTTCCCTCCTTGAGCCGCAGTCCGAACTTCTCGCAGCGCTCGGCGATGACGTCCGGCCGGCCGATCAGCGTCGGGCGCGCGAGGTTCTCGTCGACCACCACCTGCACCGCGCGCAGCACCCGCTCCTCCTCGCCCTCGGCGTAGGCGATGCGCTTCTTCTCGGCGCGTCGGGCGAGCTGGAAGATCGGCTTCATCGTCGTGCCCGAGGCATAGACGAAGCCCTGCAGCTTCTCGCGATAGGCGTCCATGTCGGCCACCGGCCGCAGCGCGACGCCCGAGTCGGCCGCCGCCTGCGCCACCGCCGGCGCGATCTTCATCATCAGCCGCGGATCGAAGGGCTTGGGGATCAGGTACTCGGGGCCGAAGCTCAGCGTCGCGCCGGCGTAGGCCGCCGCCACCACCTCGCTCTGCTCGGCCCGCGCGAGCTCGGCGATCGCGTGCACCGCGGCGATTTCCATCTCGTCGGTGATGGTGGTCGCGCCCGAATCCAGCGCGCCGCGGAAGATGTACGGGAAACACAGGACGTTGTTGACCTGGTTCGGGTAGTCGGTGCGGCCGGTGGCGATCAGCGCGTCGGCGCGCACCTCCTGCACCTCCTCGGGCAGGATCTCGGGCGTCGGGTTGGCGAGCGCGAAGATCGTCGGGTTCGGCGCCATCTTGGCCACCATCTCCTTCTTCAGCACGCCCGCGGCCGACAGGCCGAGGAACACGTCGGCGCCCTCGATCACCTCGCTCAGGCTGCGCGCCGGCGTCTTCTGCGCGAACACCGCCTTGTCGTCGTCCATCAGCTCGGTGCGGCCCTCGTAGACGACGCCGGCGAGGTCGGTCAGCCAGATGTTCTCGCGCGGCACGCCCAGCTTGACCAGCAGGCCGACACAGGCGAGCGCCGCCGCGCCCGCGCCCGAGGTGACGAGCTTGATCTTCGCGATGTCCTTGCCGCTGACCTTCAGCGCGTTCAGCAGCGCCGCGCCGACGACGATCGCCGTGCCGTGCTGGTCGTCGTGGAACACCGGGATGTTCATGCGCTCGCGCAGGCGGCGCTCGACGTAGAAGCAGTCGGGCGCCTTGATGTCCTCGAGGTTCACGCCGCCGAAGGTGGGCTCGAGCGCAGCGATGATGTCGACCAGCTTGTCGAGGTTGCGCTCCTGCAGCTCGATGTCGAACACGTCGATGCCGGCGAACTTCTTGAACAGCACCGCCTTGCCTTCCATCACCGGCTTGGCGGCGAGCGGTCCGATGTCGCCCAGGCCCAGCACCGCGGTGCCGTTGGTGATGACCGCCACGAGGTTGCCGCGCGCGGTGTAGCGAAAGGCGTTGACCGGGTCGGTGACGATCTCTTCGCAGGCGGCCGCCACGCCGGGCGAGTACGCGAGCGCGAGGTCGCGCTGGTTGATCAGCTGCTTGGTCGAGGCGATCGCCACCTTGCCCGGGGTCGGGAACTCGTGGTACTCGAGGGCGGCGCGCCGCAGTTCCGCGCGCTTCTGTTCTTTGTCGGACATGGCTGATCTCGCGTGTGAGGTGTCTGCGGCCACGCGGCGACACCGGTCGGCGGGGGCCCGCGGGGCATTGTAGGAGTGCGAGCTCGCGGCCCTGCACGTCGGCGCCGCGCTCGCATGCCCGGCGGCACAGTGTCCTCCTCGCGCAAGCGCCGGCTTATGCGCAGAACTGCGTACGCGCGGCCGGCGGCGGGTACGCAATACTGCGTGACACGCCGGAAACGCGCCATGTGCACGCCGGGCCGCCCCCAGGGCTCACACCGGAGTGCGCAGCACGAAGGTACTTCAATGAGCTCCCTGCCCGCCGCTCCCGCGGCGCCCGACATGCCACACCACCGATCGCGCCGCCGCCGCGCAGTGCTGTGGGGCGCGCTGGTGAGCCTGCTGCTGGTCGCGCAGTCGCTGCTCGTGTGGCTCACCGTCGACTACGAAAACAACCGCGCGCAGGAACAGGTCGAGACGGTGTCGGCCAGCGTGGCGGCGGACATCCGGCAGGCCTTGTCGCGCGACCTGCAGAACCTGCAGGCGCTGCTGTGGAACGACCCGCCGCTCGATCAATGGCGCAGCGACGCGGCCGAGATGCTGCGCACGCACCGCGAGATCGTGCGCATCGAGCAGCGCAACCTGGACCAGCGCATCGTGGCGGCGGTGGAGTCGCCCTACCAGGGCGCGATGTTCACTCGCATCCGGCGCGAAGACATGGACATCGACACCGAAGTCGCCTGCACCGCGGCCCGGCGCCAGGCGAGCCCGACCCTGTCGCGCAGCTACTTCGTGCCCTTGCCGGGCGGCCTGGGCCTCGAAGTGATCGACGCCTGCCTGCCGATCCACCGCGCCGGCCACCTGGTCGGCTTCATGGCGGCCACCTTCGCGCTGCAGAACGTGCTGACCGAAGCGGTCGCTGCCGATGTGCTGCGCGGCCACGAACTCTCCTTCGTCGAAGGCGACGGCACCCGGCTGGCGCGGGTCGGCTTGACGCGCGGCGCCGGCATCTACGTCTCGGAGCGGCTGATCGACCTGCCCGGCATCACGCTGCAGATGCGCCTGGACAGCGCCGCCGGCAGCCCGCGGCTGATTCCCAACCTGGCGGTGGCGCTGGTGCTCGGACTCTCGCTCGCCCTCGGCGCGGTGGTGCTGCTGCTGGTGCGCGACGTGCGCAAGCGCGCCCAGGCCGAGCGCGCGCTCGCAGAGTCGCTGGCCTTTCGCAAGGCGATGGAGGACTCGCTGGTGACGGGCCTGCGCGCGCGCGACCTGCAAGGCCACATCACCTACGTCAACCCGGCCTTCTGCCAGATGGTCGGCTTCAGCGCCGACGAAGTGATCGGCAAGGTGCCGCCGCCCTACTGGCCGCCCGAGCTGGCCGACGAATACGGCCGCCGCCAGGCGATCCGGCTGGGCGCCGTGCGACCCACCGAGGAAGTGCGGCAGACGGCGCGCGAAGGCTTCGAGACGACCTTCATGCGCAAGAACGGCGAGCGCTTCGCGGTGCTGATCTTCGAAGCGCCGCTGGTCGACGGCACCGGCGAGCACACCGGCTGGATGAGCGCGGTGCTCGACGTGAGCGACCAGCGCCGCATCGAGGAGATCTCGCGCCAGCAGCAGGAGCGGCTGCAGGCGACGGCGCGGCTCGCCACCGTGGGCGAGATGGCCTCGCTGCTCAGCCACGAACTCAACCAGCCTCTGGCGGCCATCGCGAGCTATGCGGCCGGCTCGCTCAACCTGATGCAGTCGGGCGCACACGACCGCGAAACGGTGGCGCTGCTGCAGCAGGCGGCCGAGCGCATCGCCGAGCAGGCCGAGCGGGCCGGGCGAGTCATCAAGAGCGTGCACAACTTCGTGCGCCGCCGCGACCAGACACACGAGGCCGTGCGCTGCGACGTGCTGATCGAGGCCGTGCTGCCGCTGGTGCGCCTGCAGGCGCGCAAGAGCGGCACGCGGGTGGAGCTCGACATGCAAGTCCCGGTGCCGCGCGTGGTGTGCGACCGCACCATGGTCGAGCAGGTGCTGCTGAACCTGACGCGCAACGGCATCCAGGCGATGGAGTCGCACACGCCGCCGTCGCAGCGCGAACTGCTGATCCGCGTGCGCCAGACCCATGCGCGCTGGGTCACGATCAGCGTGATCGACCATGGACCCGGCGTGCCGCCGGACGTGGCGCAGCAGCTGTTCACGCCCTTCTTCACCACCCGCAGCGAAGGCATGGGCCTCGGGCTCAGCTTGTGCCGCACGGTCATCGAGCAGCATGGCGGTGCGCTCGACTTCGTGACGCTGCCGAGCGAGGACGCCGGCGTCGACGCGGGTAAAGGCACTGGCGCGACGACCGAGTTCCGGTTTACGCTTCCGGCCGACAGTGCCGAACGGCGGCCGCCGCACGCGCCGGCTGCCGAGCCGCGCGGCACCGACGTCGAACCGAGCACGCAATGACCCTCAACCTCGACCCGCGCCTGGGCCTGCCGACCGTCTACCTGGTCGACGACGAAGACGTGGTGCGCGACGCGCTCGCCTGGCTGCTGCGCTCGCGCCGTCTCCTGTCGGAGGGGTTTGCCAGCGCCGAGGCCTTCGAGGCCATGCTCGCCGGTCGGCCTCCCGGGTGGCCGACCTCGCCGGGCTGCGTGCTGCTCGACGTGCGCATGCCCGGCACCAGCGGCCTGGTGCTGTTCGAGCGCCTGGTCGAACGCGGCCTGCTGGAGTCGCTGCCGGTCATCTTCCTGACCGGCCACGGCGACGTGCCGACGGCCGTCGCCGCGGTCAAGCGCGGCGCGTTCGACTTCGTCGAAAAGCCATTTGCCGACAACGCGCTGGTCGACCGCATCGAGCAGGCGCTCGCCAAGAGCAGCGCGGCGATCCTGATGCGCCGAGACGCCGACTCGGTGGCCAAGCGCCTGGCGGAGCTGACCGAGCGCGAGCGCGACGTGATGCGGCTGGTGGTCGAGGGCCGACCCAACAAGCTGATCGCCGACGAACTCGACATCAGCGTGCGCACGGTGGAAGTGCACCGCGCCCGGGTGTTCGAGAAGATGGAAGTGCGCTCGGCGGTCGAACTCGCCAACGCGCTGCGCGGGCACACGCCGTAGGCGGCCGCGGCAGCGGCAGCGCCGCCACCGCCGTCATGTCAGCGCCGGAACTCCGGGTAGGCCTCGAGCGCCTTGACCAGGTTGCTCATCGCCTGTTGCGCCGCACGCTTGGCCGATAGCGAATGGTCGGACGCGAACTCGGAAAACTCAGCGCGGCCTGTCCCGCTGGCGGTGAACTCCTTCATCGGGGAACCCGATTTGTCGGTCACCTTGCAAACCATGTCGATGGTGAACTGCGTGGGGGGCCAGGTGAGCAGGCTGTCGGACGACGAGTTGGTGGTGATCTTCGGCGTGATCACGAAGCTCACGTTGTCTTTGGCAAGCCTCGCCGCATCGGTCGGCGAATCGAGCTGAACGACATTGGTGAAGACCTCCGACATCGCCTTGAAGATGCCCGGTTCGAGGTCGCGGTACAGCACGTACTGCACCTTGTCTCCGCCGCCGCCGCCAGTGGTCACTTCTCGGGTGCGCTCTTCCGGCGCGATGTAGTAGCCGACGGTCTTGTTGACCTTGCTGCCGGATCCCTTGATCTGCGCGATGTCCGATGTGACCGAAATCGGGTGCGCGCACCCTGTGACGAGCGCGGCCAGGGCAATGGCCGCCAGCAGCATGAGTCGCTTCATCAGCATAAGAATTCCCTTCCTCGATGGTGAATGTGATTGCGATATCGATCGTTCAGCGGATCGCGTCCTGGAAGTCGGGATCGGCGTACAGCGCGCCGAGGAGCAACTGCACCAGCACGGTGTACTGCTGCGCCGCCTTTGGAATCGCGATGTTGCCGACGAACGAGCTTTCCCACTGCGCGGTGCCGCGCTTGGTCTTTTCGAAGCGCACGCTGCCGTCGCGGCGCACGACGAAACGCGCCTCGACCTCGCCGTCGTTGGTGTTGATGCCGCCCGCATTGATGTTGTTCTTCACCAGCACGCCGGTGATGACGACGTTCGCCTTCGGGTTCAAGCGTTGCGCCAGATCGAGTTCCGTCTTGAGCGCCTCTTCGATGTACTGCGCGTAGGGCCCGCCCGAAGGCGTGGTCATCTGCGCCGCGCGCAGCTGGATCGACGTGGCGCCGCTGGCGCCCGGCTCGGTGCCGAAGGTGCCCACAGTGGCTGCGGACGTGCCGGCGCGCTTGAGCACGTTGACGTTCTGGATCGATGGCTGGTATGACGGCGCCTTCGTCGCGCAGCCGGTCATCACTGCCACCGCTGCAACGGCGGCGACAAGACCCAAGGTTCGTTTCAATCCCATGAGATTCCTTCCTCGATACGGCGTTCGTTATAGGTTTGCCTTCGCGGCGCGAAGGCGCTGGATTGTCTCAGGTCCATCGGCGTGTATCGGGCGCCCTCGGCAGAAACGGCCGTCGCGCCATCCCCGACCGACACGCACGGCGAAGGCGCTCGCTGGCGGACAATCGGCCGCATGGCACTCGGTGAATTCGAACTGATCGACCGCTACTTCAGGCGGCCCGTGAGAGAGGCGGCGCTGGGCGTGGGCGACGACTGCGCGCTGCTTGCGGTTGCGCCCGGCATGCAGCTCGCCACCTCGTGCGACATGCTGGTCGAAGGCCGGCACTTCCTCTCGACCGTGGCGCCCGATCGGCTGGGCCACAAGTCGCTCGCCGTCAACCTGAGCGACCTCGCGGCCTGTGGCGCGCGGCCGCTCGCCTTCACGCTGTCGCTCGCGATGCCCCGCGCCGAGGAGTCGTTCCTCGAGGGGTTCTCGCGTGGCCTGCTGGCGCTGGCCGACGAACACGGCTGCGAGCTGATCGGCGGCGACACGACGCAGGGCCCGCTGACCATCTGCATCAGCATCTTCGGCGAGGTGCCGGCCGGCGCCGCGTTGCTGCGCTCGGGCGCACGCGCCGGCGACGACGTCTACGTCAGCGGCGAGCTCGGCGATGCCCGGCTGGCGCTGGAGGCCTTTCGCGGCAGCGTCGCCCTCGACGGCGCGGCGTTCGAGCAGGTGCGCCGCGCGATGGAGCAGCCGCAGCCGCGTGTCGCCTTGGGCCTGGCGTTGCGCGGCGTCGCGAGCAGCGCGATCGACGTGTCGGACGGGCTGCTCGGCGACCTCGGGCACATCCTGCGCAGCGCCCGGGTGGGCGCGACGATCGACGTCGACACGCTGCCGCGCAGTGCCGTGCTGGCCGCCCAGCCGCCCGCCCTGCAACGCCAATGCACGCTCGCCGGCGGCGACGACTACGAGCTGGTGTTCACCGCAGCGCGCGAGGCCGAATCGGCCGTGCAGGCGGCCGCCGAACGCGCCGGCGTGCCGGTCACGCGCATCGGCCGCATCGATGAGGAGCCTTCCTTGCGGCTGGTCGATCGGCGCGGCGACACCGTCGCCAATGGCTTCGGATCGTTCGACCACTTCCGCGCATGAACGAGGCGCTCGACACCGCCGCGAACGCGGCGCCACGCAAGCCGAGCGTGCGCTTCCTGTTCGCGCATCCGGCGCACATGATCGCCCTCGGCTTCGGCAGCGGCCTCTCCCCGGTGGCGCCGGGGACCGTGGGCACGCTGTGGGCTTGGCTCGCCTTCGTCGCGCTGCAGCCCCACATGAGCGCCCTGCGCTGGGCGCTGCTGCTGGCGGCAGGCCTGGCGGTCGGCTGGTGGGCCTGCACGACGACGGCGCGCCACCTCGCGATGCCCGACCCCTCGGCCATCGTGTGGGACGAGATCGTCGCGTTCTGGGCCGTGTTGTGGGTGGTGACGCCCGCCGGCGCCTGGGCGCAGTTCGCCGCCTTCGTGCTGTTTCGCGTGTTCGACGCCGCCAAGCCGGGCCCGGTGGCCTGGGCCGACCGGCGCTTCAAGGGCCAGCGCGGCCAGCCGGTCGGCTGGGCCCAGGGTTTCGGCGTGATGTTCGACGACCTCGTCGCCGCGCTGTGCACGCTGCTCGTCATTGCGCTGTGGAGATGGCTGTGAACGAACTCGACGACGACCTGCGGGCCGAAGTGCAGCGGCTGGCCGCGGCGCTCACCGCGCGCGGCTGGATGCTCGCCACCGCCGAGTCGTGCACCGGCGGGCTGATCGCCGCCGCCTGCACCGCGCAGGCGGGCTCCAGCGACTGGTTCGAGCGCGGCGTCGTCAGCTACTCCAACCAGGCCAAGACCGAACTGCTCGACGTGCCGGCCGAGTTGATCGCACGCCACGGCGCGGTGAGCGGCGAGGTGGCGCGCGCGATGGCCGAAGGCGCGCTCGCACGCTCGCGTGCGCAGATCGCGGTGGCCGTCACCGGCATTGCGGGCCCGGCCGGCGGCTCGCCCGAAAAGCCCGTCGGGACGGTGTGGGTGGGCCTCGCGGAGCATGGCGCGCCCGGCACCACGCAGCTGATGCAGCTGCAGGGCGACCGTGCCGCCGTGCGGCGCCAGACGGTGCTGCACGCGCTGCAATTGCTCAACCGACAACTCGCGCGCTGAAGTGAAACACCTGCGTTCCACACACACGTCATCCCGGCGAAGGCCGGGATCCATCGATGACGGCCACGCGTGGATCCCGGCTTTCGCCGGGATGACGGCGTTCGCAGGACAGCACCTTCGCCGAAGCGGCGTTTCATGCGTCGTGGGTCGCGCGGCGCGGTGGAGCCACTGAGATGGCGATCCTCCTGGCGGCAAACTTCGGTGCGACCGAGCGGGCGCTGTGGATGCACCTGCTGCGCGAAGCGCTGCCCGGCGAAACGATCGTCGACGATCGTGCCGCCTGCGCACCCCACGCCATCGACATCGCCATCGTCGCCAATCCGCAGACCGGCGCACTGCAGGGCCTGCCGGCGCTGCGCTTCATCCAGTCGCTGTGGGCCGGCGTGGACCGCCTGCTGCGCGACCCGACGCTTCCCGCCGGCGTGCCGCTCGCGCGCATGGTCGATCCGGCGATGAACGAGGCGATGGCCGAGACGGCGCTGTGGGCCGTGCTGAGCCTGCAGCGCGGCTTCTTCGACTATGCGCGGCAGCAGCGCGAACAACGCTGGCAGCAGCACCCGCAGCGCCGTGCCGACGAAGTCAAGGTCGCCGTGCTCGGACTCGGCCAGATGGGCCGCACGGTGGCGCTGCGGCTGGCCGCCAACGGCCATCGTGTCGGTGGCTGGCAGCGCCACGCGCAGCCGATCGTCGGCATCGAAACGCACAGCGGCGACGCGGGCCTGCATGCCCTGCTTCCGGACGCGCACGTCGTCGTCAACCTGCTGCCGCTGACGCCGGCGACGCAGGGCCTGTGCCACGCCGGCACCTTCGCGGCGATGCGCCGCGGCGCCGGCTTCGTCAACCTGGCGCGCGGCGCGCATGTGGTCGAAGCCGACCTGCTGCGAGCGCTCGATGACGGCCAACTCGGCCACGCGGTGCTCGACGTGTTCGCGAGCGAGCCGCTGCCGGCCGATCACCCGTTCTGGTCGCATCCGCGGGTGACGGTGCTGCCGCACGTCGCGGCGCAGACCGACGCACGCAGCGCGGCGGCGGTGGTGGCGGCCAACGTGCGTGCATGTCGCGCGGGAGAGCCGCCTGCCCACCTCGTCGACCGCGCGCGCGGCTACTGACGCTCGCGCAAGCCGCGCGGAGCCTGGTTCAGGCCTGCAGCGCGAGGTGCAAGGTCTTGCGTGGCGCCGCCGCGCTGCATTGCAGCGTCATCAGCAGCAGCCGCTTCAGGCCTTCCCATGGGTCCTGCGGCCAGTCGGGGTGCTTGAGCCCCTTGACCAGTCCGTCGCAGACCTGCGCGGCATGCAGCAGCTCGGCCAGCGTGTTGTCGGTGAATAGCGGCACGGCGCGCTCGAACAGCCGCTCGCGCGCGCCCCAGACCCGCGACTCGCGCAGGGCGATCGGCAGCGGCTTGCCGGCGGCCACCGCGTCCTTGACACGCTTCAGTGCGCGGATGTCCTCGGCGAGTGTCCAGTGCACCAGCACCGCCGCCTCGCCCTCGGCCTGCAGGCCGTCGAGCATGCGCAGCGCGCGCGCCACCTGCCCCGCCAGCACGGCCTCGCCGAGCTTGAAGACGTCATAGCGCGCCACGTTGAGCACGGCCGACTCGATCTGCTCGAAGCTCAGCTCGCCGGCCGGGTACAGCAGCGCGAGTTTCTGGATTTCCTGGTGCGCGGCCAGCAGATTGCCCTCGACGCGGTCGGCAAAAAAAGCCAGCGTCTGCTGCCCCGCTTCGCCGCCCTGCACACGCTGGCCCTGGGCCGCCAGCCGCTGTGCGATCCACTGCGGCAGTGCCTTGCGCTCGATCGCATCGATGCGCACCGTGACGCCCGCCGCGTCGAGCGCGCTGAACCAGCTGCTCGCCTGCTGCTGGCGATCCAGGCGCGGCAGGTGCACGACCGTGAGCACGTCGTCGGACAGGGTGTCGCAGTAGCGCTGCAGCGCCTCCGAGCCTTCCTTGCCCGGCTTGCCCGAAGGAATGCGGATCTCGATCAGCTGCTTGTCGGAGAACAGGCTCATCGCCTGGCTGGCGCCGAGCAGACCGCTCCAGTTGAAATGCGCGCCGCTGACGGTGTGCACCTGGCGTTCGGAGTAGCCGGCCGCGCGCGCCGCCGCGCGGATCGCGTCGCCCGCCTCCTGCGCCAGCAGGGGCTCGTCGCCCCACAGCGTGTACAGCGGGCGCAGGCCCTTCTGCAGCTGTGCCCCGAGTTGCTCCAGGCGCAGCTGCATCAGGACCCCCGCCGGGCCGCCGAGGGCCACCAAGGGGCCCCTTCGTGGCCTTTGAGGGCCTGCGCCCCCTCGGGGGGCAGGAGCGCAGCGACGTGGGGGCCCATCATCCGGCCCCCGCCGGGCCGCCCCAAGGGGGCCGGCGCCCCTCGGGGGGCAGGAGCGCAGCGACGTGGGGGCTCATCATCCGGCCCCCGCCGGGCCGCCCCAAGGGGGCCGGCGCCCCCTTGGGGGGCAGGAGCGCAGCGACGTGGGGGCTCATCATCAAACAACCTGCACGGCCGCCAGCCGCCGCATCACCTGCGACACGATGTCGCTTTGCATCGTGCGGTACAGCAGCACCTCTTCCTGCTCCTTGGCGAGCGCGGCCGCCTCGCTGTAGCTGATGTCGCGGCTCAGCACGAGCTCGGTGGGCGGGATGAGTTCGCGGCCGGCCGGCGTGTGCAGGCGAAAGCTGAAGCGGGTGCGCAGCTGCAGCTCGCGCACCTGACCGGCTGCCGTGCTCGCGACCACGCTGCGCTCGCGCCGATCGACGAGCGCTTCCAGCACCACCTGCGCCTGCGCCGGCGTGTCGACGACCAGCGTGGTGGTGCTCGCGTTGACGTGAAGCTTCAGCTCTTCGGCAAGCGGCGAGCGCGGCGCGAAACCCGACAACGCGAGGCTGCGAAAGCGCAGCTCGGGCGTGCGCCGCAGCTCGAAGCCGCAGCCCGGCAGCAGCACCGAGGACGCGGCCGCCGCAGCAGCCGCGAGCCAGTGGCGGCGCGCCTGCCGCATCAGACGACCACGTTGATCAGCTGCCGGCCCGGCGGCATGACGATCTTCTTGGCCGGCCGGCCGTCGGAGAACTTGGCGAACTCGGGACTCGCCAGCGCCGCCGCCTCGATCGCCGCCTTGTCGGCCGAGGCCGGCACGGTGACCGAGCCGCGCAGCTTGCCGTTGACCTGCAGCACGTATTCGATCTCGTCCTGCAGCAGCGCCGCCACGTCGACCTTCGGCCAGGGCGCGTCGAGCAATTCGCCGTGCACCGCCACGAAGCCGAGTTCGTTCCACAGGCCGTGCGCGATGTGCGGCGCCGCGGGATACAGCGAGCGCAGCAGCACGCTCATGCCTTCGCGCAGCGCGGCGTCGTCGGCCGGCGTGTCGGCGAGCTTGGCGCCTTCGAGTGCGTTGAGCAGCTTCATCGCGCCCGAGACGACTGTGTTGTATTGCAGCCGGTCGTAGTCGTGGCTGATCTGGCGCAGCAGCATGTGCACCTCGCGCCGCAGCTCCTTGGCGCCGGCGCTCAGCCCCTCGGTGCGCGGGCCGGCGCGGCGGATGCGCTCGGCGTGCTTCACGCCGAACGACCAGAGCCGGCGCAGGTAGCGGAACGACCCCTCGGCGCCCGAGTCGGACCAGGCCGCGCTCTGGTCGGGCGGGCCGGCGAACATCGTGAACAGGCGCGCCGTGTCGGCGCCGAAGCGGGCGATGATGTCGCGCGGTTCGACCACGTTGTTCTTCGACTTGGACATCTTCTCGATGCCGCCGAGCGTCACCGGCTGCCCGTCTTCGCGCGCCGTCGCGCCCACCGGGTGGCCCTTGTCGTCGTAGCACACGTCGACCTCGCTCGGGTAGAACCAGCGCCGCTTGCCCGAGGCGTCTTCGCGGTAGAACGACTCGTTGAGCAGCATGCCCTGCGTGAACAGCCGGGTGAAGGGCTCGTCGAAGCTCACCAGGCCCAGGTCGCGCATCGCCTTGGTCCAGAAGCGCGCATACAGCAGGTGCAGCACGGCGTGTTCGATGCCGCCGATGTACTGGTCCATCGGCATCCAGTAGTCGTTGCGGCGGTCGACCATCTGCTCGTGGTTGTCCGGGCAGCAGTAGCGCATGTAGTACCAGGCCGAGTCGACGAAGGTGTCCATCGTGTCGGTCTCGCGCCTGGCCTGGGCGCCGCAGGCCGGACAGGCCACGTTCAGGAAGGCGGCGCTCTTGTTCAGCGGGTTGCCGCTGCCGTCGGGCACCAGGTCTTCGGGCAGCAGCACCGGCAGGTCCTTCTCCGGCACCGGCACGTCGCCGCACTGCGCGCAGTGGATGATCGGGATCGGCGTGCCCCAGTAGCGCTGGCGGCTGATGCCCCAGTCGCGCAGCCGCCAGGTGGTCTTCTTCTCGCCCAGCCCCTTGTGCGCGAGCGCCCTGGCGACGGCGTCGACGGCCACCTGGTAGGGCATGCCGCTGAACAAGTCGGAGTTGATCGTGATGCCGCGCTGCTTGTCGGCATACCACTCCTGCCAGTGGTCGTAGCTGAACTGCTCGCCGTCGACCGCGATGACCTGCAGGATGTCGATGCCGTACTTCTTGGCAAAGGCGAAGTCGCGCTCGTCGTGTGCCGGCACGCCCATCACCGCCCCGTCGCCATAGCCCATCAGCACGTAGTTGCCGACCCAGACCTCGACCTTCTCGTCGGTCAGCGGGTGGTTCACGTACAGGCCGGTGGGCATGCCTTCCTTGTCCCGGAGCGCGAGTTCGGCTTCGGTGGTGCCGCCCTTCTTGCACTGCTCGACGAAGGTGGCGAGCTTCGGGTTGTGCTGCGCGGCGTGGGTGGCCAGCGGGTGCTCGGCCGCCACCGCGCAGAAGGTGACGCCCATGATGGTGTCGGCACGGGTCGTGAAGACCCACATCCGGCCGTCCTGGATCAGCTGGCCGCTCGCGTCGCGGATGTCGTGCGTGAAGGCGAAGCGCACGCCCTCGCTCTTGCCGATCCAGTGTTCCTGCATCAGCCGCACGCGCTCGGGCCAGCCGCCGAGGTAGTTGGGGCTTTCAGGTTCGGTGACGTTGGCGAGCAGTTCGTCGGCGTACTTGGTGATCGCGAGGTAATAGCCCGGGATCTCGCGCCGCTCCACCACTGCGCCGCTGCGCCAGCCCTTGCCGTCGACCACCTGCTCGTTGGCGAGCACCGTCTGGTCGACCGGGTCCCAGTTGACGACCTGCGTCTTCTTGTAGGCGAGGCCCTTCTCCAGCATCTTGAGAAAGAACCACTGGTTCCACTTGTAGTAGGTGGGGTCGCAGGTGGCGACCTCGCGCGACCAGTCGAACGCCAGCCCCAGCGGCTGCATCTGCGCCTTCATGTCGGCGATGTTGTCGCGGGTCCACTTGGCCGGCGCGATGCGGTTGTCGATGGCGGCGTTTTCGGCCGGCAGGCCGAAGGCGTCCCAGCCCATCGGCATCAGCACGTTGAAGCCCTTCATGCGCAGGTAGCGCGCCATCATGTCGTTGATGGTGTAGTTGCGCACGTGCCCCATGTGCAGCTTGCCGCTCGGGTACGGCAGCATCGAGCAGGCGTAGAACTTCGGCCGGCTCGTGTCCTCGCCGACGCGGTAGGCGTCGCGTGCTTGCCATGCCGCCTGGGCGGCGCGCTCGATCTCGTCGGGTTTGAAGTCTGGGTTCATGGGGAGCGGCCGCAACGCGCCGGCCTCGAGGAAGTCGGCAGATTATAGGAAGCGTGCCCCCGCGAGGCGCGTGCGACGAGCGCTATTGTTTGGGGGCTGCAGCGCCGGGATCGGCGATGAAGCCGATGCGGTTCAAACCGGCCTTTTGCACCATTCCGATCAGCTCGGCCACCTGGCCGTAGGGCACGCTCTTGTCGGCGCGCAGCTGCACCTCGGTCTGCGGGTTCTTGCGGGCCGCCTCGGCGATGCGCGCGGCCAGGGCGCCGCCGTCGAGCGCTTCTTCGCCGAAATAGAGCCGTCCCTGCGGGTCGATCGCCACCGACACGAAGCTCGGCGTGTCGCTCGGCTGGGCCGCGTCGGTCCGCGGCAGGTCGAGCTTCAGGCTCGAGGTCATCAGCGGCGCGGTGATGATGAAGATCACCAGCAGCACCAGCATCACGTCGATCAGCGGCGTCATGTTGATGTCGCTCATCGGCGTCGGGCCGGTCGTGCGTTCGAGGCGTCCGAAGGCCATGGCGTCAGCAGGCGCTACGCGGCCACGTCGGCGGCGCGGTGGTCGCAAACCATCTCGCGCAGATCGTGCGCGAAGCCTTCCAGCTCGGCCTCGCAGGCGCCCACGCGCTTGCCGAAGATGTTGTAGGCGAGCACCGCGGGAATCGCCACCGCGAGGCCGGCCGCGGTCATCACCAGCGCCTCGCCGACCGGGCCCGCGACACGCTCGATGGTGATCGAGCCCCCGGCGGAGATGCTCGCCAGTGCGTGGTAGATGCCCCAGACGGTGCCGAACAGCCCGATGAACGGCGCCGTGCTGCCGATCGACGCGAGCAGCACCTGGCCGTACTGCAGCTGCGCCAGCACCGCATGCAACGCATCGCGCAGGCGGCGCGTCAACTGCGAATCGGCGTGGCCGCGGGCTTCGAGCGTGTCGGCGCTCGGGCTTGCGGTGGCCGCGCTGAGCAGCGGCTCGAGCACGCCTTCGCGATCGAAGGCGACCAGCCGCTCGCGGCCGGTGGCGAGGTCCGGCGCGGCCCAGAACGCCGCCACGGCGCGGGCGATGTCGGCGCGCACCCGGCGCAGCAGCCAGCCCTTCCAGAAGATCACCACCCAGGCGCTGATCGACATCAGCAGCAGCAGCAGCGCCACGCCGCGCGTGATCGCGTCGCCCTGTTGCCAGAACTGCTGGAAGCCGCTCATCGGTGGCCTTTCTCGTTCGCGTTCAGATGCCGAGGACGTGGTTCATGCCGTACAGGCCGCTCGCCTTGGCGGCCAGGAAGCGCGCCGCACGCAGGCTGCCCTGCGCGTAGGTCGCGCGGCTCGAACTCTTGTGCGTGATCTCGATGCGCTCGCCGGTGCCGGCGAACAGCACCGTGTGGTCGCCGACGATGTCGCCGCCGCGGATGGTGGCGAAGCCGATGGTCGAGGGGTCGCGTTCGCCGGTGACGCCCTCGCGGCCGTAGACCGCGCATTGCCGCAGGTCACGGCCGAGCGCCGACGCCACCACCTCGCCCATGGCGAGCGCGGTGCCGCTGGGCGCGTCGACCTTGTGGCGGTGATGCGCCTCGACGACCTCGATGTCGAAGCCCTGGCTCAATGCCCGCGCCGCCGTGTCGAGCAGCTTGAGCACGACGTTGACGCCCACGCTCATGTTGGGCGCCATCACGATCGCGATGTGGCGGGCGTGCTCGGCCACCTGCGCCTTCTGCGCGTCGCTGAAGCCGGTGGTGCCGATGACCGCCTTGACGCCGCTTTCCCGGCATGCCGCCAGGTGGGCGAGCGTGCCCTCGGGACGGGTGAAGTCGATCAGCACGTCGGCCTCGGCCAGGCCGGCACGCAGGTCCGACGTGATGGCCACACCGCTCGCCTTGCCGAGAAAGCCGGCGGCGTCCTGGCCCAGGCCCGGACTGCCGGCCTGGTCGAGCGCACCGGCGAGCAACATGTCGTCGGCGGCCGTGACCGCCTCGATCAGCATGCGCCCCATGCGCCCGCTGGCGCCCGCAATCGCGACCCGCAGCGCCGCCATGTCAGCGCGGCTCGAGCGGCGGATAGGCGCGGGCCGGCGCCGCAGCCGGCGCCGCCGACTCCGGT
>DASWVR010000310.1:0-10100 GCA_036401155.1 Piscinibacter sp. | reverse complement strand
CGGCCGCTTCGGCGCCGCGCGGCCCGCCCGCAAGGCGTCATGCAGGAGGTTCATCGCGGCGAGTATCGCCGCGTGGCCGCTGCGGCTAGAAGCGACCGGCCGATGGCCCCGGCCGCGCTAAGCAGGTAGCATGCATCGCTCACATCGGAGGACACACCATGATTCGAAGGTTCTGGCTTGCCATCGCGGCGCTTCTCACCGCCGCCGGGCTGAGCGGCTGCGGTTACAACGACTTCCAGCGCCTGGACGAGCAGGTCAAGAGCGCCTGGTCCGAGGTGCTGAACCAGTACCAGCGGCGCGCCGACCTGATCCCGAACATCGTCGCCACCGTCAAGGGCGAGGCCAACTTCGAGCAGGAAACGCTCACACGCGTCATCGAGGCGCGTTCGCGCGCGACCAGCATCCAGGCCACGCCGGAGCTGATCGACAACCCCGAGGCCTTCAACAAGTTCCAGCAGGCGCAAGGCGAGCTGAGCTCGGCGCTGAGCCGGCTGATGGTCGTCGTCGAGGCGTATCCGAACCTGAAGGCCAACCAGGCCTTCCAGGACCTGCGGGTGCAGCTCGAAGGCACCGAGAACCGCATCACGGTGGCGCGCAATCGCTACATCAAGACCGTGGCCGACTACAACGTGCTCGCGCGCAGCTTCCCGAGCAACCTGACGGCGATGCTGTTCGGCTACGACGTGAAGCCGAACTTCACCGTGCAGAACGAAGCGCAGATCTCGACGCCGCCGGCGGTGAGCTTCGACAAGCCGGCATCCAGGTAGCCGGCGGCGCGACGCAGCCCCGATGCCCCGCCTCCTCCCCTGCCTGCTGGCGCTCATGCTGGCGTGGCTCGCCGGCACAGCGTTCGCGCAGGACGTGCTGCCGGTGCCGCCGCTGTCGGGCCGCGTGATCGACCAGACCGCCACGCTGGGCCCGGCGCAGAGCGCGGCGCTCGCCGACAAGCTGGCCGCGCTCGAGGGCGAGACCGGCTCGCAGCTGGTGGTGCTGATCGTGCCGACCACGCTGCCCGAAGACGATGCGTCGTATGCACAGCGCGTGGCCGACCAGTACAAGATCGGCCGGCGCGACATCGGGGACGGGCTGCTGATCGTCGTTGCGAAGAACGACCGCAAGGTGCGCATCGAGGTCGCCAAGGGGCTCGAAGGCGCGATCCCCGACCTCGCCGCCAAGCGCATCATCGACCAGCAGATCACGCCGGCCTTCCGCGCGGGCGACTTCGCTGGCGGCCTGAATGCGGCGGTCGACCAGCTCGGCGCGCGCATCAAGGGCGAAGGCCTGCCCGTGCCGGGCGCGCAGCCGGACGCCCAGCCCGGCATGCAGTGGGAAGAGCTGGCGATGTTCTTCTTCGTCGGCGTGCCGGTCATCGGTGCGGTGCTGACCGGGATCTTCGGGCGCAAGCTGGGCTCGCTCGCGACCAGCGGACTCGCGGGCGGCATCGGCTGGTGGATCACCGCCAGCGCCTTGCTCGCCGGCGCCGCCGGCTTGCTCGCATTGGTGCTGGTCGGCGTGCTCGGCATCGGCTCCGCGCGGCGTGGCAGCGGACTGGGCGGCCGCGGCGGACGCCACGGCGGCGGCCCGATCATCTGGGGTGGCGGGGGCGGCGGCTGGGGCGGCGGTGGAGGTGGCGGCGGCTTCAGCTCCGGCGGGGGCGGCGATTTTGGCGGCGGCGGCGCGTCGGGAGGCTGGTAGATGAACAAGCTGCTGCGCATCCTCAAGCACCGCTGGCTCGACGAGGGCGATGCCCGGCGCGCCCTCGGCGACGAGGCGCTCGGGCGCATCGAATCCCGTGTCGCCGCGAGCGAGCAGCGCCACGGCGGCGAGATCCGCGTCTGCATCGAAGCGGGGCTGCCCTTGTCCTACCTCTGGCGCGATGCGACGGCGCGCGAACGCGCGATCGCGATGTTCGGCAAGCTGCGCGTGTGGGACACCGAAGACAACAACGGCGTGCTGATCTACCTGCTGCTGGCCGAACATCGCATCGAGATCGTCGCCGACCGCGGCATCGACCGGCATGTCTCGCCGCAGCAGTGGCAGGCCGTGCTGAACGAGATGGCCGCGGCGTTCAAGGCCGGCCACTTCGAAGAAGGCCTCAACGCGGCGATCGACGCCGTCGATGCGCAGCTCGCGCTGCATTTCCCGCTTGCCGACGGCCAGCACAACGTCAACGAACTGCCCGACGCACCGTCGCTGCACTGACGCGATGGCGAAGCCGGCAGCCTGAGCGCAGCCGGTCCCGGTGCGTCCACGTCTTCTCGACTTGCGCCTGGGGGCTGGCGCGGGCTCAGGCCTGCGCCCGCAGGGCACGGTCGACAGCGCCGGCCAGTTCCTCGACGAGTTCCTCCTTGCAGACCACCTCGCGCACCCCGTATTGCCTGGCCATGCGCTCGGCCTCCCGGGTGAGATAGCCTGAGATCATCACGACCGGAAGCGTCGAGCCCATTGCCGCCATGCGCTGCACGAGATCGAGACCCGAGACCTCGGGCATGTTCAGGTCGGTGACCACAACATCGAACTCGGCGGACGACGCGCGGACAGCGGCGAGCACGTCCTCGCCGCGCCGGAACACCCGCACGGCGTGGCCGGCGCGTTCCAGAAGGCCACGCTCAACGAGCACCATCACATCGTCGTCGTCCAGCAGCAGCACGCGCGCCGCCCTCGGGCCGGCTGCGCGCTCGCCGGGCAGCGGCGGCACAGCGGCTTCGACCGCCGGTGATGTGGGGGCCGTCGGAAGGTAGACATGGAAGGTCGTGCCCAGGCCGGGCTCGCTGTCGACGGTGATCACTCCGCTGTGGGCGGCGACGATTCCATGCACGACCGGCAGCCCCAACCCCGTGCCTTGGCCGACCGGCTTGGTGGTGAAGAATGGCTCGAAGATCCGCGCGCGGGTAACGGCGTCCATGCCACATCCATCGTCGCGCACCCATAAATGGGCATACTGCCCCGGTGCGAGCCCGCCGCCCGCGCCGCGAACCGGGGCGTCCTGCAAGTCGAGCCCGACCTGAATGTGGCCGTGCTCGTTCGCCAGCGCCTGCCAGGCGTTGATGCACAGGTTCATCGCCACCTGGTGGATCTGGGTGGCATCGGCCACGACGGTGACCGGCTCGTCGACCAGCTTCAGTTCCAGCGCCACCCCTGCGGGCAGGGTGGCGCGCAACATGGCCAACGCTTCGTCGATGATCGGTTGAATCGGCTGAGGCCGCGCGTTCTCGAGGCGGTGGCGGCTGAATGCGAGGATCTGGCGAACCAGGTTGCGCGCGCGATCGGCCGACTGCCTGATCAATGCCAGCCGTTCCTGGATCGGGTGATCGGGATCGACCTCGTGCCGGGCGAGCTCCAGGTTGCCGAGTATGGCGCCGAGGATGTTGTTGAAGTCGTGCGCGATGCCGCCGGCCAGCGTTCCGATGGCCTCCACCCTCTGCGCTTCGCGAAGCTGCGCCTCGAAGCGTTGCCGCTCGGCCTCGGCTTCGCGCAGTTCGGTGATGTCTCGGCCCACGCCGTGATAGCCAATGAAGCATCCGGCGGCGTCGAAGCGCGGCTCGCCGCTGGTCAGATACACGCGCAGGCGGCCCCGTTCGTCGAGGCGGCGCACCTCGAAGTCGCGAAAGGTCTCGTGCCGTTCCATCTGCGCCCGGTGACGTGCCCAGACTTCGTCGGACATGCCGACCGACGGGATGTCCCACCGCGCCAGGCCGAGAGTGATCGCCGGAGCGCTGCGCCGCTGGTTGTCCCCCACGACCTCCTGGAAGCGATGCTGGGCGTCGCTGGCCCAGTACCAGTCCGCCGACAGCGCCGTCAGCGCGCGGAATCGTTGTTCGTTTTCGCGCGTGGTGCGCGCGGATTCGACTTGTTCCGTCACGTCGGAGAGCGCGCCGCAAAAGCGCGCCGGCCGCTCCTGCGCATCGCGCACGACACAGCCGCGCGCCCGCAGCCAGCGGAAGGCGCCATCGCGGCAACGCAGGCGAAACGTCTCGTCGAACCCATTGCGCGGATCTCGCAGCGCTGCGCGCACGGCGGCCATGACACGGGCCCTGTCCTCGACGTGCAACTGCGCTGCGGGCCGGAACGACGCCGAGAACTCGGCGTGATCCGGATAGCCCAGCATCTCGGCCAGGCGTGCGGAGGTGTACACCGAATGCTCGCGCAGCCCGATATCCCACACGCCGTCGCCGGTGGCCGCCAGCACGAGTTCGAGGCGCTCGTCGTACGCCACCGGCGTGCTCACCTCGGCCCGCGGCAGTCGACCCAGGTCGATGTCCACGCCATACGGTTCGCATGGCCGGCCGCACGGCAGTCACGCAGAGTGGCCGCGCTTTCGCGCCGATCTGTCGAAGCACGCTCGGTCAGCATAGGTACAAGCCCGCGGCGCGAGCCGCGCCCCTGGGAAGGCTCTCGCGAACGAAGCATCCCACCATCCCCGCGGGCACGCAAGGCTCACTTTCCGCAGGCTCGGCCCCCTACAACGAGGCCTTTGCTCACCTCGGGTCGGGGACTATTCTGGGCTCCCAGCCCCCTCGCCGGGCGCCCGTGCCTCGTCCATGAAGGTCTTCATCAGCTACCGACGCGACGACAGCATCGTCCATGCGCGGCTGATCCACAACGAACTGGCTGCGCGGTTCGGCGCCGACCATGTCTTCATGGACATCGACGACATCGACTACGGCGACGACTTCGCCGCGCTGATCGACCGTCAGCTCGATGCCGCCGACGTGGTGGTAGCGGTGATCGGCCCGAAATGGCACGACATGCTGCAAAGCCGGCTGCACGGCGACGACTACGTGCGCCACGAGCTGGCGCGCGCACTCGCACGCGGCCTGCGCGTGGTGCCGGTGCTGGTCGGCAAGGCGGCGCCGCCCGGCACCGCGCTGCCGGGCGATCTGGCCGGCCTGCGCACGCTCAATGGCCTCAACCTCGACGAACGCGCACTCAAGCCGCACATCAACGCGCTGGTCGAGACGCTGCAGGGACGTTCGTTCGAGGAGGTGGCGCGCCGGCTCGACGACCGGCTGCGTTCGCAGCGCCGCGCACGCTGGATCGGCGCCGGCGTGGGCCTGGTGACGTTCCTTGCGGCGTGGGTCGCGCTGTTCGACTTCGCCGGCCTCGACACGCGCCTGGCCAGCGCAACGATGTGGCTCGCCGGCATCGGGCAGCCGGCGCCGTGGAGCGGGGAGGTCGTGCTGGTGGCGATCGACGAAGCGACCGAACGCCAGGTCGGGCGGCCGTTCGATGCGAGCTGGCGGCGTGAACACGCCCTGCTGATCCAGAGGCTGGCGGCGGCGGGCGTGCGCAGCATCGCCTTCGACCTGTTCGTCGAGCGGCCAGCCGACCCGCTCGCCGACGACGCACTGGAGGCCGCCTTGCGCGAGGCCGCCCCCACCACGCCCGTCGTGTTCGCGGTGCGGGCCATGGAAGGCAATCGGCCGCTGCTGTGGCCGCGCTTTGCCGCGTTCGCCGGCAGCGGCGTCGCCTGCGCCGGCCAGAAGCTCGGCTATGCACGCTCGATGCCGCTCGCGCTGCAGCGAGGCCAGCTCCACTTCGCGTCGCTCGCGCTCGCCGCCTTCAGCGGCGGCGGGCGCATCGAGGGCCTCGACGACACGCGAAACGAGCTGCGGGTTCGCGTGCCGCGCGACGAGCGATCGCCGGACCTCGGCTTTTCGACGCTCGAAACGGTGCGAGCGCCGCAGACCGACTGCGAGGCGCTGCGCAAGGGCGACCGCGTCGCGCTGCAGCTGCTCGATCCGGCGCGTCTGCCGCGTCTGCGCGATGCGCCGCGGCGCATCGGCTACGAGCAGGTGCTGGGCAGCGCGGCCGAGCCGCCGCTGTCCGCGCTGCGCGGCAAGATCGTGCTGGTCGGCCTGCAACTGCGCGACAAGGACGTCGTGGGCATCCGCCTCGGCGACGAGCGCTGGGGGGTCGAGCTGATCGCCGCCCAGATCGATGCGCTGTCGCGCGGCAGCGTGGTCCGCCCCGCCGGCGCGCTCGCATCGATGGCGACGATGGTGCTGATGGCCTTGCTCGGCGCGTTCGCGCGGCGCGCCTTGGCCTCACGCGCCTGGCCCTGGCACGCGGCGGCCCTGCTCGGCATGCTGCTCGCCTGCGGCGTGCTGGCCGTCTGGGTCTACCGCAGCCAGCAGTGGCTGATCAACCTGCCCTACGCCGTGACGGCGTTCGGCCTGGCCTGGGCCGCGATGGCCCGCAGCGATCGACGAGGTGTGCGATGAAGCGACTGGTTCGAATAAGTTTCTGGCTCGGCATGGCGCTGTGGGCCGCGCTGGTCTCCGGTTGTGGCACGCCCTCGCGTGCGCCGCGCGCCATCACGCTGGAGGGCATCGTGGTCGACGGGCGTCTGGCGCGGCCCGACGAGAGCGGCCTCGTGCGCATCAACCGCGACGGCGCCTGGATCGACGCGCGCGTGCCGACGACGCTGCGGCCCGGCGACTGGGTGATGACCGGCCACTCCGCTCAGGCCCTGATCCGCTATCCCTCGGGCAGCGAGGTCTACATGCGCTCGAACACACGCGGGCGTGTCGGCTCGTTCAGCGAGCTCGTCGGCGAGGTGTTCGTGAAGATCCGCGGCCTGTTCGCGGTGCAGACCACCTTCGTTGAGGCCGGTGCCGAGGGCACGGCGTACTCGGTGCGTGCGACGCAGTCCGGCGACTATGCGGTCGTGGTGTTCGACGGCACGGTGCGCCTGTCGTCGCTCGCCAATGCCTGGCCGGCGCTCACGCTGCCGGCCGGCACGATGGGTGCCGGCCGGCCGCAGGTACCACCACGCACCCAGCCGGCACCACCCGAGGAATTCGCGCGCACGCGGGCGTGGGTGGAGCCGATGGAACGGCTGCTGCCGCCGCCGCGTTCGTCCAGCAGCCTCGGCCCCGCGCTGGCGGTCGCCGCGCTGGTCGCCATCGTGGCGGCGAGTGCATCGGGCTCCGACGACCTGGCGGCGCCCACCGGCCTGACGCCGGCCGGTGCGACGCCGCAGCAGGCGGCCCGGCCGCGCAGCTGCAGGTCGCTGGAGCTTGCGTGGCGGCCTGTCGAAGGCGCACGCGACTACGTGGTCACGCTCCAATCGCTGAATGCGCCCGCTCGTGCAGCGGCGGCCGCGGCCGCAGCGCCGGCCACGACACGCACGACACGCAGCGCAAGCCTCGGCATGCCTGCGGGCCTGTACGGCGTGTACCGCTGGCATGTGCAGGCACGCGACGCACGCGGCAAGACGAGCCCGGCATCAGCCCCGGCGCACTTCTACTGCCCGGGGTGACGACCTCGGCTGGCCTGGCCCCGCACCGTGCGATCATCGACGCTGCCCCGTTCATCACCAACGCCGGAGACGCCCGATGCGCATCGCCCCTCTACTGCTGATCACCTCGTGCCTGACCGCTGCCGCGGGGGCCCAGGCGCAGAACGTGCCGCCCATCAAGCCCGGCCTGTGGCAAGTGAAGATGCAGCACGAGGGCGCCGGCGCGTCGGCCATGCCCGACATGGGGGCCCAGTTGAAGAACATGCCGCCCGCGCAGCGCAAGCAGGTCGAGGCGATGATGAAGGCCCAGGGGGTGGACCTCGCCGGCGGCCCCGGGCAGATGAAGATCTGCCTCAGCAAGGAGTCGCTCGACCAGGGCGGCTGGCAAGGCGAGCAGGGGTCGTGCAAGACCGACGTGACCCAGCGCAGTGCGAAGAGCTGGAAGTGGCGCTCGGTGTGCACGCAGCCCAAGGCCGAGTCCGACGGCGAAGCGACCTTCATCGACGCCGAGCACTACACGGTGAAGACCACGACGACAACCTCGATGCAGGGCCAGACGCGCACGACCAGGACGACGCTCGACTCGAAATGGCTGGGCGCCGACTGCGGCAGCATCAAGCCGGTGCAGCCGCCGAAGAAGCAGCCGGGCTGAACGGCGACCGCGGCACGGCGGCGTCACGCACGGACAAGAAAAAACCCGCCGGGCCGTGCGCCGGGCGGGTCGTCGAGCAGGCCGATCTTCGGCTTATTTCTTCATCAGCCGGCGCAGGGCCGCGATCTGCGCGGCATAGACGGCCAGCTCGCTCTGCGCACGGGCGACGTCGATGTCGCTCTTGGCGTTCTTCAGTGCTTCCTCGGCCTGGCGCTTGGCTTCGCTGGCCTTCGCTTCGTCGAGGTCGTGGCCGCGGATCGCGGTGTCGGCGAGCACGGTGACGGTGCCCGGCTGCACTTCGAGGATGCCGCCCGCGACGAAGACGAACTCCTCTTCGTCGTTGTCGGCGCGCTGGATGCGCACGGCGCCCGGCCGGATGCGGGTGATCAAGGGCGTGTGGCGGGGCAGGATGCCCAGCTCGCCGTTTTCACCCGGCAGCGCGACGAACTTCGCTTCGCCCGAGAAGATCTGTTCTTCGGCGGAGACGACGTCGACGTGAATCGTTGCCATGATGTTTTTCCTTGAAGTTGAGAAGCGTCAGCAAGCGCCGCCTACTGGATCTTCTTCGCCTTCTCGAACACCTCGTCGATCGTGCCGACCATGTAGAAGGCCTGCTCCGGCAGGCTGTCGCACTCGCCGTTGACGATCATCTTGAAGCCGCGGATGGTTTCTTTCAGCGGCACGTACTTGCCCGGCGTGCCGGTGAACACCTCGGCGACGTGGAAGGGCTGCGACAGGAAGCGCTGGATCTTGCGCGCGCGCGCCACGGCCAGCTTGTCTTCCGGCGACAGCTCGTCCATGCCCAGGATCGCGATGATGTCGCGCAGTTCCTTGTAGCGCTGCAGCGTGCCTTGCACGGCGCGAGTGGTGTTGTAGTGCTCCTCGCCGACGACGTTGGGGTCGACCTGGCGGCTGTTCGAATCCAGTGGGTCGACCGCCGGGTAGATGCCCAGCGAGGCAATGTCGCGCGACAGCACGACGGTGGCGTCCAGGTGGGCGAAGGTGGTCGCGGGCGACGGGTCGGTCAGGTCGTCCGCCGGCACGTAGACGGCCTGGATCGAGGTGATCGAGCCGACCTTGGTCGAGGTGATGCGCTCCTGCAGGCGGCCCATTTCCTCGGCCAGCGTCGGCTGGTAGCCCACGGCCGATGGCATGCGTCCCAGCAGGGCGGACACTTCGGTGCCGGCCAGCGTGTAGCGGTAGATGTTGTCGACGAAGAACAGCACGTCGCGGCCTTCGTCGCGGAAGGATTCCGCGATGGTCAGGCCGGTCAGCGCCACGCGCAGGCGGTTGCCCGGCGGTTCGTTCATCTGGCCGTACACCATCGACACCTTGGACTCGCCGAGGTTCTCCGACACGACCACCTTGGACTCCATCATCTCGTGATAGAAGTCGTTGCCTTCACGGGTGCGCTCGCCGACGCCCGCGAACACCGACAGGCCCGAGTGCGCCTTGGCGATGTTGTTGATGAGCTCCATCATGTTGACGGTCTTGCCGACGCCGGCGCCGCCGAACAGCCCCACCTTGCCGCCCTTGGCGAACGGGCAGATCAGGTCGATCACCTTGATGCCGGTCTCGAGCAGTTCCTGCGAGGGCGACAGCTCGTCGTAGCTCGGCGCCTTGCGGTGGATCGAGGCGGTCAGGTCGCTGTTGACCGGGCCGCGCTCGTCGATGGGGTTGCCGAGCACGTCCATGATGCGCCCGAGCGTCGCCTTGCCCACCGGCACGGTGATCGGGGCGCCGGTGTTGCTGACCATCAGGCCGCGGCGCAGGCCGTCGGAGGAGCCGAGCGCAATCGTGCGCACGACACCGTCGCCCAGCTGCTGCTGCACTTCGAGCGTCAGCGCGGTGCCTTCGAGCTTCAGCGCGTCGTACACGTGCGGCATCGCGTCGCGGGGGAATTCCACGTCCACCACCGCGCCGATGCACTGGACGATCTTGCCTTGGGCCTGAGTGTTCGCCATGTCGATTCCTTCAAACAATTTCGGTATTCGTGAGCGTGATCAGACCGCGGCGGCGCCGCTGACGATCTCGGAGAGTTCCTTGGTGATCGCGGCCTGGCGAGTCTTGTTGTAGACCAGCTTCAGTTCGGCGATCAGGTTGCCGGCGTTGTCGGTGGCGGCCTTCATCGCGACCATGCGCGCCGACTGCTCGGACGCCATGTTCTCGGCCACCGCCTGGTACACCAGCGCCTCGATGTAGCGC
>DASWVR010000309.1:0-6253 GCA_036401155.1 Piscinibacter sp. | reverse complement strand
GCGACGCGCACGCGGCCCTTGTTGAGGTCGGAGATGACCTGCTCGACGGCTTCGCGCACCGCGGGGCTGTTGGTCGGCGTCAGCGACGCGCGGTTTTCCCAGGCGAGTTCGATCGTGGATTGCAGTTGCGGTGTCGTCATGTGCGCTTGTGTGAAGGGAGCGAAAGGGACTGTGCGTAGGAGACGATGCGCTGCGCGGCTTCGAGGCATTCGTCGGCCTCGGCCACCAGCGCCATGCGGATGCGTCCGGCGCCGGGATTGACGCCGTTGGCGTCGCGCGCCAGCAGGCTGCCCGGCAGCACGGCGACATTGTATTGAGCGAGCAGCCCGCGCGCGAAGGCGACGTCGTCGAGGCCGAGCTTTGACACGTCGGCCCACAGGTAGAAGGCGGCGTCGGGCAGTTTCACGTCGAGCACCTCGGCCAGCAGCGGCGCGACACGCTCGAACTTGCGCCGGTATTGCTCGCGGTTCTCGACCACGTGGCGCTCGTCGCCCCAGGCCGCGATGCTCGCGCGCTGCACGGTCAGGCTCATCGCGCTGCCGTGGTAGGTGCGGTAGAGCAGGAACTGCTTGAGCAGCGCCGCATCGCCGGCGACGAAGCCCGAGCGCATGCCCGGCACGTTGGAGCGCTTGGACAGGCTGGTGAAGGCGACGAGGCGGCGGAAGTCGCGGCGGTCGAGCTGCAGCGCGGCTTCGAGCGAGCCGAGCGGCGGCTCGTCGCGAAAGTAGATTTCCGAATAGCACTCGTCGGAGGCGATCACGAAGCCGTGCCGGTCCGACAGCTCGAACAGCTTCTTCCATTCGGCAAGCGGCATCACCGCGCCGGTCGGGTTGCCCGGCGAGCACACGTACAGCAGTTGCGTGCGCGCCCAGGTCTCCTCGGGCACGGCGTCCCAGTCGGCGGCGAAGTTGCGCTTGGGGTCGCTGTTGGCGAAGGCCGTCTGCGCGCCCGCCAGCAAGGCGGCGCCCTCGTAGATCTGATAGAAGGGATTGGGGCAGACGACGGTGGCATTGGGCTGCGTCGGGTCGATGACCGTCTGCGCGAACGAGAACAGCGCCTCGCGCGAGCCGTTGACCGGCAGCACCTGCGTGGCCGGGTCGAGCACGACGCCGTAGCGGCGCGTCAGCCAGTCGCAGATCGCCTGGCGCAGGGCCGGGTCGCCGGCGGTGGCGGGGTAGCTCGCCAGGCCCGCGAGGTTCGCGATCAGCGCCTCCTGGATCAGCGCCGGCGTGGGGTGCCGCGGCTCGCCGATGCCCAGGCTGATCGGCTTGAACGCCGGATTGGGCGTGATGTCGCGTGTCAGCGCACGCAGCCGCTCGAACGGATAGGGGTGGAGCTTGGCGAGCAGCGGGTTCATGCCCGCGATTATCGGGGAGCTGGCTGTCTCGACGCCTACGCCGAACGGCTATCGGGCGGCGTCAGGCCGGGCGGGCAGGTCGCGGCTTCGTGCGGTTGGCGAAACCTTCCGCGCCCGTGCGCAGCTTCGGCGGCTGCCAGCCGGGCGGCCACACCGGCTGGCCTTTGTCGCCCAGCGGGCAGGCGATGCCGAGCTTGCGCATCAGCGTGGCGGCGTCGTAGGGCGCATGGACCTTCACGTCGTTGTCGAAGTAGCAGTAGATGTCGCGGCTGGCGCGTTTCGGCGCGGGCTTGGGCGAGGCCAGGCGCGCGTCGCTCACCTGCTCCCCGGCGCTCCAGCGGCGAAAGCGCTCGGCCCAGCGCTCCAGCGCATCGTCGCTGTAGCCGCTCGCATAAAGCTCCTCGTCACCGTGCAGGCGAACGTAGACGAAGTCGGCGGTCAGGTCCTCGAGCAGCGGCCACTTGCCGGCGGTGTCCGCCACCACCAGGGCGATGCGGTGACGGCGCAGCATCGCGACGAACTGCGGGTCGATGAAGCTCGGGTGGCGGATCTCCACCGCGTGGCGCAGGCGGCGCTTGCGGTCGGGCACGAGGCTCGTGCGCCCGGCGACGCGGTGGTCGTGGCGCGCGGCGATCTGCGCGGCGGCGAGCGTGTCGCGCGGCAGTTGGGCGAAGAAGGCGTCGAAGCGCTCCGGCATGAACGGCAGCTGCGGCGGAAACTGCCACAGGATCGGCCCGAGCTTTTCCTTCAGCTCGAACAGGCCGTTGGCGAAGAAATTGGCCAGCGGCGTCTCGATGTCCTTGAGCCGCTTCATGTGGGTGATGTACTTCGGCCCCTTCACCGCGAAGACGAAGCCTTCGGGCGTGTCTTCGTACCACTCGGCGTAGTACTCCGGCCGCTGCAGCGAGTAGAACGAGCCGTTGATCTCGATCGTGGGAAGCATGCGCGAGGCGTACTGCAGCTCCTTGCGCTGCGGCAGCTTGTCCGGGTAGAACACGCCGCGCCAAGGTTCGTAGCGCCAGCCGGAGATGCCGATGCGGATGCGGCCTGCCATGCGGTGGGTGCAGCAACCGACGTACCCGCGCTGTCTTTTTCCCTCTCCCCCTGGGAGAGGGTAGGGTGAGGGCCTGCGACGGCGAACGGGGCAGACGGTCGGAGCGTGCTGGCCCTCACCCCAGCCCTCTCCCAGAGGGAGAGGGAGCCATCAGAGCTACAGCATCCCGCTTTCCCGCCCCAGCCTCGGCAGCTCGACCGCCGGCTGCGGCTTCCAGCCCTTCTTGCGGTGCTCCGCCACCACGTTCGTGTAGATCCCGCCGCGCACGTACCACTTCGCGGTGATGCGCACGAAACGCGGGTCGGTCGCCTTCACGATGTCGTCGAGGATGGTGTTCGTCACCTTCTCGTGGAAAGCGCCCTCGTTGCGGTAGCTCCAGAAGTACATCTTCAGGCTCTTCAGCTCGATGCACAGCTCGTCGCAGATCATGTCGATCGTGAAGTGAGCGAAGTCGGGCTGGCCCGTCAGCGGGCAATGGCAGGTGAACTCGGGCACCTGGAACTGGATGACGTAGTCGCGCCCGGGGCTCGGGTTCGGGAACACGTGCAGCTCCTTGCTCGGTGCGCTGGGCGGGCTGGCGGGCACCTCGCGCTGCTTGCGCGCGGCGCTGCTGGGGCTCTTCGACGGGGCGGACTTGGCCATGACGGTGACGATTGGAGAGGAATTCGGCAAGGGGCGCGATGGTATCATCCAGCCCGCTCGAAGGCCCGTTGAACGTCGGGTTTTCTCAATCAAATCAACGACTTAAGCGCACACCTGTTGCGCGGATCGCTGCCCCGTCCCCCATGCGCCTGAACTCGATCAAGCTCTCCGGCTTCAAGTCGTTTGCCGAACCGACGAACTTCCAGCTGCCGGGGCAACTCGTGGGGGTGGTCGGGCCCAACGGCTGCGGCAAGTCCAACATCATGGACGCGGTGCGCTGGGTGCTGGGCGAAAGCAAGGCGAGCGAGCTGCGCGGCGAGTCGATGCAGGACGTGATCTTCAACGGCTCGGGCAACCGCAAGCCGGCGAGCCGCGCCAGCGTCGAGCTGGTGTTCGACAACAGCGACGCGCGTGCCGGCGGGCAGTGGAACCAGTTCACCGAGATCGCGGTGAAACGTGTGCTCACCCGCGACGGCACCAGCAGCTACTACATCAACAACCAGCCGGTGCGCCGCCGCGACGTGCAGGACGTGTTCCTCGGCACCGGGCTCGGCCCGCGCGCCTACGCGATCATCGGCCAGGGCACGATCAGCCGCATCATCGAGAGCAAGCCCGAAGAGCTGCGCCTGTTCCTCGAAGAGGCGGCCGGCGTCTCCAAGTACAAGGAGCGCCGCCGCGAAACCGAGAGCCGGCTCAAGGACACGCGCGAGAACCTGACGCGTGTCGAAGACATCCTGCGCGAACTCAACAGCAACCTCGACAAGCTCGAGAAGCAGGCCGAGGTGGCGAGCCAGTACCGCGGCCTGCAGGAGCAGGGCACGCTGAAGCTGCACCAGCTGTGGTTCCTCAAGCACCGCGACGCGGCGAGCGAACAGGAGCGGGTCAAGAAGGAAGTCCTCGCCGCGACCAACGCGCTCGAGGAGCGCACCGCCGAACTGCGCCACGGCGAAGCCGAGCTGGAGACGATCCGCCAGGCGCACTACGCGGCGAGCGACGAGCTGCACGCGGCGCAAGGCTCGCTGGCCGAAGCGGCGCTCGAGGTGAGCCGGCTCGAAGAGCGCATCCGCTACGTGGTCGAAGGCCGCCAGCGCATCGAGCAGCGCCTGCTGGAGCTCAAGGCGCAGAGCGAACAATGGGCCGAGCGGCAGGCCGAGGCGCAGGACGAGCTGGAGCAGATCGCCGGGCAGATCGCCGCGGCCGACGAGCAGAGCGAGGTGCTCGCCGCCCAGGCCGAGGAACAGTCGGCCAACCTGCCGAGCTTCGAAGACGCGGTGCGCACGGCGCAGTCGCGCAGCAACGAGCAGCGCGGCGTGGTGGCGAGCGTGCAGCAGCAGATCCAGGTGCTCGCGGCCGAAAGCCGCAACGTCGAGGAGCAAAGCCGCCAGCTCACCGGCCGCCGCGAACGCCTCGACGGCGAACGGCGCCAGCTGGCCGCGCCCGACCTGGACCGGCTCGAAGAGCTCAAGCGCCAGTTCGCCGTGGCCGAAGAAGCGCACCAGACCACCGACGCGCGGCTGCACGAGCTGACCGAGCAGGTGCCTGCGCTCGACGAAGACCGCCGCGCAAAGCAGGAGCAGCTCAACAGCCAGGCCGGCAGGCAAGCCGACCTGAGCGCGCGTCTCGACGCATTGCGCGCGCTGCAGGAGAAGGTGCAGACCGAGGGCAAGCTCAAGCCCTGGCTCGCCAAGCACGGGCTCGACGGGCTGCCCGGCCTGTGGACCAAGATCCACATCGAAACCGGCTGGGAAACCGCACTCGAAGCCGCGCTGCGCGAGCGCATCAACGCGCTCGAGGTGGGCCGCGTGGAAACCGTGCGTGCGTTCGCGAGCGACGCGCCGCCCGCCAAGCTCGCCTTCTACACGCCGCCGCAGGCATCGATCGCCAACACGCACCAGACGCTGCCGCGCCTGTCTGACCTGCTGCGCCTGGGCGACGCGGGGCTGAAGGCGCTGCTCAACGACTGGCTCGAAGGTGTCTACACGGCAGACAGCATCGACGACGCACTCGCCGCACGGGCCAAGCTGACGCACGGCGAGGTCATCATGACCCGCGAGGGCCATGCGGTGAGCCAGTTCGCCGTCGCCTTCTACGCGCCGGACTCCGAGCAGGCCGGCATGCTCGCCCGCGCCCAGGAGATCGAGAACCTGGAGCGCCAGCTGCGCGCGCAGGCGCTGATCGCCGAAGAAGCGCGCAGCGCGATGGTGCGCGCCGACGCGGCCTACACCGATGCGTCGCAGCGGCTCGTTGGCGCGCGGCGCGAGGCGGCCGAGGCGCAGACCCGCGCCCACCAGCTGCAGGTCGAACTGCTGCGACTCACGCAGCAGGCCGAGCAGACGAGCACGCGGCGTTCGCAGCTCGAAAGCGAGCTGGCCGAAGTCGACGCCCAGCTGGAAGAGTTGAACGAACGGCGCGCCACCGGCGAAGCGAAGTTCGAAGAGCTCGACATGCAGCTCGCGACCACGCAGGAGCGCCACGCCGAGCTCGACGAAGCGGTGATCGCCGCCGAGCGCAAGCTCGCCGAAGCGCGCGAGCAACTGCGTTCGCTGGAGCGCCAGGCGCAGGAGGCGCAGTTCTCGTCGCGCGCCCTGGCGGCGCGACGCGGCGAGCTGCAGCGCAGCATCGAGACGGCCGTGCAGCAGGTGGCGGCCAACCAGCAGTCGGCCGAGCAGCTGCAGCAGGAGCTCACGGTGCTCACCGATGCCGCGGCACAGGCCGGCCTGCAGACCGCGCTCGCGCTCAAGCTGGAGCGCGAAGCGGCGCTCGGCGCCAAGCGCAGCGAGTACGACGACCTGACGCTGCGGCTGCGCCGCGCCGACGAACAGCGCCTCGCCCACGAACAAAGCCTGCAGCCGCTGCGCGACCGCATCACCAAGCTGCAGCTCGAGGAGCAGGCCGCGCAGCTGGGCGGCGCGCAGTACATGGAGCAGCTGACGGCGGCCAGCGTCGACATGGAGGCGCTCGGCAAGAGCATCGAAGACAACAACGTCAAGCTCTACGGCCTGCAGGGCGAGATCGACCGCATCAACCGCGACATCGCGGCGCTGGGCGCGGTGAACCTTGCCGCGCTCGACGAGCTCACCGCGGCGCGCGAGCGCAAGACCTTCCTCGACGCGCAATCGGCCGACCTCAACGAGGCGATCACCACGCTCGAAGGCGCGATCCACAAGATCGACCTCGAAACGCGCGAGCTGCTGGGCAGC
>DASWVR010000308.1:0-4099 GCA_036401155.1 Piscinibacter sp. | reverse complement strand
CGCGGGATCGCCCGGCCTTGACGCCTCGCGCCGCTTCACGCATGCTGGCGCCCGAAGTGGTCTAGACCACTTCTCACCGAAGGCCCACGCATGCATTCCTCCGACATGAACCAGATCGCCAGCGCGGCGACGCAGGCCGCGCGGCGCGCGCCCGGCCGCGTGGTGCGCGCCCCGCAGGGCAGCACGCTGCACTGCAAGTCGTGGCTCACCGAAGCCGCGTACCGCATGATCCAGAACAACCTCGATCCCGACGTTGCCGAGCGCCCGGAGGAGCTCGTGGTCTACGGCGGCATCGGCCGCGCCGCGCGCGACTGGGCCTCCTTCGACAAGATCCTCGAGTGCCTGCGCGAGCTCGAGGGCGACGAGTCGCTGCTGATCCAGTCCGGCAAGCCGGTCGGCATCTTCAAGACGCACGCCGATGCGCCGCGCGTGCTGCTCGCGAACTCGAACCTCGTGCCCAAGTGGGCCACCTGGGAGCACTTCAACGAGCTCGACCGCCGCGGCCTGTTCATGTATGGCCAGATGACGGCCGGCTCGTGGATCTACATCGGCACCCAGGGCATCGTTCAGGGCACCTACGAAACCTTCGCCGAAGCGGCCCGCCAGCACTACGGCGGCGACCTCGCCGGCCGCTGGATCCTGACCGCCGGCCTCGGCGGCATGGGCGGCGCGCAGCCGCTGGCGGCGACCTTCGCCGGCGCGGTGTCGCTCACCATCGAGTGCCAGCAGACGAGCATCGACTTCCGGCTGCGCACGCGCTACCTCGACCGGCAGGCGCACGACCTCGACGAGGCCCTGGCGCTGATCAAGCAGCACACCGAACGGCGCGAAGCGGTGTCGATCGGCCTGCTCGGCAACGCCGCCGAGCTGGTGCCCGAACTCGCGCGGCGCGCCCAGGCCGGCGGGCCGCGCCCCGACATCGTGACCGACCAGACCTCGGCGCATGACCTCATCAACGGCTACCTGCCGATCGGCTGGACCGTCGCGCAGTGGCGCGCGGCACAGGCCGATCCATCGCAGCACGCACGCCTGACCGACGAGGCGGCCGCGTCGTGCGCCGTGCACGTGCAGGCCATGCTCGACTTCCACGCGATGGGCGTGCCGACGGTCGACTACGGCAACAACATCCGCCAGGTCGCCTTCGACCGCGGCGTGCGCAACGCCTTCGACTTCCCGGGCTTCGTGCCGGCCTACATCCGCCCGCAGTTCTGCGAGGGCAAGGGGCCATTCCGCTGGGTCGCCTTGTCGGGCGATCCGCAGGACATCCACCGCACCGACGCGAAGATCAAGCAGCTCTTCCCCGACAACCATCACGTGCACCGCTGGCTCGACATGGCCGCCGAGCGCATCGCCTTCCAGGGCCTGCCGGCGCGCATCTGCTGGCTCGGCCTCGGCGAGCGGCATCTGGCCGGCCTGGCGTTCAACGAGATGGTCAGGAGCGGCGAGCTGAAGGCGCCGATCGTCATCGGCCGCGACCACCTGGACACCGGCTCGGTGGCCAGCCCCAACCGCGAGACCGAGGGCATGAAGGACGGCACCGACGCGGTGTCCGACTGGCCGCTGCTCAATGCGCTGCTGAACACCGCCGCCGGTGCGACCTGGGTCTCGATTCACCATGGCGGCGGTGTCGGCATGGGCTACTCGCAGCATGCCGGCATGGTGATCGTCGCCGACGGCAGCGAGGCGGCGGCGCGGCGCCTCGCGCGGGTGCTCGTCAACGACAGCGCCTCGGGCGTGATGCGGCATGCCGACGCGGGCTACGACCTCGCCGTGCAAACCGCGCGGGCGCAAGGCCTCAAGCT
This sequence comes from Piscinibacter sp., assembly GCA_036401155.1. GTDB lineage: Bacteria > Pseudomonadota > Gammaproteobacteria > Burkholderiales > Burkholderiaceae_C > Albitalea. The sequence continues at coordinate 2,297 of DASWVR010000308.1, read as the reverse complement.
GCCGATGATCGGCCCGTGAGCGCCGACGTCGAGCGCATCGAGCTTGCGCGGCTTGCGCCGCAGCGCTGGAAGAACGGCGCCGGCCTGACGCGCGAGATCGCCACCGAGCCGCGCGGCGCGGGCGCCGACGGCTTCGACTGGCGCGCCAGCATCGCCGAGATCGCCGATGACGCGCCGTCCTCGCGCTTTCCCGGTGTCGACCGCTGGATCGTGCTGCTGCGCGGTGGCGGCATGACGCTGCACCTGGACGAGGGTCGGGCGTTGCAGCGCCTGGACCGGCCGCTCGCGCCATTCTTCTTCTCCGGCGACGACCTCTTGCACACACGGCTGATCGACGGGCCGAGCGTCGACTTCAATCTGATGCTGCGCCGGGGCTCTTTCGGCGCGCAGCTGCAGGTGGCGCGCGGCGCCACCTGCGTCGAGCCGGCCGACGCCGTGCTCCTGTGGGGCTGCAGCGGATCGGCGGCGATCCAGTCCGCAGACGGTGAACGCAAGACGCTCGAGTCGGGCACCGGCGTGTTGTGGCGGCACGCCTGCCCGCGCCTCGAGCTGAGGCCCGCCGGCGCCGGCAGCCGCGTCCTCGTCGCGCGGCTGCAGCGCCTGTGTCAGGATGGCGGCGCATGAACCCGCCGCCCCCACGCCTGGACACACGGCACGCGCTGGTCGCGCCGCATGCGCTGCTGCCCCTCGGCTGGGCGAGCGACGTGCTGCTGGTGTGGGACGCGGCCGGCACGCTCACCGGCGTGACACACGGCGCGGCCGGCATCGCCGGCGTGCCGCGCGCCGCCGGCGTCGTGATCCCCGGCATGCCCAACCTTCACTCGCATGCATTCCAGCGGGGCTTCGCCGGCCTCACCGAGTACCGCGGGGCCGGCGACGACAGCTTCTGGAGCTGGCGCGAGCGCATGTACCGCTTCGCCGCGCTGCTGACACCCGAGGCGCTGGAAGACATCGCGACCCAACTCTACATCGAGATGCTGCGTGCAGGCTACACCTCGGTGTGCGAGTTCCATTACGTGCATCACCAACCCGACGGTGCCCCTCACGCCGAGCCGGCCGAGATGGCGCTGCGCATCGCCGCGGCCGCACGCCGCGCCGGCATCGGGCTCACGTTGCTGCCCGTGCTGTACCAGGCGAGCGGCTTCGGCGGCCGACCCCCCACGGCGCAGCAGCGCCGCTTCGTAGGCGACGTCGACCCGCTGCTGCGCATCGTCGAGCGCTTGCATGCGCAGGACGTGCGTGTCGGGGTGGCCCCGCATTCGCTGCGCGCCGTACCGCCCGATGCCCTGCACCGGCTGGTCGACGGTATGCACGCCATGGACCCCACGGCGCCGGTGCACATCCACGTCGCCGAGCAGCAGCGCGAAATCGACGACTGCCTCGCGTGGAGCGGGCTGCGGCCCGTTCAATGGCTGCTGCAACACGCCGCCGTCGATGAACGCTGGTGCCTCGTGCATGCCACTCACGTCGACGACGCCGAGCGCGCCGCACTCGCCGCCTGCGGCGCGACCGCCGGCCTGTGTCCGAGCACCGAGGCGAACCTCGGCGATGGCGTGTTCCCGGCGGCGGCCTACCTCGACGCCGGCGGCCGATGGGGCATCGGTTCGGACAGCCATGCGAGCGTGGACGCCGCCGGCGAACTCCGCCTGCTCGAATACACGCAGCGGCTCCAGCTGCAGCGGCGCAACGTGCTGGCCTCGCCGGCCGAGCCGCAGGTGGCGCAGCGACTGTGGCTGGCGGCGGTGGAGGGCGGGGCACGCGCGAGCGGACGGCCCATCGGCGGGCTCGAAGCCGGCCAGCGCGCAGACTTCGTCGTGCTCGCCGACGACGCCACGATGCAAGGCCTGTCGCCGGAGCAGGTGCTGTCGAGCCATGTGTTCGCCTGCCAGCCGGAGCGTGCCCTGCGCGAGGTCTGGGTGGGTGGCGAATGCCGCGTTCGTGCCGGCGAACACGCGCTGGGCGACGAGGCAAGCCGGCGCTTCGTCCGCGCACGCGCGCAGCTGCTGCGCGGGACCTGAACCATGGCCCGGCCGCTCGACCTGCTGCTGCGCAACGTGCGCATCGTCACCGGCGCGGACGACGACTGCGCGGTGTCGCCCCCCTCGTTCGTCGCCGTGGCGCAAGGGCGTGTCGCCCGCATGGGCACGATGCAGACACTCGACGCCGGCGCGGCCGCGCGCGACGAGGTCGACGGCGACGGCGCGCTGCTGACCCCCGGCCTCATCGACTGCCACACCCACCTCGTGCATGCCGGCGACCGTGCGCGCGAATTCGAGCAGCGGCTGCAAGGCGCGAGC
>DASWVR010000307.1:0-10310 GCA_036401155.1 Piscinibacter sp. | reverse complement strand
CCGAGATCGAGGTCGACGAATGTGCCGTGCCGAAAGTGTCGTACTCGCTTTCGTCGCGGCGCGGAAAGCCGCTGATGCCGCCCAGCTGGCGCAGCGTGGACATGCGGTCGCGCCGGCCGGTGAGGATCTTGTGCGGGTAGGTCTGGTGGCCCACGTCCCACACCAGCCGGTCGTGAGGCGTGTTGAAGACGTGGTGCAGGGCCACCGTCAGCTCCACCGTGCCGAGGTTGGACGACAGGTGGCCGCCGGTCTGCGACACGCTCTGCAGCACGAAGTCGCGCAGTTCGACGGCCAGCTGCTTGAGCTCGCCGCGCGACAGCCGGCGCACGTCGGCCGGACCGTTGATGGATTGCAGCAGGGATTGGTTCATCGTCAGGGAGCTTCAGTGTTCGCGTTCGACGACCTTGTCGGCCAGCAGGCTCAACCAGGCGGCGTTCGCCAGGCCGCTGCGGGCCAGGGCGGCCTGGGCCTTGTCGCGCAGTTCGGCGGCGTGGCGGCGGGCCGCCTCGAGGCCCAGCACGGTCACGTACGTGGGCTTGTTGTGGTGCATGTCCTTGCCGGCCGTCTTGCCGAGCGTCTCGGACGCCTGCGTCACGTCGAGGATGTCGTCGACGACCTGGAACGCGAGGCCCAGCGCATCGCCGTAGTCCGCGAGCGCCGCCCACTCGGTGTCGCTGGTGCTGCCGGTGGCCGCGCCCATCAGCACGCTCGCCTGCAGCAGCGCGCCGGTCTTGCGGTGGTGCATGTCGCGCAGCACGTGTTCATCGAGCGGCAGGCCGATGCTCGCGAGATCGATCGCCTGGCCGCCGGCCATGCCGGCATGCCCGGCGGCGCGCGCGAGCAAGGCGCACAGGCGGGCCTGCAGCACCGGCGGCACGCCCGGCCCGCCCGGGAAATGCGCGCTGTCGGCCGCGCAGGGCGTGAGCACCTCGAAGGCCAGCGCCTGCATCGCGTCGCCGGCCAGCATGGCCTGCGCCTCGCCGAACTGCACGTGCACGGTGGGCTTGCCCCGGCGCAGCACGTCGTCGTCCATGCACGGCATGTCGTCGTGGATCAGCGAATAGGCGTGGATCAGCTCGACCGCACAGGCGGCCCTCAGCGCGGCCTCGTACAGGCCGCCCACGGCCTGCGAGGCGGCCAGCACCAGCAGGGGGCGCACACGCTTGCCGCCGTCGAGCACGCCGTAGCGCATCGCCTGGCCCAGGCCGGCGGGTGCGTCGGCGGGCACCCAGGCGGTGAGGGCTTCTTCGACCGCGTCGAGTTCGGTGCGCACCCAGCGGTCGAATTCGGCCGGCTTCATGCGGATGTCCACGGCTTGAGTTCGCCGTTCTCGAGCACCTTCACCTGCTGTTCAACTGCCTCCAGGCGGGCTCGACAGAGTTTCAGCAATTCGGCTCCCCGTTGGTAGCTTTCGAGCAGTTGGTCCAGCGGAAGCTGCCCGCCTTCCATCGCCGCGACCAGCCGCTCCAGCTCGGACAGGGCCTGTTCGTAGGTGTCGGGCGTGTCGGAGGGGCTGGGTGACGGGTTTGCTCGGGCCATTTTGCGAAGTGAAACCCCGATTGTAGTCAGCCGGACCCCTTGAGGAACCCCCGAAGGGAACCACCTTTGGAGGAAGGGCTCCACCGGTAGACCGGCAGTAGGCCTCAGACACCCCCACGGGTACAATCCGCGGCCCGCTGCAGGCCACCCACCTGAGCAGGTCACCCTTTTTCCACTTTCTTCCCCCGGGCGCATCACGGTGCGCCCTGCGGCCGACATTGAAGCGGACCTCCGGTTCCGCAAGGCCGGGCGAACCCGGGAGTTCGCGGGGGCGGTTCGACATTGGTTTTTGGAGATCCTGGGGATCATGTCCGACCTGAGCATCACCCTTGAGGCTCTCGAGCGCAGCCGCTCGCAACTTTCGGTATCCAGCTATTTCGACGACGACCTGTTTCGCCGCGAAATGGAGCTCATCTTCCAACACGGCCCGCGCTACCTCGGGCACGAGCTGTCGGTACCCGAGGTCGGCGACTACCACGCCTTGCAGCAGGAAGGCGAGGGACGTGCGCTGGTGCGCACCCCGAACGGGGTGGAGCTGATCTCCAACGTCTGCCGCCACCGGCAAGCCATCATGCTGCGTGGGCGGGGCAACACCCGCAGCAACATCGTGTGTCCGCTGCATCGCTGGACCTACGATCTGAAGGGCGAGCTGATGGGCGCCCCGCACTTCGCCGTCGACCCCTGCCTCAACCTCAATCGTTACAAGACGCGCAACTGGAACGGCATGCTGTTCGAGGACAACGGCCGCGACATCGCCGCCGACCTGGCGCAGCTGGGACCGAAAGCGGACCTCGACTTCAGCGGCTACGTGCTCGACAAGGTGCAACTGCACGAATGCGACTACAACTGGAAGACCTTCATCGAGGTCTACCTCGAGGACTACCACGTGGTCCCGTTCCATCCGGGCCTCGGCCAGTTCGTCAGCTGCGAGGACCTGCGCTGGGAATTCGGTGAGCAGTACTCCGTGCAAACGGTCGGTGCGAAGAGCGCGCTGGCCAAACCTGGATCGGCCGCCTACCAAAAATGGCACGACGCACTGTTGGCTTATCGCAACGGTGAGCCGCCGCGCCACGGCGCCATCTGGCTGACCTACTACCCGAACATCATGGTCGAGTGGTATCCGCACGTGCTGGTGATCTCCACGCTGTACCCGAAGGGACCGCAGAAGACGCTCAACGTTATCGAGTTCTATTACCCCGAGGAGATCGCGGCCTTCGAGCGCGAGTTCGTCGAGGCGGAACAGGCCGCCTATTGGGAGACCTGCGTCGAGGACGACGAGATCGGCGTGCGCATGGACGCCGGGCGCAAGGCGCTGATGGAGCGCGGCGACGACGAATTCGGCCCCTACCAGAGCCCGATGGAAGACGGCATGCAGCAGTTTCACCAGTGGTACCGCCGCGTGATGAAGCAGCGGCGCTGACGCCCCGGCCGCGGCGCGGCGAGACCGGCGGCAGAATCGCGGCATGTCCGCACCCTGGTCGATGGTCCTCGCCTCGTTCCTTTTCGCCACGATGGGCGTGTGCGTCAAGCTTGCGTCGGTGCACTATGGCAGCGGCGAGATCGTCTTCTACCGCAGCCTCACCGGCGCATTGATGATCGGCCTCGCGACGCGCTGGCACGGCGGCACGCTGCGCACCACCCTGCCCGCCATGCACGCCTGGCGCGCCATCACCGGCGTGACCGCGCTGTGCCTGTGGTTCTACGCCATCGGCAACCTGCCGCTTGCCACCGCGATGACGCTCAACTACTCGTCCTCGGTGTGGATGGCGATGTTCCTGATGGGCGGGGCGATGATGCTCGGCACGCAGCGGGTGGACAACCGGCTGCTGGTGACGGTGCTGCTCGGGTTCGCCGGCGTGGCATTGATCCTGCGTCCGACCATCGAGCAGGACCAGCTCTGGCACGGCCTGATCGGCCTGCTCTCGGGTGTGATCTCCGCCACGGCCTACCTGCAGGTCACGTCGCTCGGCCGCGCCGGCGAGCCCGAATACCGCATCGTCTTCTACTTCTCGCTCGGCGGCATCGTGGCCGGCGCGCTGCTCACCTTCGTGTTCGGCTGGCACAGCCACACGTGGGCGGGCATCGGCCTGCTGCTCGCCGTCGGCGTGCTGGCCACGGTCGCGCAGATGCTGATGACTCGCGCGTACCGCATCGGCAAGCCGCTCGTCAACGCGAGTCTGCAGTATCTCGGCATCGCGTTTTCGTTCCTCTATGGCGTGCTGCTGTTCGACGACCATGTGACCTGGATGGCCGTGCTGGGCATGCTGCTGATCGTCGCGGCAGGTCTGCGTGCGGCCCAGCTGCGCACGGCCGTCGCCAAGGCGCCACCCTCCACCCTCGATTGAGCCGACGCATGGCCCACACCACCCTCATCGCCGCCGCCGCGCTGCGCGACCTTCTGGCCAGCGCGACGCCGCTGGTCATCATCGATGCCAGCTTCGATCTCGCCGACACCGGCGCGGGCGAACGCAGCTATCGCGAGGGCCATCTTCCCGGCGCCTTCTACCTGCACCTCGACCGGGACCTGTCGGGCACGAAGACCGGACGCAATGGCCGCCACCCGCTGCCCGATCGCGCGGCCTTCGCGGCCACCGTCGGCGCACTCGGCATCACGCCTTCGACGCAGGTCGTCGTCTACGACCGCCAGCAGGCGATGTTCGCCGCGCGTGCGTGGTGGATGCTGCGCTGGCTCGGCCACGAAGCCGCCGCGGTGCTCGACGGCGGCGCGGCCGCATGGCAGCAGTCGGGCGGCGCGCTCGACAGCGCCGTTCCCGCCGCGGCGGCGCAACCGCCCTACCCGCTGCGCGAACCCCTGGTCGCAAGCGTCGATGCGGCGCAGTTGAGCGATCGCCTGGGCCGGCTGCGGCTGATCGACGCACGCGCGCCGGAACGCTACCGCGGCGAGGTCGAACCGCTGGACGCGCAGGCCGGCCACATCCCGGGCGCGCTGAACCGCTTCTTCAAGGACAACCTCGCCGACGATGGGCGCTTCAAGCCGCGCGATCGGCTGCGCGACGAGTGGACTCAGCTGCTGGGCGCGGCGTCGGCGCAGCAGGTGGTGCACCACTGCGGGTCCGGCGTGACCGCATGCCACAGCGTGCTCGCGATGGAAGCCGCCGGCCTGCACGGCTCGGCGCTCTACCCCGGCTCGTGGAGCGAGTGGTCGTCCGACCCCGCGCGGCCGGTGGCGCGCTCGTGACTTGCGCGCGCGGGCCTGCCTGCGCTTGACGCGGCGGCGCGCTGCGCCCATCCTTGGGACGAACAGCGGATCCACACACCGCGGGTCCGTCCCGCAACAGCACGGAGGTGATCATGTTCCAGCGCATCCTCGTTCCGACCGACGGCTCGGACATCACGATGAAGGCGGTAGACACCACCATCGCACTGACCAAGGCGCTCGGCGCGACGCTCTACACGATCAGCGTGAAGGAGCCCTTCCCCTACAGCGCGATCTCGGAGATGCAGCCGACGCCGCCGCAGGAGTTCTTCGACGCCCAGGAGCGCATCGCCAACAGCCGCGTGCAGGCCGTGCGCGAAAAATGCGAGGCGGCCGGCATCGCCTGCGAAGCGCACACGGTGGAGGCGCTGCACCCCTGGGAAGCGATCATCGAACACGCCCAGCGCATGGGCTGCGAACTGGTCGTGATGGCCTCCCACGGGCGCCGCGGCGTGAGCGCGCTGCTGCTGGGCAGCGAAACCCAGAAGGTGCTGACCCACAGCAAGATCCCGGTGCTGATCGTCCGTTGAGAGGCTGAGCCGACGCGCGACCACTTCTCAGTGCCAGTATGGGCGCCTCTCCCCGCTGGGGAGAGCTTGGGTGAGGGGCCCGTCGCGGGACGTTGGAACCTGCCGGCGGCCCTCACCCCAACCCTCTCCCAGAGGGAGAGGGAGAAACACACCATGCCCTCGAAGGCTGCTTCTCAATGCGTGTGCAGCGACCCTGCCGCAACCACCACGATCAGCAGCCCGCCGCCCAGCCATGCCAGCTGCGCCGCCGTGTCGCGCCATGACAGTCGGTGCTGCAGCTGCGGGATCAGGTCGGCCACCGCCACATAGATGAAGCTGCTGGCCGCGATGACCAGCAGGTAGGGGAACATCTCCCGCCACGGCCCGACGATGTAGTAGCCGAGCACGCCGCCGGCCACCGCGGCCAGACCCGACATCGCGTTGTAGAGCAGGGCCTTGCGGCGCGACAGCCCGGCGTTGAGCAGCACGATGTAGTCGCCGACTTCCTGCGGGATCTCGTGCGCGATGATCGCCAGCGCCGTCACCACGCCCAGCCGCACGTCGGTGAGGAAGGCGGCCGCGATGATGATGCCGTCGCAGAAGTTGTGGATGCTGTCCCCCATCAGCACCGACCAGCCGCCGCGGCCCGCCTGCGCGCGGTCGAAGCCGTGGTGATGGTGGTGTTGGTCGCCTTCGTGATGGTGCTGGTGGCGGTACAGCTCGGCCTTCTCGAGCAGGAAGAAGAACAGCAGGCCGCCGAGCAGCGTGGCGAACAGGCTCTGCGCGCTGGCGTGGCTTTCGAAGGCCTCGGGCAGCACGTTCAGCAAGGCCGTGCCGAGCAGCACGCCGGCCGACAGGCTCACGAGGTCGCGCACGACCCGCGTCAGCACCGAGACCGTGAGGCTGGCCGCCACGAGGACCGAGAGCAGCCCGCCAAGAAAGGTCGCGAGGACGATGTAGAAGAGGACCATGGGAACGCCATCAAGACAAAGGCCGCCCTGGATGCGGCCTTTGCGATGGATGCGAAGTATGACGCCTCAGACGCCCTTCGCCTTGAACCACGCGGTGCAGCGCGTCCACGCGTCGTCCGCCGCTTCCTTGCGGTAGCTCGGCCGGTAGTCGGCATGGAAGGCATGCGGCGCGTCGGGGTAGACGACGAACTCCGACGCCTTGGCGGCCGGGCTGCCAGCCTGCAGCGCGTCCTTCATCTGGTTCACCGTGGTGAGTGGAATGCCCTGGTCTGCCCCGCCGTAGAGACCGAGCACCGGCGCGTGCAGTTGCGCGGCCACGTCGAGCGGGTGCTTGGGCGTGAGCGGCGAGCTGTTGCCGACCAGCCGCCCGTACCAGGCCACACCGGCCTTCAGCGCCGGGTTGTGCGCGCTGTACATCCACACCTGGCGGCCGCCCCAGCAGAAGCCGGTGATGCCGAGCCGGGACACGTCGCCGCCGTTGGCGCGCGCCCACGCCACGCTCGCGTCGAGGTCGCGCATCACCTGTTCGTCGGGCACCTTGCTGACCACTTCGGCCATCAGCTTGGCGATCTCGCCGTACGACTGGGCGTCGCCTTGTCTAACGAACAGCTCGGGGGCGATCGCGAGATAGCCGAGCTTGGCGAAGCGGCGCGCCACGTCGGCGATGTGCTCGTGCACGCCGAAGATCTCGGAGACGACGAGGATCACCGGCAGGCCGGACTTGCCCTGCGGCGCTGCGCGATAGGCGGGCATCTTGAAGTCGCCGACCGGGATGGTCACCTCGCCGGCGGTGAGCCCGGACGTATCGGTCTTGATGGTCTGCGCGGTCACCGGCAGGACCGCGGCGGCAAACCCGCTGCCGACTGCCGTGCGGAGAAAGTCGCGCCGGTCGAAATCGCGTGTGGGAGTCAAGCTGTCGACGTCGTTGCGAAGCATTGGGGTCTCCTGGGGATGAAGCGGAGGGCGCATTCTAGAAAGCTTGGTGCAAACGTGCCTGACCCGGCGCCGCCACCGCGTTGCGGAATGCCAGGACAATGCCGGCCATGACTACGGACACCTCGGCGGCGCGGGCCCTCGGCGAGCGCGCCCTGCCGCATGGGCGCGGACCGCTGGCGGCTATCGACATGGGCTCGAACAGCTTCCGGCTGGAGATCGCGCAGCTGCAGCGCGGGCACTACCGCCGCATCGCCTACCTGAAGGAAACCGTGCGGCTCGGCGCCGGCCTGGACGAACAAGGCGTGCTGAGCGAGGAATCGATGCAGCGCGGCTTCGACTGCCTGGCGCGTTTCGCGAAGCGACTGCGCGGCCATGAGCCGGCTCTGGTGCGCGCCGTCGCCACGCAGACGCTGCGCGAAGCGCGCAACCGCGACACGTTCCTCGCGCAGGCACGCGAGGTGCTGGGCCAGCCGATCGAAGTGATCTCGGGCCGCGAGGAAGCGCGCCTCATCTACGCCGGTGTCACCCGGCTGCAGCCGTCGGACGCGCCGCGGCTGGTGGTCGACATCGGCGGGCGCTCCACCGAGATGATCCTCGGACGCGGGCGCCTGCCGCTGCGCGCCGAGTCGTTCCGGGTCGGCAGCGTGAGCCTGTCGATGAAGTACTTCGGCGACGGCCGCTTCACCGAAGCCGCCTTCCGCGCCGCGCAGGTTGCCGCCGGCGCCGAACTCGAAGAGGCGCTGGAGGCATTCGCGCCGGCGCACTGGCGCGAAGCGCTCGGCTCGTCGGGCACGATGAGCGCGGTGTCGCAGCTGCTGTCGGCCAACGGCGTCACCGATGGCCGCGTGACGCCCGACGCCTTGCGCTGGCTGATGGCGCAGTGCCTGCAGGCGGGCAGCGTCGAGCGCCTCGCGCTGCCCGGCCTGAAGGAAGACCGGCGCGCCGTCATCGCCGGCGGGCTGGCGCTGCTGTACACCCTGGTCGCGCATTTCGGCATCGCCGAGCTTATGCCGGTTCGCGGCGCCTTGCGCCAGGGTGTCATCTTCGACCTCGACGAGCGCCTGCGGGCCGCCGACGAGCAAGGCGGGCACGACATGCGCGACCGCTCGGTGCAGGAGCTGCAGCGCCGTTTCAGGGTCGACCTGGCGCAGGCGCAGCGGGTGCAGGCGCTGGCCGAGGCCTTTCACGCCGCCGCGCAGCCGGATGCAGCGCAGGAGGCGCGGCGCGAGCTGGCATGGGCCGGCGCGCTGCATGAACTCGGCATGTCGATCTCGCACCACGACCACCATCGGCACAGCGCCTACCTGATCGAACACGCCGACGCGCCGGGTTTCTCGCAATCGCAGCAGCACCGCCTCGCGGAGCTGGTGCTGGCGCAGCGCGGCGGGCTGCGCAAGGTCGAGGCGAGCCTGTCCGACCTTTCCTTCGCCTGGCAGGCCCTGTGCCTGCGCCTGGCGATCATCGTGTGCCACGCGCGCGACGAGGTCGACACGCGGGCGCTGCGCTTGCAGTGCAGCGGCGCAGAGGCGACGATTCGCGTGCCGGCCGATTGGGCGCGGGCGCACCCGCGCACGCTGCATCTGCTGGGCGAGGAAGCGGCCGCCTGGCAGCGCGCCGGACCGTTGCGGCTCGAACTGAGGGATTGAGAGCCTCAGCCGGCGCGCTGCATCACCAGCGCCGCCATCTGCCGTGACGCCTCATCGTCGCGCGAGCGCAACCCGGCGGCGACGCCGAGCCGGTCGGCCTGAGGCCGGTTCTGGCTCACCTTCCAGCTGCCGCGCAGCGAGGTGATGGCGATCTCGATGCCGACGATGGCCTGCATCAGCCGCTCGATGTACTCGGTCGGCGCGTCGGCGACCTTCCACGGCTCGCGCTCGCGCGACTCCTGCACGTCGGTCATCGCGCTCAGGTGCGCGATCAGCCAGGCCGGGTCTTCGACCGCGCGCGCCGGCCCCTGGGCGTGCACGACAGCGTAGTTCCAGGTCGGCACCACCTTGCCGTGCTCCTGCTTGCTGCGATACCAGGACGGCGTCACGTAGGCCTGCGGACCCTGGAAGATTGCCACGCAGGCCATCGGCCCGCCGAGCGAGCGCCACAGCGGATTGGCACGCGCCACGTGCCCGCGCAAGCTGCCGTGCGGACCGTGCGCGGGATCGAACAGCAAGGGAATGTGGCTCACGGCCAGCTCCGCGCCGCCCGGCACGACCAGCGTGGCGAGCGGGTGCGCCTGCATGAGGCCGCGCAGCACCTCGCTGCGCGTCTCCTCGAAATGCGACGGAACATACATGGCGGCTCCTCTTCGTCAGGCGGGCACGGGTTCGCAGCGCACCTCGGTCTTCACCGAGTTGGCGATGAAGCAGGCCTCGTGCGCTCGATGGTGCAGCTCGGCCAGCGCCGCGGCGTCGGGCTGCCTGCCGCCGCCGAAACTCACAGCCGGATGCAGGGTGACGACGGTCATCGCGAGGCGGCCCTCGCCGTTGCGCGCCATCACGCCGCTGGCATCGTCGCGGTAGTGATCGACCACCCAGCCGCCCTGCGCAGCGAGCGAAAGAAACCACAGCATGTGGCAGCTCGCCAGTGACGCGACGAAAGCTTCCTCGGGGTCGACGCCGCCCGGGTCGGACGACGGCACCGGCACCACCTGCGGCGACGACGACGCCGGCACGCGCACGCCGCCGTCGAAGTGCCAGACATGCGCCCGGCTGTAGCGGTTGTCGGTGAAAGGCTGTTCGGGACTGCGTTCCCAGTGAACACTGGCGACGTATTGGGACATGGCGTTCTCGCGCGCAAGGGCGACAGCTGGATTGGCCCTCCAGCTTAGCGGTCTATGCTCTGGTCGGAGGAACCAATTTCCGATGAACCGCAGGACCAATCCCCGCCCCGCCCCGCTGCGCCAGCAGGTCTACCTGCAGCTGCGCGCGGCCATCGAGAACGGCAGCTTCGCGCCCGGCGCGAGGCTGCCGCCATCGCGCGAGCACGCGCAGGTGCTGGGCGTCGGGCGCAACACCGTCGTGTGGGCCGTCGAGCGGCTGCAGGCCGAAGGTTATGTGCTGGCGCGTGTGGGCGACGGCAGCTACGTCGCACCCGGCCTCGCCACGCTGCGGCGCGGGCGCCGGCGCGCTGCCGCTGCACCGCTGG
>DASWVR010000306.1:0-22553 GCA_036401155.1 Piscinibacter sp. | reverse complement strand
CGTCCCGCCCGAGGCACCCGGTGCCGCGCGGCGCGTCTGGTCACGCTCGCGGGCCAGGTCCATCAGCGCGGCGCGCTCCTCGTCGTCGCCGAGCGAGAAGTCTTCCCACCACTCGCCGAGCGTGGCGTCGATCTCGCCCGCGTCGGCGCGCAGGCGCAGGAAGTCGAAGCCGGCACGAAAGCGCGGCTGCTCCACCAGCGTGAACGGCGCGCTGCCGACCCGCCGCTCGAAGCGCGGCTGCATCATCCAGATCTCGCGCATGTCGGCGGCGAGCTTGCCGCGGCCGGAGATGTCTCCGATGCGCGCGTCGAACACCGCGTCGATCGCCTGCTGCAGCGCGGGAAACGGCGGCTCGCCTTGCGCCTTCAGCTTGGTCCAGCGGTCCAGCACGTCGTGCCACAGCATCGAGGCGAGCATGAAGCTGGGCGCCACCGGCTTGTTCTCCGAGACGCGGCGGTCGGTGTCGGCCAGCGCGAGCTGCACGAACTTCTCGCGCCCGTCATGGCGGTGCGCCTCGTCGAGCACCACGTCGAGGATCGGGAACACGCCGCGGTGCAGACCCTGCTTGCGCAGCTCCTCGAGGCTCGCCAGCGAGTGGCCGGTCTGCAGCAGCTTGATCATCTCGTCGAACATGCGCGACTGCGGCACGTTGTCGAGCAGCGCGGCCATCGCCTGGATCGGCGCGCGGGTCTTGGGCTCGATCTCGAACCCGAGCTTGGCGGCGAACCGCACGACGCGGATGATGCGCACCGGGTCTTCGCGGTAGCGCGTCTCGGGGTCGCCGATCATGCGCAGCAGCTTCTTCCTCGCGTCCTTGATGCCGCCGTGGTAGTCGACTACGATCTCGCGCCGCGGGTCGTAGTACATCGCGTTGACGGTGAAGTCGCGGCGCGCCGCGTCTTCGATCTGCGGACCCCACACGTTGTCGCGCAGCACGCGGCCCTCGGTGTCGACGGCGTGGCTGCGGCCGTGCAAGTCGGCCTTCGAGGTTTTCTCGTTGCCCATGACCTGGTCGGCGGCCGTCGAATCCATCATCGCGCGGAAGGTCGAGACCTCGATCACCTCGTGGTCGCGGCCGCGCCCGAACACGACGTGCACGATGCGAAAGCGCCGGCCGATGATGAAGGCGCGGCGGAACAGCGCTTTCACCTCTTCGGGCGTCGCGTTGGTGGCGACGTCGAAGTCCTTGGGACGCAGGCCCAGCAGCAGGTCGCGCACCGCGCCGCCGACGATGTAGGCCTCGAAGCCGGCATCGGCGAGCGTCTGCACGACCTTCACCGCGCGCTCGTCGACGAGCGTCAGGTCAATGCCGTGTTCTTCCTTGGGCACTTCGACGCGCTTGCCCTTCGGGGTGCCCTTGGGGCCTTTGGCGGGCGCCTTGCCCATCAGCTTGTCGAAGAACTTCTTGATCATTTGAATAGGTTCAGGATGCGCCAGCCACGTTCTTTGGCAATGGCCGCCAGCGGTGGTGAGGGGTTCGTCGCCACCGGATGCGTCGCCCGCTCCAGCAGAGGCAGGTCGTTGACGGAGTCGCTGTAGACGCTGATGCGTTCGTAGTCGGCCCAGCCCGTGCCGCGCTCGCCCAGCCACTGCGCCACTCGCGTCACCTTGCCTTCCCGGTAGCTGGGTACGCCGGCAATGCGACCCGTGATGGTACCCCTCGGGTCGCGTTCGAGCCGGACGGCGATCAGGTCGGCGATGCCGAAGGCCTCGGCGATCGGCGCGGTGACGAACTCGTTGGTGGCCGTCACCAGCGCGACCAGATCGCCCTGCCCGAGGTGCGCGCGGACCAGCTGCAGCGCTTCGGTTCGAATCTGCGGCGCGATCACCTCGTGCATGAAGCGCCGCTGCGCAGCCGCCGTCTCCTCGGCCGAACGCGAGCGCAGCGGTTCGGTGGCGAAGGCGATGTAGGCGTGCACGTCGAGCCGGCCGGCCTTGTACGACTCGAAGAACTCGTCGTTGCGGCGGCGAAACGCCGCCTCGTCGACCCAGCCGAGCTTGATCACGAACTCGCCCCAGGCATGGTCGGAATCGAGCGGGATCAGCGTGTCGTCGAGGTCGAACAGGCACAGGTTCATGACGACTGCGTCTCCGCCATCATCTGCTTCAGCAGGGGCACGGTGATCGCGCGCTTGTTGACCAGCGCGTACTGGTCGAGCCGATCGAGCAGCGCCATCAAGTGCTTCAGGTCGCGCTCGAAACGCGTCAGCAGGTAGTCCATCACCTCGTCGGAGAGAAACAGCCCGCGCCGGTCGGCCTCGCGGCGCAGCGCGGCGCGGGTCTCCGCCTCCGACAGCGGCTGGATCGCAAGCACGTGCCCCCAGCCGAGACGGGTGCGCAGGTCGTCGCGCAGCGGCAGATCGACCGGCGGCAGGCGGCCGGCGGCGGCGATCGGGATGCCGCGGGCGGTCGCGTCGACGAACAGCGCGAACGCCGACTGCTGCTGCTCGGCGTCGAACTGCTCGCAATTGTCGAACACGATCAGGGCGCGGCTCTCGTCGACGGGCCAGGGGGCCGCGTCGGCGGCGCCGAACCAGCCCACCTGGCCGCCTTGCTGCTGGACCCGCTGCGCCAGCGCTTGCAGCAGGTGGGTCTTGCCGCTGCCCGAGGGCCCCCACAGGTAGACGGGCGTCGAGGCGGCATGCAGGCCGCGCAGGTGCTGCAGCGCCATCGTGTTCGAGCCCGCCACGAAGGTCTCGAAGCTCGGCGTGGTGTCGGGCGCCAGGGCGAGCGGAATCTGCTTCATCGGCATCGGCCGGCGCACGCAGCCAGCCCCGGCGCGTGCCGGCTGAACGAGCGACGTGACGTGGAAGACAAGTTCATCGAGCGAGTCGTGGGGCCCGCATGCAGCGGTGCCGGAGTGCTTCGCGGCTTGTGCCCGCCGCGGTGGCGAAATTCTACGGGCTGCACCCCCGGCGGGCCCTCAATGCAGCCGCGGCCACCCCGCATCGCGCAGTTCGGCAATGCGCGCCGCCAGCGCCGAATAGTCCTCGGCGTCCGGCCGGTGTTCCAGGTAGACGCTGATGTCCTCGATCGCCTGCGCGACCTGGCCCAGCTCGGCCAGCACCAGGCCGCGGTCGCGCCGCTCCTCCCAGGCCTGCGGGAGCAGGATCACCAGGCGTCGCTGCACGGCCAGCTGACGCGGCCAGTCCTCGGCGCTGCGGTGGATCTCCTTCAGGTTGCGAAGCATGCGCGCCAGCACGTCGCGCGGCGCCGCAGCCTGCAGGAAGAGCCCGAGCGGCGCGTCGAAATCGCCGAGCAGCCCATGGCTGCGCTTGTAGGGCGCGATCAGCTCGTCGAGCTCCTCGCGCGACAGCGAATGGCCGGTGAAGGGGTCGATGACCACCTCGCCGTGCTGCTTGCCGGTGTGCATGCGCAGCTTGATGAGGAAGTGGCCGGGGAAGGACACGCCGCGCGCGGTCAGCCCGATCTGGGTGGCCAGTTCGATGTACAGCACCGCCAGCGTGATCGGGATGCCGCGCCGCGTGGCGAGCACCGTGTGCAGGTAGCTGTTGCGCGGGTCGTAGTAGTCGTTGACGTTGCCGGCGAAACCGAGCTCCTGGAAGAAGTAGCGGTTCAGCCAGCGCAGCCGCTGCACCGGCACCGCGTCGGCCGGGATGCGGCGCTTGAGCTTGTCGGCCAGGGTGTCGATCTCGGCCAGCACGGCCTGCGTGTCGAGATCGGGGTAGTCGTCCTGGGCGATCGCCGCGGCCGCTTCGATCAGCGACAGGCTTGCATCGTCGGCCACCAGCGATGAGAAGTACTCGAGTGCGGTGGGCGCTTCGAACTGCAGCGGCTCGGACATGGTTTTCAGTTTAGCCGCGCCGCACGAACTCGCGCAGCTTCAGGCCTGATGCGAGCAGGGTGCCGAAATAGAGCAGCGCGGCGGCCGACAGGCAGGCAGCCACCAGCCCGGCACGTGCCCAGGGCCGCTCGCGCAGGCCCGTCCAGTCGATCGCCTGCCCGGCCCACCAGAGCAGGCCGCCGAGCAGCAGCGTGGCGAACACGACCCGCAGCGCAAAGACGGCCCATCCGGGCGCGGGCACGTAGCTGCCGCGGCGGCGCAGGCCGACGAACAGCCAGGCGGCATTGAGCGTCGCGCCCAGGCCGATCGACAACGCGAGGCCGGCGTGACCCAGGCCGAAGCGCTGGTGCAGGAAGGGCACGATGGCGAGGTTCATCAGCTGCGTGAGGATCAGCACCACGATGGCGATGCGCACCGGGGTGCGGATGTCCTGGCGCGCGTAGTAGCCCGGCGCCAGGATCTTCACCGCCACCAGCCCCATCAGCCCTACGCCGTAGCCCATCAGCGCGAATTTCGCCTTGTCGACGTCCAGCGCCGTCACTTCGCCGTAGTGGTACAGCACGGCGATCAGTGCGTGCGGGAACAGCAAGAGCGCCGCCGCACACGGCAAGGCGAGCAGCAGCACGAGGCGCAGGCCCCAGTCGAGCATCGCGGAGTAGGCCGCGGCATCGTTCTTGGCCTGCGCGGCGGTCAGCTGGGGCAGCAGCACCACGCCCAGCGCCACGCCGAGCAGCGCGGTCGGGAATTCCATCAGCCGGTCGGCCCAGGTGTACCAGGTGACGGAGCCGACGCCGAGGTGGGTGGCGATCTGCGTGTTGATGATCATCGACAACTGCGCCACCGACACGCCGAGCAGGGCCGGCAGCATCAGCCGCAGGATGCGGCCGACACCGGGGTGGTTCCAGGCGGCTCGGACCGCCCGCGGCCCGAGCCGCACACGCGGCAGGCAGCCGATGGCGAGCAGCGCCGGCACCTGCACGCCCAGTTGCAGCACCCCCCCCAGCATGACACCGGCGGCCAGCGCGTACGCCGGGGTGATGCCCCAGGCCTCGAACTGCGGCACCAGCAGCCAGGCGGCGAGGATGACGCACAGGTTCAGCAGCACCGGCGTGGCCGCCGGCACCGCGAAGTGGCGCCAGGTGTTGAGGATGCCGGCCGACAGCGCCACCAGCGACATGAACGCGATGTACGGAAACATGATCCGCGTCATCGCCACGGCGCCGTCGAATTCGGCCAGCCCCGCGGCCATCAGGTAGACGATGACCGGTGCGCCGACGACGCCCAGCGCGCTGGTGGCGAGCAGTGCCCAGAACAGCACGGTGGCCACCGCGTCGATCAGCAGCCGGGTCGAGTCGTCGCCTTCGCGGGCGCGCGTGTCCGCCAGAATGGGCACGAAGGCCTGCGAAAACGCCCCCTCGGCGAACAGGCGGCGCAGCAGGTTCGGGATGCGGAACGCCACCTGGTAGGCGTCGGCCCAGGCACTCGCGCCGAAGGCGGCCGCCACCAACGTCTCGCGCACCAGCCCCGTGATGCGCGAGACGAGAGTCAGCAAGGAGACGGTGGAGGCGGTCCGAAGCAGGTTCATCGTTCTTCGGGCGGCCCCGAGCAGGCTGTGGCTGGACTGGAAAGCCGCCGATTATAGAAAGTACCCACTAACGTCTTGCGGGGCGGTTTGGCGGGCTGCACACGCGGCTGCTATACTCGCGGTCTTTGCCTCATCCCAGTCCCCCTGGATTAGCAGCTCCAACATGGCCACCTCCTCCAAAGCCAAGAAGAAGACGGTCCGCATCGCGTCGGGCCGCAAGCGTGTTCGCCAAGACGTGAAACTGAACGCTGCCAACACGGCGCTGCGTTCGAAGTTCCGCACCGTCGTCAAGAACGTTCAGAAGGCCGTTGTCGCCGGCGACAAGGCCAAAGCCACCGAGCTGTTCCAGTCCGCCCAGAAAGTCATCGACTCCGTGGCCGACAAGGGCATCTTCCACAAGAACAAGGCCGCTCGCCACAAGAGCCGCCTGGCCGCCAAGGTCAAGGCGCTCGCCGCCTCCGCCTGAAGCGCAAACATCCAGGGGACAAGAAAGGGCTCGCAGTGCGAGCCCTTTTTCATGGCCTCGGCCGCTCGGCATTCGGCGCTTCGTCCGGCAGCAAGCAGCCGTCGCTGTGCTGCAGCCTGTTGTCGCGGGCGAAGCCCATCACGAAGTCCCAGGCCATCGGCTCCACATCGCGCAGCTTCTCGCTGACGATCACGCACTTCACCCCGTTGATGACACGCGGCACGCAGTACGGCGAGTAGCCGATGAAGGCATGGATGCCGCTGCGCACGCCCTCCGGGCGAAAACACGACATCGCGCCGCACAGCCGCTCCGCCCAGTCGCTCGGCCTGAAGGTCTTGCCGTCGACGGTGATGCCCTGGATGAAGACTTGGCGCGGTTTGGGGTCGGTCATGCGTTGCAGGCGGGAAGAACAGGCCGACAGCGCGGCCCAGGCCGGGTGCTCGGTCCACAGTGGCACGCGCCGGGAAGGCGGTATTGTGCCGTGCTTGTGCTGCGCCGCAGCACGCAGAAGAAACCGGTCGAGGGCGCCCATCCCACCCACATCGGCATCTCGGGGCCGACCCTTAGAATCATTCGCTCCGGCACGGGGCGGAATCATCGCTCGGCGTGCTTACGGTCCCCTGTCAAAGCCCGACAGCCTTCTGTTCCAACGCGGAGCCCGCATCGATGAACGCCCCCGAGAAAGTGCCTGCCACGCCCGAAAGCCATGTGATGAAGACCTACGGCCGCCTGCCGATGGCCTTGTCGCATGGCCGAGGCTGCTGGCTGTGGGACACCGAGGGCAAGCGCTACCTCGACGGCCTGGCGGGCATCGCCGTCAACACGTTGGGCCATGCGCACCCGAAGCTGGTGCCCGCCCTGCAGGACCAGATCGGCAAGCTGATCCACACCTCCAACTACTACGCCGCGCCGCTGCAGGAGCGGCTGGCCGCCAAGCTGTGCGAGATCTCGGGCCTGGCCAACGTGTTCTTCTGCAACTCGGGCCTCGAGGCCAACGAAGGCGCGCTGAAGATCGCGCGCAAGTTCGGCCACGACAAGGGCATCGCGCGGCCGGAGATCGTGGTCTACGAGAAGGCCTTCCACGGCCGCTCGATCGCCACGCTGTCGGCCACCGGCAACCCCAAGGTGCAGGCCGGCTTCGAGCCGCTGGTGGAAGGCTTCGTGCGCGTGCCGCTGAACGACGCCGCGGCGATCGAGGCGGTGGCCGCGAGCAATCCCAACGTCGTCGCCGTGTTCCTCGAAGTCATCCAGGGCGAAGGCGGCATCAACCCGGCGAGCATCGACTACCTGAAGGCCGTGCGCCGCATCTGCGACGAGCGCGGCTGGCTGCTGATGCTCGACGAGGTGCAGTGCGGCATCGGGCGCACCGGCAAATGGTTCGCCCACCAGTGGGCCGGCATCCAGCCCGACGTGATGCCGCTGGCCAAGGGCCTGGGCTCGGGCGTGCCGGTCGGCGCGATCGTCTGCGGCCCGCGCGCGGCGAGCGTGCTCCAGCCCGGCAACCACGGCACCACCTTCGGCGGCAACCCGCTCGCGATGCGCGCCGGCATCGAGACGCTGACGATCATGGAAGAAGACAAGCTGCTCGACAACGCCGCGCAGATCGGCGAAGCCCTGCGCAGCGCTTTCCAGCGCGAGTTCCAAGGCCTTCCCGGCTTCGTCGAGATTCGCGGCCAGGGCCTGATGATCGGCATCGAACTCGACCGCCCCTGCGGCGAGCTGCTGATGCGTGCGGCCGATGCCGGCCTGATGATCAGCGTGACCGCCGACCGCGTGATCCGCCTGCTGCCGCCGCTCATCATCAGCCGGCCCGAAGCCGACCAGATCGTCGCGATCCTCGCGCCGCTGGTGAAGGACTTCCTCGCGTCGACTCCCCAACCATGAAACCCGGCATGAGCCTTTCCAAGCACTACCTGCAGTTCAAGGATTTCCGCGCCGAGGAATACCGCTACCTGTTCGAGCGCACGGCGATCATCAAGAAGCGCTTCAAGAACTACGAGAAGTACACGCCGCTCGTCGACCGCACGCTGGCGATGATCTTCGAGAAGGCGAGCACGCGAACCCGCGTCAGCTTCGAGGCCGGCATGTACCAGATGGGCGGCTCGGTCGTGAACCTCACCACCGGCGACAGCCAGCTCGGGCGCGCCGAGCCGGTGGAGGACAGCGCGCGCGTGATCAGCCGCATGGTCGACCTGGTGATGATCCGCACCTACGAGCAGACCAAGATCGAGGCCTTCGCGGCCAACTCGCGCGTGCCCGTCATCAACGGCCTGACCAACGAATACCACCCGTGCCAGATCCTGGCGGACGTCTTCACCTACATCGAGCAGCGCGGCAGCATCGCCGGCAAGGTGGTCGCGTGGGTCGGCGACGGCAACAACATGGCCAACACCTGGCTGCAGGCGGCCGACATCCTCGGCTTCACGCTGCACGTCAGCACCCCGAGCGGCTACGAGATCGACCCCAAGGTCGCGGGCGTGACCAACGGCAGTTGCGTCAAGAGCTTCAAGAACCCGCTCGACGCCTGCCGCGGCGCCCACCTCGTGACCACCGACGTGTGGACCAGCATGGGCTACGAGGCCGAGAACGAGGCGCGCATGAAGGCCTTCGCCGACTGGTGCGTGGACCGCGAGATGATGGCCGCGGCACAGGCCGACGCGCTGTTCATGCACTGCCTGCCGGCACACCGCGGCGAGGAGGTCGAGGCCGAGGTGATCGACGGCCCGCAGTCGGTGGTCTGGGACGAAGCCGAGAACCGGATGCACGTGCAGAAGGCGCTGATGGAGTATCTGCTGCTGGGGCGCATCGGTTGATACAGAACGCACGTTTCCCATGCAACGTCATCCCGGCGAAAGCCGGGATCCATGGTCGGCCGCCTCGCATGGATCCCGGCTTTCGCCGGGATGACAGCCTGCTGTGACACGCGGCGGGTTGCTTGCCCTGCTGCTCTGCGCGCCAGCCTGGGCCGCCGAGCCGCTGGTCAAAGGCCCGGAGAGCGTGGCCGACTGGGACGCGAGCGGCCGCGCCTTCGTGCAGGCGTCGAAGGCGCTGCGCCCGATCACGCACCGCGCGAAGAACGTGATCATCTTCGTCGGCGACGGCATGGGCATCACCACGCAGACCGCCGCGCGCATCCTCGAAGGCCAGCTCCGGGGCGAGCCCGGCGAGGAGAATCGGCTCTCGTTCGAGACCATGCCGTATGCGGCGCTGGCGAAGACCTATTCGTGGGACCAGCAGACCGCCGACTCGGCACCGACGGCCACCGCGCTGTTCACCGGCCACAAGGCCCGCGACAGCATGCTGTCGGTGAACCACCTGACGGCGCGCCACGAGTGCGATGCCGCGCGCGTGAACGCCAACGCCCTGCCGACCATCCTGGAGCTGGCCGCGACACGCGGCAAGGCGACCGGCGTGGTGACGACCACGCGGCTGACCCACGCCACGCCCGCCGCCACCTACGCGCACACCCCCGCGCGCGGCTGGGAAGGCGACGCCGACCTGCCGCCGGGCTGCGGCGTGAAGGACATCGCGCGCCAGCTGATCGAGGTGGCGCCGGTGGTCAGGTCGAGCCTCAAGGTCGCGCTCGGCGGCGGGCGGGGCCATTTCCTGCCCAAACAGCGCGGCGGCGCCGACCACGTCGACACCGAATTCCCGTCCGCCAAGGGACGCCGCAACGACGGCCGCGACCTGACGCAGGAATGGCTGAGCACGCGCGGGCCCCGGGCCGCCTATGTGTGGAACCAGGCGCAGTTCGCCGCGATCGACCCCGCGCGCACCGAACACCTGCTCGGCCTGTTCCAGCCTTCGCACATGCAGTACGAAGCCGACCGCGCAGGCGACCCGGCCGGCGAGCCCTCGCTGACCGAGATGACCGACAAGGCGATCCGCATGCTGCGGCGCAGCCGCCACGGCTACTTCCTGCACGTGGAGGCGGGCCGCATCGATCACGCGCACCACGCCGGCAACGCCAGGCGCGCGCTGCTGGACACCATCGAGCTGTCGAACGCGGTGCGCCGCGCGATGGAGATGACGAGCGAGCAGGACACGCTGATCATCGTCACCGCCGACCACAGCCATGTGTTCACCATGGCCGGCTATCCGCACCGCGGCAATCCGATCCTCGGGTTGGTGAAGGACCTGGCCGACGCCGACGGCCACGAGCCGACGCTCGGCCGCGACAACAACGGGCTGCCTTACACCACGCTCGGCTACCACAACGGCCCGGGCCACCGCGCGAGCGCGGGCCGGCCGGACCTGACGGACGTGGACACGGCGGCGCACGACTTCAAGCAGGAGGCCGCCGTACCGATGAGCAGCGAGACGCACGCCGGTGAGGACGTGGCCGTGTTCGCGCGCGGTCCGTGGGCGCACCTGGTGCGCGGCAGCATGGAGCAGCACTGGATCTTCCACGTGATGCGCGAGGCCTTCGGCTTCTGAACCGTGCAGCGCGCGCAAGCGCGTCACTGCGGCCAGTGAATGGCCCGTGCGGAAGCCTTGCCGTAGGATGGCGGCCACCCGGCCCCATGAAGCTCGCCCTCGTCACCGACCTCCACGCCAACCGCGACGCGGTGGAAGCGGTCATGGCCCACGCGGCCGCGCAGGGCGCCGAACGCCATGCGTTCCTGGGCGACTTCGTCGGCTACGGCGCCGAGCCGGGCTGGGTGGTGGACTACGTCATCGAACAGGTCCGCCGCGGGGCCATCGCGGTGATGGGAAACCACGATGCGGCGGTCGTCAAGGGTCCGTCGCCGACAATGGTGGAGCAGGCGCGCGAGGTGGTCGCGTGGACGCGCAAACACCTGGACGACGACCAGCTCGCCTTCCTCGCGGCGCTTCCGATGTCGGTGCGCGAGGACGACCGGCTGTTCGTGCACGCCAACGCCTTCGCGCCGACGCAGTGGGCCTATGTCGTGACGCGCCTGGAGGCGGTGCGCAGCCTGCTCTGCACCGACAGCCGCTTCACCTTTTGCGGCCACGTGCACGAGCCGCGCCTGTACCACCTGGGCGCCAACGGCCGCGGCGGCGAGTCGGCGCCGGTGCCCGGGGTGAGCATCCCGCTGTCGGGGCAGCGGCAGTGGCTGGTCATCCCCGGCTCCGCGGGCCAGCCGCGCGACGGCAATCCCGCCGCCTGCTATGCCCTGTTCGACACCGCCCTGGCGGTGTTGACCTACCACCGCGTGCCCTACGACCACGAATCGGCCGCGGCGAAGATCCGCGCTGCCGGCCTGCCCGAGCGCCTGGCGCAGCGCTTGATCGACGGGGACTGAATCCCTGGCCGCTGCCCGTGCGGGCAGGCCCGGCGTTCGGCGGCTTATTTGGGCTCGGACGCGGCCGGCGGCACGACGACGACGCTCGTGTCGCCGGGCTTGCCCGGCTCGCCCGGCGAGCCGGTCGGGCCGGGTTGACCCTGCGGTCCGGGCGGCCCCGGCACCGGAACCGGCACCGGAACCGCCACGGTCGCCGGGGGCGGGGCCGAGTCGCTGTTGGCGACGACCGGCGGAGGCGCCGGGGTGGTCACCACGGTTTCGCGTTCGCAGGCGCTCAGGCTCAGCACGCCGAGAAAGGCCGCGATCACAGTGCTCGATCGTTTCATCTCACGCTCCTTGATGAGGATGTCGCCACCTTAAGCGGCACCCCGCGGCCCGTGTGTCGGCTCCCGCCGCAACCTGCTGTCGTGCATTTCCTACACCTGCCTCAGAAGAGTAAGGGCCCGTCAGCGCTCCAGCGACTGCGCGATGTAGCGCGACAACTTGGGCGGTTCGGGGCCGACGTGGAACGCGATGCGCCGCTCCCGCAACGCGAGGTCGAAGGCCGTCATGCGCTCGAAGTGACGCAGGTGCTCGACCCACGACTCGTCGACGAAGTGCTCGATGTACAGGCCCGGGTCGGCCGCATCGCGGAACAGGCCCCACGACAGCATGCCGTGGCGCAGGCGATTGCGCCGTGTCTCCTGCATGACCTCCATGAACTGCGCTGCGGCCGCCGGATCGATGCGGTACTCGACAGTGATCAGCACCGGCCCGACATGCGGGTCGATCTCGATTTCGGTTCCCGCCGGCCGCGCGAACTCGGCCGGCGTGAGGTCTTCGGCAACCCCGCCCTCGACCTGGAAGCGGCGCGTGAATGCCAGCAACACGATGGCGCCGACCGATGCGCTCACGAGGCTCGTCTGGACGTCGGTCCAGGTGGCGACCTGGCCCCACAGGGCGGCCCCGACTGCGCTGCTGCCCATCAACGCCATCTGGTAGATCGACATGCCGCGCGCCCTGACCCAGTCGGGCAGCGCCAGCTGGGCCGACACAGTGAGCGAATTGGCCACCGAGATCCAGGCGGCGCCGGCCACCACCATCGCGAGGGCGGCCACCCAGGGCGCGGACGCGAGGCTGACGACCAGCATCGCGCTCGCCTGGAGCACCGTGCCATAGGTGATCAGCTCGTCGCGCGAAACGCGCGCGCGCAGCCCCGGCAGGTACAGCGCCGCGGCGACCGCGCCGCCGCCCATGCAGGCGAGCAGCAGCGTGAAGGTGCCGGCGCCGCCGCCTTGCAGACCCTTGGCGACCAGCGGCAGCAGGCCCAGCAAGGCCATCGATTGCAGGAAGAACAGCGCCACGCGCAGCAGCACCGCGTGCATGCGGCGCGACTGGCGCACGTATTGCAAGCCGACGCGCATCGCGCCGACGAAGCGCTCGCCCGGCAGCGCGCTCACCTTGCGCTCGCGCTTCCAGCGGTGGATCAGCAAGGCCGCCGCCACCGACAGCAGCGCATTCAGGGCGAACACATAGGCGCTGCCGAGGCTCGCGATGATCGCGCCGGCCGCGATCGGCCCGATGATGCGCGAGGCATTCATCGCCACGCCGTTCAGCGCCAGCGCAGCCGACAGCTGTTGGCGCGGCACCAATTCGGGCACGATGGCCGCGAACACCGGCCAGCGCATCGCGAGGCCCATGCCGTTGAGAAAGGTCAGCGCGAGCAGCAGCGGGGCGCTCATCGCATCGAACACCACCACGGCGCAAATCACCAGCGCCACGACCGCAACCCACACTTGCGTGGCCATGAAGTACTGGCGCCGGTCGAGGATGTCGGCCATCGCCCCGCTCGGCAGGCCCAGCAGGAACACCGGCAGCGTCGACGCCGACTGCACCAGCGCCACCATCACCGGCGACGAAGTCAGCGACGTCATGAGCCAGGCGGCGGCCACGTCGTTCATCCACATGCAGGCGTTGGCGGTGACCCACACCATCCACAGCATGCGAAAGACCGGCTGGCCGAGCGGCGTCCAGGCGGACACGGGTTGCAGTTCGGGGGCAGGGTCGGGCCGGGCGGTGCGCGCGTCGCTCATGGATTGAACTTATCACCGCCGCGCCAAGCGTTCGCGCGGCATCTCCACAATTCGCGCGCGGGGCCGCTCGGCTCGCCGCGCGCGAGTGACTGCCATCAATACGGCCCGGCGCGAACACGGCTATCGTGTCGGCACCAGGCCGCAGTCGATGAACATCCCGCCCCGCCCGCCCGCTCCACTGCCCGGCTTCAGCGCGCCGGCCGCCGGCTTCGACGAGCCGCTGGCGATGCTGCAGGCCTGCCACGAGCGGGTGCGCCGAAGCCTCTCGCTGCTGCGAAAGATCTGCAGCCGAATCGAGCAAGGATCGGTCGATGCTGCGGTGCACCAGGCCGCCGCCGACGTGCTGCGCTACTTCGACAAGGCCGCGCCGCAGCACCATGAAGACGAGGAACAGCATATCTTCCCGCGCGTGCTCGAACAGGCGAGCGACCCGGCACTGCGGGCGGCGGTGCTGAAGCTGCAGGAAGACCATCTGCGCATGGAGTCGCAATGGGCACGCCTGCGCATCGGGCTGGCGGCGCTCGCCGCCGGCCGCGCCGAGGGGTTCGGCGCGGCGCAGATCGCACGGGCGCGGCGCTTTTGCGACCTGTACGACGGGCATGCGCTGACCGAAGAGCAGGTGGTCTATCCGCTGGTCGTGACGCTGCTGGACGCCGAGGCGCTGCTGCGCATGGGCGACGAGATGGCGGCGCGGCGCGGCGCGGTCCGGCCGCCGCGCTGAGGTTCGCCCCCGCGCGGCGGAACAGGTTGCTCAGCCCGGCTGCACCTCGATGTGGTTGTGCACCTCGGCGACCCCGCACACCGCCCACGCGTCCATCTCGGCCATGCGGCGCTCCTCGTCGCGCTGCAGCACGCCGCCGAGCGTGACCACGCCGCCTTCGGTCTTGATGCCGATCTGGTCGGCATGCACCAGCGGGTCCATCTCGAGCACGAGGCGCACGGCGTCGGTCAGTTCGTCGTCGTTGTCCTCTTCGGCCGGCACCACCTGCAGCTCGTTGACGACGTCGCGGCAGCCCGGCGTCCACCACGCGATCGCCTCGATCATGCGCTTGTGCGACAGGCTGATCACCTTGCCGTCGAGTGCCACCACGCCGTCTTCGACGCCGCAGGCGATCTCGCCGCTCGGCCAGTCGTCGTGCGCTTCCTGCATCATCTCGTCGCGGCCTTTGTTGTGCTGGCGCAGCGTGCAGTTGCGCAGTTCCGGCTGCTGCAGCAGCCCGCGCACCAGCGCGTCGCGGATCTCGCCATCGCCGCGCGCTTCGGCAGGCACCAGGCGCAGTGCATCGACCACGCGGTCGATGCCGCTCACCCGCTGTGCGACCGCCAGCGCAATGCGCTTGGCCGCGATGCTCGGGACCTCGCCTTCGAGGCGCAGGCCCTCGCCGTTGTCCACCACGTTGATCGGAAAGCGATGCAGGTCGACCCGCGGATCGATCGCCAGCGCCGCTTTCACCTCTTTTCCGACATCGCTCTCCTGTGCGTCCATGCTGATCCTCTCCGATGCCGCTGCACCGCAACGGCTGTGGACCATCATCACTGAGAGCAGCCGCCCGGTCACGCGCGATCCTCGTCGCGCAGAGGGTCTTGCCCGCCTACACTCGCGAATCGCATGCCTGCCCTTCCCGCCAACCCCTGCACCCGCTGCGGCGCCTGCTGCGCGAGCTTTCGGGTCGACTTCGCGCGCCAGGAACTCGACGACCAAGGCGGCTGCGTGCCGGCGGGGCTCGCCGTCGAGCTCAACGACAGCTTGTGCCGCATGCGCGGCACCGACCACGCTGCGCCGCGTTGCGCGGCGCTCGTGGGCACGGTCGGCCTCGACGCGCACTGCGGCATCTACGAGTGGCGGCCCGCGCCGTGCCGCGAGTTCGGCCTGCGCGCGCCGATGGGCGTCGGCGACAACGCGTGCACACGCGCACGAGCGCGCCACGGATTGCCCCCGCTCTGACCTGCGTCCTTGCAATTGAGAATCATTCTTATTAACATGATCTCCGATCGCGGCGAACCCGCCGCGGCATGGACGAGGCAATCCGCATGAATGCGATCAACCTGGCCGAATCGGCCGCCGTGCAGGACGTGTTGAATGCGATTCACTGGTGGCAGCAGCGCTTCGGCGGCGACGACGCGGCCCACGCCGCGCAGTTGAGCCAGCTGCGCCAGGAGAACGGCGTACTCGCGCGCGAGCTGGCCAGCGTGCAGCAGCGCACCACGCGCCTGGTGCAGCAGCAGGCCCACACCATCGAGACGCTGCGCGCCCTGCTGGTGCGCCTGCGCGCCGACCTGATCACGCGCGACACGGCGATCGCGGTGCTGCGCGACGAACTGCGCGCGCGCGACGCGCCGGGCCGCTGAGCCTCAGGCGATCTTCGCCGCTCCCGCCACCGGGGTGGTCTCAGCCGTCTCCGTCGGCAGGTCGACGGCCGCGAGCCCCGTCACCGCCGGGCCGTGGATGACCTGTCCGTGGGCGTCGAAGCGCGAACCGTGGCAGGGGCAGTCCCAGCTCTTCTCGCCGCTGTTCCAGGCGACCACGCAGCCGAGGTGCGGGCAGGTGGCGTCCATCGCGCACACGGTGCCGCGTGGATCGCGGTAGACGGCGATGCGCTGCAGCTGGTGGCGCATCACCGCACCTTCGCCGGGTGCGATGTCGTCCAGCGCCCCGGCCTCGCCCGGCCGCAGCCAATCGGCATACTGCCGCGCGACGTTGAGGTTCTCCTTGGTGAACTCGCCGCTCGCCTTGAGCGACTTGCGCCCGGGGTCGTAGGCGTGGCGCCAGGGGTTGTCGCGGCCGAGGATCAGGTCGGTCAGCAGCATGCCGGCGATGGTGCCGTGGGTCATGCCGTTGCCCGAGTCGCCGCTGACGATGAACACATGGTTGTCGCCGGGGTTGCGGCCGATGAAGGCGAGGCTGTCCACCGGCTCCATCACCTGCCCCGACCAGCGGAACACCGGTTCGCCGTTGACCGGGAAGCGCTCGGCGGTCCACGCGGCGAGGCGTTCGAAGCGGCGCTCGGCATCGTCTTCCTGGCCCGTCTTGTGGTCCTCGCCGCCGACGATCAGCAGGTCGTTCGCCTCGTCGAGCATGCCGGCGATGCGCACGTAATGGTACGGGTCCAGCGTGTCCCACCACTGCGCATACGGCACGCTGCCGGTCACGACGCTCATGCCCACCACGAAGCTGCGGTAGGCCGCCTGCTTGGTGTGGATGACGAAGCGGTTGTTGATCGGCGTGTTGGTCGCCACCACCGTCGCGGCGGCGCGGATGAGGTGGCCGTCGTGCGTGCGCACCGTCGTCGGGTGGCCGTCCTCGACGTCCACCACGTGGGTGCCATTGACGATGCGCCCGCCGAGCGCGATGACGGCATCGGCCAGGCCCTTCAGGTAGGCGAGCGGGTGGATCTGCGCCTGGTCGGGAAAGAGCAGCGCCGGACCGAGCGGCCGTGTCGTGCCCGGCGGGGACTCGACCCGGCGCACGCCGACCAGCCCGGCACGGTGGGCCGCGTCGAGTTCGCGCTCGAGTTCGTCCGGGTCCGCATCGTCGGGCGCGAACAGGTAGCCGTCGACACGGCGGAAGTCGCAGTCGATGTCCTCGCCCTGCACGATCGCCTCGATGCGCGTGATGGCCGCGGTATGGCTTTCCGCCACCCAGCGGCTCACCTCTTCGCCGTGCTGGCTCTCGACGTGGTGATAGCGATCGTCGAAGGCGTTGGAGAGATGCGCCGTGGTGCGGCCCGTCTCGCCGCCGCCGATGTTGCCGTCATCGACGACGATGACCGACTTGCCCTCGCGGGCGAGGTGGTAGGCGGTGCTCAGGCCCGCAATGCCCGCACCGACGATGCAGACATCGGCTTGCGTGTCGGCCGCGAGCGGCCCGAAGCGCGGCAGATGCACGTTCATCCAAAACGAGGTGGTGGCGCCGGAATCGCTGGGCATCGTCGTCTCCTGGAGTCGCAATCCCCCAGGCGCAGCAATCGGCGTTCCTCACGCCGTGCTCCAGAGAGTCCACACGCCGCCCAGCAGCGCCGCGGTCGACACCCCGACGGCGGCGAGCCGGATGGTGTGCAGGCGCGACCACAGCAGCAGTCCGGTGACCGACAGCACGATCATCCCGCCGGCGATCGTGTCCGACAGCAACACCCAGAAGGCGCTGACGCCCACCGCCATGTGCAATCGTGTCAAGGTGCCGATCGGCGTTGCGTCCAGCGAGTCGACCTTGACGAAGCGGTTGCCGACCACGTATTCGGCGTTCACGCCGCGTCCAGGCGCCTGGAAGCTGAAGGTCCAGCGCGCCGGCTGCTCGAGTTCGCGATCGGCCCAGACCACGCGCTTGGGCGCTTCGGCCCTGACGCGGCGCTGCGGCGGGTTCGCGAACCGCAGCTCGATCTGCAGCCATTGCGCCATCTCCTCGGGCGTGCGAAAGCGCTGCGGCGGCGTCGCGGGCAGCGGCAGCTGCGCGCTGCGCTGCACTGCCTTGTCCATCGGAATCTTCATGATGGCGCGGTGGTTGAGCAGGATGCCGGTCGCACCGAACAGCAGCCCGAGCGCCGCGCCCCACAGCCCGACGTAGAGGTGGATGCGGCGCAGCCAGCGCAGGAAGCTGACGCTGCGCCGGTGCGCCCGCTGCGCCGGCGTGATCGACGGCACCCGGATCGCCGGGTACGGCGATCCACCCTCCGGGAGGGTCGGGCCTTGCTTGGGGCAGCCCGGCGCGGCGGCCCGGGCGAGCCAGGTCAACACGGCGCTCCTCATGGTTCGGCCCACATGCGCAGGAGGTTGTGATAACAGGCCGTCAGCTGCAGGCGCGCCGCCTCGTCGGCGCCCGTCTGCGCGAGGCGCTGGATCGTGGTGTCCAGGTCGAACAGCAAGGCACGCTGCCCGTTGTCGCGCACCATGCTCTGCACCCAGAAGAAGCAGGCGAGGCGCGCGCCGCGTGTCACCGGCTCGACGCGGTGCAGGCTGGTCGACGGGTACAGCAGCAGGTCGCCGGCCGGCAGCTTGACCGAGTGGGCGCCGTAGGTGTCTTCGATCAGCAGCTCGCCGCCCTTGTAGTCGTCGGGCTCGGCGAGGAACAACGTGGCCGACAGGTCGGTGCGCAGCCGCCGGTCGCTGCCGGGCAGCAGCCGCACGGCGTTGTCGACGTGGCTGCCGAAGGTCTCGCCGTCCTCGTAGCGGTTGAACATCGGCGGATAGACACGCGCCGGCAGCGCCGCGCTGATGAACAGCGGGTGGCGTTCCAGCGCGGCGAGCACGGTGTCGCCCAGCTCGTTCGCCAGCGCCGAGCCCTCGGCGAGCTGGCGGTTGTGCTTGACCCGCGCGCCCTGGTGGCCGGCCGTCACCAGGCCGGCGACCCACGGCGCCGCGAGCAGCCGCGTTCGCGCGTCGCACACGGCGGCGGCGTCCAGCAGCTGGGGAATCTGCACGATCATGGTCGCTCCTCCGGTGCGTCAGAAGCGGTAGAGCACGTTTGCCAGCAGCGTGCGGCCGCGCACCGGCGTGGCCCGGCCGGCGCTGCTGCCCTCGAAGTAGTGGCGGTCGGTGAGGTTCTGCAGGTTCAGCCGCAGCTCCCAGGCCTTCTGCAGGTAGGCGAGCGTCGCGTCGACGCGGGTGTAGCCGTCCACCGCGGCCGTCTCGAGGTTGTTCAGCGTGCGCCGGGTCGACTTCAGCACGCCGCCGCCCACTTCCCACTGCGGCGTGAGCCGCGCGGTGGTCCAGATGGTCGCGGTATGGCGCGGCGTGTTGGGGCTGCGCTTGCCTTGCGCGGCGATGCCGGCATCGGCGCCGGTGCCGATCTCCGGCGAGCTGACGATGCGGCCGTCGAGGAAGGTGTAGCCGCCGAAGACCTGCCAGGCCGGCGTGATGCGGCCGGACGCGCTCAGCTCGAGGCCCTGCACGCGGATGCGCCCCGCCGTCACCTGCACCGAGCCGGCGCCGTCGCGCACGCGGGCGTTGGTCTTCTCGGTGCGGAACAGCGCGCCGTTGAGCGTCAGCTCGCCGTCCAGCAGATCCCATTTCACGCCGGCCTCGACCGAGCGGTTCTTCTCCGCATCGAGCCGCGCGGTGGTGGCGCTGGCGCTGACGGCCTCGGCCGACGGGTTGAACGATGTGCCGTAGGAGAGATACCAGGACTGCGCCTCGGTCGGCTGGAACAGCACGCCGGCCCGCGGGCTCCAGACGGTCTGCGACTTCGGCGCGGCGGCCACCGTGTTGTCCACCGGAAAGCCGGGCGGCAACGCGTGCTTTTCGACTTCGCTGCGCGCCTTGAAGCGTTCGCCGCGCAGTCCGGCGACGAGCTTCCAGTGGGCACCGATGTCGACCTGGTCGTTGACGTAGGCCGCGAGCGTTTCGGCGGTGGTGGTCACGGTGCGGGTCAGCGCACGTTCGCCGGGGCGCGCGCGCAGCACCGGCTGGCCGAGGTTCACGGCCGCATCGACCGCCGCCGTGTTCCACACATGGCGGTTCTCGCGCGACTGCTCCCACGCCAGCTCGATGCCGCTCGTGAGCGTGTGCTGCAGGCCGCCGGCCGAAAGCTTCAGCGTGAGGTCGGTCTGGTTGACGACGCTGCGGTCGCGCAGCGCGCGGTCGCGGTCCTGGCGCGTCGCCGTCAGCAGTTCGAGCGGATCGCCGAGCGTGGGCGTGCCGCCATCGGTGCGCGACACGCCGCCGAGCGGCGTCGGCGACGCTTCGGTCGTGTGGTGGCTCAATAGCGTGCGGTTGCGCAAGGTCGTCGAGGGGCTGAGCCGGTGCTGCACGGCGGCCGTGAGCACGTTGACCGACTGGTCGAAACGGTCGTCGCTGTAGCCGTAGAAGACGTGCGGCGCCGCCTTGATCGGCTGGCGCAGCGTGCCCGGGCCGCTGGTCGTGACGAAGGGAAAGCCATAGTCGGGGATGTCGTCGTTGCGCTGGATGAGCGCCGACAGAGTGATCTCGGTGGGCATATTGATACCGAAGCGAATCGACGGCGCGATGCCGACATCGCGCAGGCGCTCGACGTCGCGTGCGGAGCGGATGTCCTGGCCGAAGATCGCCACGCGCGCGGCCGAGGTCTCGGAGAGCTGGCGGTTGACGTCGGCCGTCACGCGGAGGTAGTCGTCGGTGCCCAGCGTCGCGCCGACTTCGCCGCGGTTGCGCAGCTCGGGCTTCTTGCTCACCTGGTTGATCACGCCGCCGGTCGAGCCGCGGCCGAACAGCATCGACGACGGGCCCTTCAGCACCTCCACCGCGTCGAGCGAGAACACGTCGCGTGCGTACTGGCCGCGGTCGCGCAGGCCGTCGAGGTAGATGTCGGTGCGCGCCGAGAAGCCGCGCAGATTGATGTTGTCGCCTATCACGCCGCCCTCGCCCGCGCCGAGCGTGATGCCGGGCACGTTGCGCAGCGAGTCCTTCAGCGAGGCGGCGGCCTGCGAGTCGAGCATCCTGCGGTCGATGACCGTGATGGTCTGCGGGATGTCGCGCAGCGGCGTCTCGAACTTCGCGCCGGTGGCCACCACGCCGTCGCGTTCGCGCGTGGCGGTGGCCTTGACCTCCGGCAGCGCGGCCTCCGGCCGCGGCTCGCGTTCATCGTCGGCCGGCGTCTGGCCTTGCTGGGCCTGGGCCGAACCGAAGACCAGCGCGAGTGCGGCCGCACGCAGGCTGAGCGGAAGGGAGCTTGGTCGTGGGGTGTTGTGCTTCATGTTGTTCGTTGGTTGAAAGAGACAGGTCGTTCCCTCCGGGAGAGGGTCGAGGCAGGGCGCGCGCGGCCCTCACCCCTGCCCTCTCCCGGAGGGAGAGGGAGCAACCCGAACTCAAGGCGCTGCGCTGTCGGGTTCGCTCACGAAGCCGACCTTGCCGAGGCCCGCCTTCGAGGCGTCGGCGAGCGTCTGCGCGACCACGCGGTAGGCCACGCCCTGGTCGGCACGCAGATGCAGTTCGGGCTGCGGCTGCCGCGCGCTCTCGGCGGCGAAGCGGCGCGCCGCCTCGGCGCGTGTCACGGGCTGGCCGTTCCAGAACCGGGCGCCCGCCGCATCGATCGCGAATTCGATCTTCTCGGCCTGCGCCGGGTGGACCTGCGAGGTCGCCTGCGGCAGCTGCAGCTTGACGCTGTGCGTGAGCAGCGGCGCGGTGATGATGAAGATCACCAGCAGCACCAGCATCACGTCGATCAGCGGGACCATGTTGATCTCCGACATCGGCGTGCCGGCGTGTCGGGCATCGAAGCTCGCGAATGCCATGGCCGCGCCTCACGCCGTCGCCGGCTGCAGGCCGCGTGCCGAGGGCAGCGGGCGCAGCCTGGCCGGCGGCGCGGCGTCGGCGCCCAGCGGCTGGCCGAGGGCAACGAAGGTGTGCAGCTCGTAGGCAAACGCGTCGAGCTTGGCCAGCATCACGCGGTTGGCGCGCGTGAGCCAGTTGAAACCCATCACCGCGGGGATGGCGACCGCCAGGCCGAGCCCCGTCATGATCAGCGCCTCGCCCACCGGGCCGGCCACCTTGTCGAGCGTGCCGGCCCCGCTCATGCCGATCGCCACCAGCGCGTGATAGACGCCCCACACCGTGCCGAACAGGCCGACGAAGGGCGCGGTGGCGCCGACGGTGGCGAGCAGCGTGAGGCCGTTCTCCAGCCGCATCGTCTCTTCGTCCAGCACCTTCTTGATCGTGCGCGTGACGAAGTCGCTCGCGGTGCCGGCTTCTTCGAGCTTGGCCGCGCCGTACCTGGCGTGGTGCGCCCGCGCGTGCATCGCGTGGCTGGTGAGGTGGGAAAACGGGTCCTGCGCGCCGTGCGTGGCGATCTCGCCGGCCACCGCGTCGAGCGAGGTGGCGTTCCAGAACAGGTTCAGGAAGGCTTCGCTGCGGCGCCGGCGCACGACCAGCGTGAGCCCCTTCACCGCGAGGATCGCCCACGACAGCACCGACATCGCGAGCAGGACGATCAACAGCGCCTTGCCCACCACGTCGCTTTGCGCGATGAAGTGGCCCATGCCGAGGGCCGAGTCGATATTCATGTCATGTCTCCAGGTCGAAGGTCAGAGGAACCAGCGCCCAGCCGGCAATCGCCTGGCCGTGGTCGCTGTAGGGTTTGAAGCGCGCCTTCAGCACGGCCCCGGCAGCAGCGGCATCCAGGCGGGCGAAGCCCGAAGAGCGCTGCACCTGCACCTCGCGCGGCAGGCCGGTCGCGTCGATGAAGACACGCAGGACGACACGCCCGGATTCGCCGGCGCGACGCGAGGCGCGTGGATAGGCCAGCGGCGGCGGCTCGATGTACTGCACGGCCGAAGGCGGGATGGTGGGCGCCGGCGCCGGTGCAGGCGCGGCCGCCTCCACCGGTGCGGCCGGCACGGGCTCCGGCGACGCCGGCGCCGGTGCCGGTGAGGGTACAGGCCAAGGCGGCGGT
>DASWVR010000305.1:0-8199 GCA_036401155.1 Piscinibacter sp. | reverse complement strand
GGGCTCGCGCTGGTGGCCAGCGGCACCGCGCACTTTCGCGCCTGGCCGCGCGGCAGGCGGCTGGCGGCGCGCCTGGCGGTCACCGGCATCGGCGTGGCCGCGTCGGTGCTGCCCTGGTACCCGGGGCGTCTGCTCGGATTCGGCGGCGAACAACCGCGACGCCTGATGCGCGACTGGTCGCTCAACGCCAGCACCGGGCAGTACGTGCTCGAAGGCAGCCGGCGCAGCCACCAGTGGTCCACGCAGTGCCTGCGCGTGCCCGTGCTGTCGCTTTCGGTGCGGCGCGATCCCTTCGCGCCGCCGGGCGCCGTCGAAGAGCTGCTGGCCAAGCTCGAGTCGGCCAGCATCACGCGCATCTCGATGCAAGGCGTGCTCGCCGACCCGCCGCGCCGTCGCCACTTCAGCTGGGCGCGCCGGCCCGAGGAGGCGGCAGCCCACGTTGCGCGCTGGCTGCGCGAGCTGCCGGCGCGCCCAGCCATCGCGGCCACGCGCGAGCGCGGCCGCGCCCCGCTCTTCCCCTACCACCACTCAGAGGGAGCGACCCATGTCCTGGCTTGAAATCATCACCCTGGCGTTGCTGCCGACCTTCCTGGCCATCGATCTCCTGCACCGCGCCCACGGCGACCGGCGCACCCGCGGCTGGCGAACACGCGCACTGGTCGTCACCGCCGTCAACTTCGCGCTCTCGCTGGTGCTGGGCGCCTGGTGGCTGGAGCTGTTCGCCGGCCGCAGCCTGTTCGATGGCAGCGCCCTGGGCACGGTGGGCGGTGCGGTCGTCGGCGTGCTCGTGTACGAGCTCGTCCACTACGGCTACCACCGCGCCGCGCACCGTTTCGACTGGCTGTGGCGGCTCGGCCACCAGATGCACCACAGCGCCGAGAGCCTCGACGCATGGGGCGCGTACTACCTGCATCCGCTGGACGCGGCGTTCTTCATCACCTGGTCCAGCCTGGTCCTGTATCCGCTGCTGGGGCTCACGCCGCAGGCCGGCGCGGTGGCCGCCGCCGTGCTCACGTTCTGCGCCGTGTTCCAGCATGCCGACGTGCGCACCCCGCGCTGGCTGGGTGTGCTGATCCAGCGTCCGGAAAGCCACCGCATCCACCACGCGCGCGGCGTGCATGCCCACAACTACGCCGATCTGCCGCTGTGGGACATGGTCTTCGGCACCTATCGCAATCCGCCGAACGACGCACCGCGGCAGGAGCCGGGCTTCTACCACGGCGCCTCGGCGCGGCTGATCGACATGCTGCTCCTGCGCGACGTGACGGGCAAGCAATGAGCCGCCGGCACCAAGGGTCGCGGCAGGGCGCGCCGCGGTTCGGTGGCAACGGCCTCGTCGGCCGAACCCGCTAGCGATGCTTGGGTAGGCGAACTGCGAATGTGGTGCCGTATCCGCTCAGAGATCGGGCGCTGACTTTCCCGCCGTGCGCTTCGACGATGTGCTTGACGATGTACAGGCCAATGCCAATGCTCCGGTCGGGGTTCGTCTGACCCGCTTCTGCCCCGCGCTGGAGCGGCTCGAAGATCGCCTCGAGCTGGCCGGGTGGGATGGGTTCGCCATCGTTGTGGACCTCCATCAGGAGCGACGCCCCCTCGGAGTTCGTCGTGACCCGGACCACGCCGTCGGCGGCCCCGTACTTCAGCGCATTGAGGACCAGGTTCTCGACCACTTGCGAGAGCCGATCCGGGTCCCACTCGCCTCGAGGATCAGCTGCGTCGAGCGAGCAGGCGATCCGCCCTGGGTAGCCGGCCTCGAGTTCGGCGAGCACAGACTTGAGCAACTCGTGCACGTCCATCGGCCGCGGTTGGGCAGGGATGCGCCCACCGAGCCGGGCCTGTGTGAAGTCCAGCAGGTCGCGAACGAGGCGGGCGGCACGTTCGGCAGCGTTCTGTATGCGCTGCACGAGCTGCGCATCCTGCGGGCCGAGCGCACCGCGACGCGCCATGACGGTGGCGGTCAGCGAGATCGTGTTGAGGGGGTTGCGCAGATCGTGACTGACGATGCCGATCAGCTGGTTGCCGAACGTGACGCGCTCCGCCCCTGCACGCATTGTTTCCTGCGCGTCTTCGCGCAACGCGATCTCCTGCTCGAGCGCGCGCGCGGCGGCTTCCCACGTGGCCGCGGACTGCCGCTGCACATGCGACTGCCGCACCACCACGAGCCACAGCGCGACCAGCAAGGAAGCGATCACGGCCGCGAGCGCTGCTGCTGCGGCGACTTGCTCGCGCCAGCCTTGAAGAGCGGTCGCAGTTTCGACGCTGAAACTCACATACAACGGGTAGTTCTTGACCTGGCTGTAGGCGTTGATGCGTTCGACACCATCCACCTTCGAAACCGCCGTGTAGATGCCGCGCGGTGAACGCTTGAGCCGTGAGATGAAAGGGCCGCGAGGATCCAGCTGTTGCGGGCTGTCCGTGTGCGGGTACCTGACGATGAGCGCACCGTCCGGTCGCACCATCGGGATCAAATAGCCGCGCGACGGAGTGAAGTGCTTCCAGAAGCTGATGAAGTGGCTCAGCGGGATGGCGGTGAAAGCCACGCCGGCGAACTCGCCGGATGGCAGCGAGCGCGCCATGCTCAACGCAAAGTGCCGCTCCTGCGGTGCGCCTGCCGAGAAGACATGGCTCACGAAGACACCGACGGCCGCGCCCCGCGCGTGTTCCACGAAGAAGTCGCGATCCGCGACCGATCTCTCGCCAACGCTCGCGCCGGGTGAGCTGGTGATCAGGTTGCCGCTGGCATCGGTGATGCCGATCGACGATACCTGGCTCAGGTCCCGCGAGAAGTCGGCAAGGCTGACCCTCAGGAGTTGGCCGTTGCGGATCTGTTCGGAAGAGAGCCCGTGAGCGAGGATGGAGACCTGCCGCAGAATGAGCACGTGGGCATCGATCACATTGGCAGCGTGCTGCTCGAGCGCGACAACGGATCTCTGTGCGCCTTCATGCGCTTCGGTGATCACCCTCGCGCGATGCTGAGATGCGGAGAGCGCAGCGAGCGCAAAGGGCGTACCGACGGCCAGCGCCAGCAACGCCCTCTGCTTCCATGTCGAATGAAACAGAATCTCTCGCAAGCTCGGCGCAACGCCCTCGCCCGCCACCCAAGCCGCGCGTCCTCCCGGTCGCAGCGGAGCTGCTTCTGTGGGCTGACTGACCTGTGGTGACATTGCACCGATTATGGGTCGATCCAAGCACGCGCCGGCGCCTCGCAGCGGCTCATCTCGTCCGGTGGACGTCGAACGCCGACACGGGCGCGGCCGCATTGCCCCAGGATTGGCGCACGAAGGTGGCCACCGCGGCGATGTCCTCGTCGGGAAGAATCTGCTGAAACGGCGGCATGCCGAAAGGCCGCGGGTTGCCGGCCGTGCTCGGCGGGAAGCCGCCCCTGCGAATGATCTGGATGAGGTTGTTGGGCGCGT
The DNA here is from genome assembly GCA_036401155.1 of Piscinibacter sp. Taxonomy (GTDB): domain Bacteria; phylum Pseudomonadota; class Gammaproteobacteria; order Burkholderiales; family Burkholderiaceae_C; genus Albitalea. The sequence goes on along the minus strand of DASWVR010000305.1, from coordinate 4,783 downwards.
CCAGGGTGACCGACCGGTTGCCGGCGAGCGCCGGGTAGATCGACGCCACGCCCTCGCCCTGCGCGCCGTGGCATGCCGCGCAGTGGTCCTCGTACAACTTCGCGCCGCGTCGAAGCACGTCGGCCGAAGCGCGTTGGAACTCCTGCTCCTCGTGAGCCTGCACCGGCAGGGACTGAAGGTACCGCGCCATGGCCGCGAGGTCTGCTTCGCCGAGGTACTGCGTGCTGCTGTACACGACCTCGGCCATCGGCCCGGCCACCGACGCCTGCGGCGTGACACCGTTCTTCAGCAGCATGACGACCTCGTCGCGCTGCCACTCCTGCACACCCGCCGTCCTGGGGTTCGCGAGCGACGGCGCGTACCACGCCTCGTCGGGCATCAACCCGCCGGCGAACCGTGCGTTCACCCGGGTGGCGCCGAGGATGTTGCGTCCCGAATGGCAGGCGGCGCAGTGACCCAGGCCTTCGACGAGGTAGCGGCCGCGGTTCCATTGCGCGCCCTGCCCGGCTTGCGGCACGAACTCGCCCGGCCTGAAGAACAGCGCCCGCCAGACGGCGAGGGCGGCCTGCGTGCCGTATGGAAAGCGCAGTGCGTGCGGCGTGTTCGCCCGGTTCACGGGCTGGACGCTGCGCAGGAAAGCGAACAACGCGTCGGAGTCGTCGCGCGTGACGAGTGTGAAGCTCGGGTAGGGGAATGCCGGGTACAGCAGGCGGCCGACCTTCGAGCGGCCGTGGTGCAGCGCGCGCCAGAACTCGCTCGACGACCAGCCGCCGATGCCGGTCTGCGCGTCGGGGGTGATGTTGGGCGCGAAGACCGTTCCGAACGGCGTCTCGACGCCGCGCCCGCCGGCAAACGGCGCGTCGCCGGCGAGGGTGTGGCAACCCACGCAATTGCCGGCACGAGCGAGGTAGGCGCCCCGCTCGACGAGTTCGGGCGCAGCCGCTGCCCTGCCCAGCGCGTCGGGCGCCAGCGGCGGTTCACCACGCAGGTTCAACCAGGCGATGACCGCCGCCAGCGCCGCCGCGACGGCCACCGGAAGCAGGAGCCACCACGCCCGGCGTCGGCGCGAGGATGCGGCGGCCGTCATCGCTCGACGCCTCCGCAAGGCATCGGCAGGGCCGCTCCGAGGGCGGGGGCGGGCTTCGTGCCCGCGTCGATCGTCTGCGCCGAGAGCCAGCGCGACACCGCGCTGACCTCCTCGGGAGTCAGGCGCTTCGCGATCTCGGCCATGCAGTCGGGATCCATGGCCTTGCGCTGCCCGTTGCGCCAGCGCCCGAGCTGCGCGTTCAGGTAGTCCGCGGGCAGCGTGAGCAGTCCCGGCATCGCGGGCAGCCTCCCTGCCATCTGCCGGCCATGGCAGTCGGCGCAGGCCGGCAGCTCGCGCTCGGGCACGCCTTCGAAGACCAGCTTCTCCGCCAGGCGCTGCTGCTGCGGCGTGAGGCCGCTGGGCCGCATCGGCGGATACGGCAGGTCGAGCTCGGCGAAGTGATTGGCGATGTCGCGCAGGTAGTCGTCCGACAGGTGCTGCAGCAGGTGGCTCATGGCGTCGTTTTGCCGCCGCCCGGCCTTGAAGTTGTGCAGCTGGTTGTAGAGGTAGCCCGCCGGCTTGCCGGCGATGCGCGGAAAGTAGCCTTCGCGCGTGGCGCGGCCCTCCTTGCCGTGGCAGATCACGCACGCCTGCATGCGCTGCGCCATGGTGTCTTCGACGCCGGCGGTCGGGCCGGTTTGGGCGACTGCGGCCCCTTGCGCCCAGGCCGCTGCGGCACCGAGGATCGAGGCGACGATGGCCACCAGGGTGGCAACCCTCATGGCCGCTCCTCGCCGGCGCGCGACCCCGCGCGCAGCGAGCCGCTTTGCGCGGAGTCAATCTTCGCGTTCGGCGACTGCGCTGGCCGGTTGCTCCGCCGCACCGCTGCTGGTACGTTCGCCTGGTGATGTTCCACTGCGCCACGCTCCATCGCGCCCGCTCCCGCTGCGGCGCCGCGCACCGCCTGCGCGCGCTGCGCGCCGAGGGCTGCCGGCGGCGCGGGGTCGCCGTCGAGGGCGATCGTCTGCCCCACTGGTACAACCTGGACATCGTGCTCACGGACGACTTCCCGCGAGCCTGATCCGGCCGGCCCGCTGCTGCACGGGGCCGGCGTGTTCCTGACCGCGCCTGCCGCTGCACGGCATGGCGCGCCGCCGCCCACGAACCACCCGGATCCGATCATGTCCATACCTGTGCGCCCATTGCCCGAACCTTTCCGCATCAAGATGGTAGAGCCCATCCGCCTGTGCGCCCCCGAACACCGGCGCCGCGCGCTCGAAGCCGCAGGCTGGAACCTGTTCGGGCTCGACGCCGACGACGTCTACATCGACCTGCTCACCGACAGCGGCACCGGCGCCATGAGCGACCGCCAGTGGGCCGGCATGATGCTCGGCGACGAGTCGTACGCCGGCAGCCGCAACTTCATCCACCTGCGCGACACCGTGCGCGAGCTGTTCGGGTACCCGTACACCATTCCCGCCCACCAGGGCCGCGGCGCCGAGCAGATCCTGTTTCCCGAGCTGGTGGCGCGGGTGCGCCGGCGGCGGCCCGAGGTGCAGCCGGTGTTCATCTCGAACTTCCACTTCGACACCACCAAGGCCCACGTCGAGATGGCCGGCGCGTCGGCCATCAACGTGCTCACGCCGCGCGCCATCGACACGGCCACGGCCTATCCATGGAAAGGCAACTTCGACCTCGACGCCCTGCAGGCGGTGATCGCCCGGCACGGCCCGCAGGCGGTGGCCGGCATCGTCGCCACGCTCACGTGCAACAGTGCCGGCGGGCAGCCCGTGGCCATGGACAACCTGGCCGCGGTGCATGCCATTGCGCGCCGGCACGGCATTCCGCTGGTGCTGGACGTCGCCCGCTACGCCGAGAACGCCTGGTTCATCCGCGAACGCGACCCGGCGTGGCGCGGCGCCACCATCGGCGAGATCGTCAAGAAGATGTTCTCGTACGGCGACATGTTCACGATGTCGGCCAAGAAGGACGGGCTGGTGAACATCGGCGGGCTGTGCTGCTTCCGCGAGGACGTGGACCTGTTCCGCGCGGTGCAGGCGCGCTGCGTGCCGATGGAAGGCTTCGTCACCTACGGCGGCCTGGCCGGGCGCGATATGGAGGCGATGGCCATCGGCCTGCGCGAGTCGCTGCAGCAGGAGTACCTAGACTACCGCATCGGCCAGGTGGCCTACCTCGGCGAGCGCCTGCAGCAGCAGGGCATCCCGATTCAGACGCCGACCGGCGGACACGCGGTGTTCGTCGACGCGAAGCGTTTGCTGCCGCACATCGCGCCCCATCGTTTTCCGGCGCACTCGCTGGCGGTGGCGCTGTACCTGGAAGGCGGCGTGCGGGCGGTGGAGATCGGCTCCTTGCTGCTGGGCCGCAACCCGAAGACCGGCGAGCAGGAGCCCGCGGCGATGGAGCTGCTGCGGCTGACCGTTCCGCGGCGCACCTACACCAACAGCCACATGGACTACGTGGCCGATGTGTTCGGCACCTTGCGCCGCATGGCCCGCCTCCTGCCGGGCTACGAGTTCGAGTGGGAGCCGCCGGTGCTGCGGCACTTCACTGCGCGGCTGAAACCAGTGCTCGCAGCGCCCGCCCCCGCGCCGGCGGCGCAGGAGGCAGAAGCCGAGCCGGTCTGACCCGGCGGCCGCGCGCTGAGGCCGTGAACGCCCGCGACCCGGCGGCCGAGGCGACGTCAGCGGCTGCGAGACATCCAGCGCTCGCGCAGCTCGCGCTTGAGCACCTTGCCGATCGCGCTGCGCGGCAGTTCCTCGACGAGTTCGAGATCGGCGAGGCGCTGCGTCTTGCCCACCCGCGCATTGAGCCAGTCGCGCAAGTCGCCGGCGCGTGTCTCGTCGCCGGGCTGACGCACCACGAAGGCGACCGGCGTCTCGCCCCATTGTTCGCTCGGCACGCCCAGCACCGCCACATCCGCCACCGCGGCATGCGCACGCAACTGCGCCTCGAGGTCGCTCGGGTAGACGTTGAATCCTCCCGAGATGATCATGTCCTTCTTGCGGTCGATGAGCGTCAGGAAGCCGTCGGCGTCGAAGCGCCCGATGTCGCCGGTGCGGATGAAGCGTGATCCGTCCGGGGCATACCACAGCGCCTCGCGCGTCGCCTCCGGCCGGCCGTGGTAGCCCGACATCATGCCCGGCGAACGGCCCACCACCTCGCCCGCCTGGCTCGGCGCGACCTCGCGCCCGTCGTCGTCGATCAGGCGGATGTCGCTGCCTGGCGCGGGGCGGCCCACGGTGTGCAGCTTGTCCGGGTGCAGATGGGCGTCGAGGATGCAGGTGCCGCCGCCTTCGGTCAGGCCGTAGAACTCGACCAGGCCGCCGGGCCATCGGGCGAGCACATCGGCCTTCAGCGCGGCGGGGAACGGCGCGCTGGTGCAGAACTTGATGCGGTAGGACGACAGGTCGTGCTCGCCGAAGTCCGGCCGCGCCATGATCCGCCGGTACTGCACCGGCACCAGCATCGTGTGCGTCACGCGGTGGCGTTGCGACAGGTCGAGAAACCCGGCCGCGTCGAACTTGGGCATCAGCACCACGGTGCCGCCGAACGCCAATGTCGGAAAAAACACGACGAGCGTGGTGTTCGAGTACAGCGGCGTGGCCAGCAGCGTCACCGCGTGCGGTCCGTAGCCGTACCTCGCGCCGCGCTGCACATGCGCCCAGCGCATGCGGTGCGGCTGCACGATGCCTTTCGGCGTGCCGGTGGTGCCCGACGAGTAGATGATGTTGAACG
>DASWVR010000304.1:0-9863 GCA_036401155.1 Piscinibacter sp. | reverse complement strand
GGCGCGCCAGGGATCGGCGCCGCGTTCGATCAGGTAGGCCACCAGCGGCGTCTGCTGGGCCGGGTCGGCAAGGTAGGTCGGGGTGATCACGCGCGCCAGCGGAACCCACGGCAGCTGGCTGCCGTCGCGCGAGGGCACGCGGTTGGCGAGTTCGGGCACGCGGTCGAGCCACCAGTCGAGCGCGGCGCGGTCGCCGTCGCGCAGCGCCAGGTCGAAACTCGTCGGCAAGCGGCCGTCGTAGGCGCCGAGGCTGGCGCGGGCGCGGTGGCCCTGCGCCTCGAGCGCGCGCGACAGGGGCGAGTCCAGTGCGCTCGGGTGCAGCGCGCTGAACGGACCGAAGGCGAGGCCGCGTGGCGGCAGCTGGCCGTGCTCGACCCAGGTGTCGATCACCGTGCCGAGGCCGGCGTTGCGCGCCGCGGGGCAGCTCAGCATGCGCAGCACGTCGTGGTGCACGGCGCGTGCGTCGGCGTCGGCCAGCCAGCGCAGCGCCGCCAGCGACTCGGACGAGGCGATGGAGAAGTCGGGGCAGGGCGAACTCTGCGCCAGCGCCACCAGCGGCGGCTGCACGCAGCGTTCGGGCGAGGCGCCTTTGGCGAGCAGTTCGGGCAACACCGGCCACAGGGCCGGGTCGCGTGCGGCAAGGCTCAGCGGGCAGACCGGCAAGCCCGACGCAGTGACGTCTTTGGTCAGCAGGCTGCCGGCTTCATACGCACCGCAGCGGGTGCTGAGCGCACGTTCGACGCTGTTCAGGCGATGGCAGGGGGTGGGATTTCCCTCGGTTGCCTTGTCGAGCGCGTAGCTGACGATGGCGCCGGCCGCGCAGCCCGGACTGATGCACTGGCCGCCGTTGGCCTGTTCGTAGGCGAACGTGAGCACCGAGGTCGCCGCGCAGCCGCTGGTGAGGAAGGCGGCCGCGGCGACGCCACCCCATCCCACCGCCCGCCGCCACATGCCGGTCCCTGTCCACATGGCGGAGGACGATCAAGAAGCGTGCCGTGCCCGATGTGACACGCCCGGTCGCCTCAACTGTAATCAGCTGTGATCAGGCGGCGCGCTGTTCGAGCAGGTAGTTGGCGCCGTCGTACTGGCCGAGCGTGTCGACCAGCCAGGGCAGCAGCGCGAGCAGCTGCTCGTGCAGCGTGTAGGGCGGGTTGAGGATGAACACGCCGCTGCCCGACAAACCGAAACCCTGGGCGTCGAGTTCCTGCACCGTGAGCCGCGCGTGCAGCCAGCCCTTGGGCGCGAGTGCCTCCAGCCGCCGCGGCAGCTCGGCCGCCTCGACCTTCGTCACCTGCGGGTACCAGACGATGTACACGCCCTCGGCGAAGCGGGTCAGCGCGTCGCGCAGCGTGGCGATGACGCGGGCGTAGTCGCCATGGCCCTCGTAGCTCGGGTCGATCAGCACCACGCCGCGGCGCGAGCTGGGCGGCAGCTGCCCTTTGAGTCCCTCGAAGCCGTCGGCGTGCTTGACCTCGACGCCGCGCGCCGCCCCCAGGTAGGACTCGAGGATGCGGTAGTCGGTCGGATGCAGCTCGAACAGCCGCAGCTGGTCCTGCGGGCGCAGCAGCATCTGCGCAAACGCCGGCGAGCCGGGGTATTGCTCGAGCTTGCCCTTGGGGTTGAACTGCTTGACCAGGTTCACGTAGTCGGCCACGGGCTCGGGCAGGTCGTCTCGCCCCCACAGGCGGCCGATGCCTTGCTCGAACTCGCCCTTCTTCTGCGCGTAGCGGCCTTCCAGCGAGTAGCCGCCGGCGCCGGCATGGGTGTCGACCACGCGGTAGGGCTTGTCCTTCTGGTTCATGTAGCGCAGCACCAGCGTGAGCACGGTGTGCTTGAGCACGTCGGCATGGTTGCCCGCGTGGAAGGCGTGTCGGTAGGCGAGCATGCAGCGACTGTATCGCCTTCGCGTTCGACCGGTGGCCCCGGCGCGCGCCGCGCGTGTTTGATCTCACCCGGCCACTACACGATTTCGCAAGAGCTTGTGCTGGCAGACCCTTTGCGCGCGACCTAGCATGCATGGACACCCCCGCGAGAGAACACGATGAGTTCATTGTTCGACCCCATCCGCATCGGCGAGCTCGCGCTCGCCAACCGCATCGTGATGGCGCCGCTGACGCGCAACCGCGCGGCCACCCGGCAGGTGCCCAGCGAGCTCGCGGTCACCTATTACGCGCAGCGCGCAAGCGCCGGGCTGATCGTCAGCGAAGCCAGCCAGATCAGCGCCGAGGGCCAGGGCTATCTCGACTCCCCGGGCATCTACTCGCGCGAGCAGGTGGCGGCCTGGAAGAAGGTTACCGAGGCGGTGCATGCACGCGGCGGCAAGATCGTCGTGCAGCTGTGGCACGTCGGACGCATCTCGCACGTCTCGCTGCAGCCGGGCGGGATCGCGCCGGTGTCGTCGACGGCGCGGCGCGCGAACGGCAAGACCTTCACCCACGACGGCTTCGTTGCGGTGTCCGAGCCGCGGGCTCTGCGCACCGACGAGCTGCCGCGCATCGTGGCCGATTACCGCCACGCGGCACGCTGCGCCATGGAGGCCGGCTTCGACGGCGTCGAGGTGCACGGCGCCAACGGCTACCTGCTGGACCAGTTCCTGCGCGACAGCATCAACGATCGCGACGACGCCTACGGCGGCCCGATCGCGAACCGCGCTCGCCTGCTGATCGAGGTGATGGAGGCGGTGACGGCGGAGGTCGGCAGCGGCCGCACCGGACTGCGCATCAGCCCGGTGACGCCAAGCAACGACGCCGGGCAGGACAGCGACCCGCACGCGCTGTTCGACCACGTGATCGACCGGCTGGCGCCACTCGAGCTCGCCTTCCTGCACGTGATCGAAGGGGCGACCGGCGGCGCGCGCGACGTCGCGCCCTTCGACTTCGAGGCGCTGCGGCGGCGCTTCAAGGCGCTGCACCCGCAGGGGGCCTGGATGGTCAACAACGGCTACCACCGGCAGATGGCGATCGACGTGATCGCCGCGGGCCGCGCCGACCTGGTGGCATTCGGCCGGCCGTTCATCGCCAACCCGGACCTGGTGCAGCGGCTGCGGCTGGACGCCCCGCTCAATCCGCTGCGCGCGTCGCTGCTGTACGGCGGCGGCGCCGAGGGCTACACCGACTACCCGAGCCTGGAGCCGGTGGGCGCCTGACGACCCTGCGGCTCACAGTTTGACGCGGCTCATCTTGGCGCGAAAGAGTTCCTGGATGCCGACCTCGCGCGGCCCCGGCCGCAGCTCGAAGGCCTCGCCGGCGCGCAGCGTGCCGGGCACGCGCACCGCGAGGTAGAAGCCGCACCAGGCGTTCTGCGCCATCAGCTTGGCCGCCTGGTTGAACCCCATCGCGGCGTTGAACTTGAAGCACGGAAAGCGCGGCTCGCTGACCGCGAGTTCGCAGTCGGCAAAACGCAGCACGTCGCCGATGAAGACCTCCGACTCGACGAGGCCTTGCAGCGTGAGGTTCTCGCCCAGCGCACCCGGCGCGAGCGCATCGTCCCAACCCGCCACCTGCGCCTGCGCCCGCACGGTCTGCCAGAACGGATAGTGTTCGGCCGGGTAGGCGTACACCGCCTTGGCGAGGCCGCCATGCACCGTCGGGTCGGCCTGCTCGTCGCCGGCCAGACCCATCGGCCCAGCGGCGACGCTGCCCTCGACGGGCTGCTTGAAGATGCCGGTCATCACCGGCTGCCCATTGATCTGCACCGGCCGCGCGAGCGACACGTTGATGCTGCGAACGAGAAGATTCATGCACCGATGATGCCGCAGCGCGGCTCAGAGGTTGTGAGGCATGGGCTGCCTCTCGGCCGTCGGCTCAGCTCGGCGGCGGCAGGTTGCGCCGGGGCATGATGTGCACGCCGGCCGGGTCGATCTGCAGGAACACTTCGGCGCCCACCACCAGATCGCCGCGCTGCAGCTGGGCCGTCGTCTGGTGCAGCTGCACCGCGGCGCCGCCCTCGGTGAGTTCGAAGCGGCACATCGCGATGTCACCCAGGGGCAAGGCCTCGGCCAGCCGCGCACGCATCACGTTCGGCCCCTCGGGCGCCTGGCGGTGCACGCCGATGAATTCGGCCGGCACGACCCAGGTCACCGCCGCCGCGTCCTCGATGCGGCGCTTGTCGGGCACACGCAGTTCGGGCCCGCCCGCGGCGCCCCATTGCAGCCGCCCCCAGCCGGGTTCGTCGCTCGGGTGAAACACACCCTCGAAATGGTTGCGGATGCCGACCAGCGCCGCCACGCGCGCATTGCGCGGCTGCGACAGTACCTTGGCCGGCGTGCCTTGCTGCAGCGTCACGCCGCGGTCGATGATGACCATGCGGTCGGCCAGGCGGCGCGCCTCGTGCAGGTCGTGCGTGACCAGCACGATCGGCAGAGCGACGCTGCGGTGCAGCTCGGCCAGCTCGTGGTACAGCTCGTGGCGCGCCGGCTGGTCGACGGCGGAGAAGGGTTCGTCGAGCAGCAGCACGTCGGGCTCGCGCGCCAGCGCGCGGGCGAGGGCCACACGCTGCTGCTGCCCGCCCGACAGCTCGACCGGGCGGCGCTGCGCCAGCCCGTCGAGCCCCAGGCGGCGCAGCAGCTCGCCGGCATGTGTCCTTGCCTCGGGCCGGCTCGACGCGAGGGCCACGTTGTCGAGCGCGCTCAGGTGCGGGAACAACGCGTAGTGCTGGAACACCAGGCCCACGCGGCGCTGCTGCGGCGCGAGGCGGATGCCCGCGGCGGTGTCGAACCAGACCTGCTCGCCGCAGGCGACGCGGCCTTGCGCCGGGTGCATGAGCCCCGCGATGCAGCGCAGCAGCGTGGACTTCCCGCTGCCCGAGGGTCCGACGAGCGCGACCAGCTCGCCAGGCTGGCAATCGAAGCGCGCCGCGAGCGGCACCGGCGCGGCCTGCTGGACCTCGACCGACAGCATCAGCGTTCCTGCAGCGCGTTGCGCCGGTTCAGCGCGAACACCAGCGCGAGTGCCGCCAGCGAGAGCGCCACCAGCAAGAGCGACATCTGCGCCGCGGCGGCGTTGTCGAAGGCCTGCACCCGGTCATAGATCGCGATCGACAGCGTGCGTGTCTGACCCGCGATGTTGCCGCCGACCATCAGCACGACGCCGAACTCGCCCAGCGTGTGTGCGAAGGTCAGCGCGACGCCGGCCAGCACGCCGGGCCATGCGAGCGGCAGCTCGATGCGCCAGAAGGTGCGCCAGCCGCTCAGGCCCGACACCCAGGCCGCCTCGCGTACGCTGCGCGGAATGGCCGAGAAGGCACGCTGCAGCGGCTGCACCATGAAGGGCAGGTTGATCAGCACGCTCGCGAACAGCAGGCCCTCGAAGCTGAACACGAGGCGCACTCCCGCGTGCTGGGCCAGCCAGGCGCCGATCGGAGAGGCGCCGCCCAGCCCGGTCAGCAGATAGAAGCCGATGACGGTCGGCGGCAGCAGCAGTGGCAGCAGCAACGCCGCCTCGATGACCGGCCGGGCTTTGGACGGGCTGGTCGCCAGCCAGCGCGCGAGCCACAGGGCCAGCGGCAGCAGCGTGAGCGCGGTCAGCGCGGCCAGCCACAGCGACACGCGCGCGGCGGACCAGTCCATCAGGCGCCGCCGCCCGGCAGCGAAAACCCGGATCGCGCCAGCACGGCACGCGCAGCGGTGCCGGCGAGGTACTCGTAGAAGGCCTGGGCGGCGGGCCGTGCGTTGGCCGCGAGCACCATGCGCTGGCGCAGCGGCTGGTGCAGGCCGTCGGGCAGCAGCAGCTGGCGCGTGCGGGCGGCGACCGGCGGCGCGAGGGCCAGCGACAGCGCGGTGATGCCCGCCTGAGCCGCGCCGGTGGCGACGAACTGCGTCGCCTGCGAGATGTTCTCGCCCAGCACCAGCCGCTGCTGCGCGGCCGTCCACCAGCCGAGCCTCTCCAGCGCTTCGCGGGCCGCGCGGCCGTAGGGCGCGTGCTCCGGGTTGGCGATGGCGAACTGGCGCACCTCGGTCCAGCGGCGACGCAGGCCCTCGAGCCGTTCGTCCAGCGGCAGCGTCGAGGCGATCGGGGCGATCAACGCAATGCGTCCGATCGCATACAGCCGGCCGCGGTCGCGGGTCAGTCCGGCGTGCGCCAGCGCGAACACGAAGGCTTCGTCGGCCGACAGGAACAGGTCCAGCGGCGCGCCTTGCCGCATCTGCCGCGCGAAGTTGCCCGACGAGCCGAAGCTGAGTTCGACCCGCTGACCGCCGGCTCGCTCGAAGTCCTCGGCCAGCTCGGGCAGCACGAACTGCAAGTCGCTGGCGGCCGCCACCCGCGCCGCGGCGCCGCCGGCACGTGCGGGCGGGATGAGTGCCGGCAGCGTCGCTGCGAGCAGCAGCCGTCGTTTCATCGAGCGGAGATTCCCAGGTAACCGCGGTGGGCTGCAGCCAGGCGCCGGCCCTTGGCGCCGGCGATCCAGGCGACGAACAGCTTGCCGGTCGGATGCTGCCGCTGTGCGCGGAAGGTGCGCATCACGTGCACGTCGACCAGCAGCCGCGGGTCGCCCTGCGCCAGCACGCCGTAGCCCTTGCCGCCGCCTTGCGCCGCCCACACCCCGCGCTCGACCAGCGTGCACGCCTTCTGATCGCGAGCCTGCGAGAGCACGGGCGCGCCGGCTTCGGCCTGCAGGTACCAGGGTCCCCCCGGCGCCAGCTGGGCCGCGCGCCAGGCGGCGAGCTCCGCGTGGTGGGTTCCCGATCCGTCCGGGCGCGCCATGAACGGCACCTGCGCCTGGGCCAGGCGGGTGAAGGCGAGCGCCATGTCCTTGCCCGCGGCAAGCGGCTTGGCCAGCGCACTGGGACCGACCAGCACGAAGTCGCTGCGCACCACCAGTTGCCGGTCATGCAGCAGGCCCTGCTTCTCGAGCCCGGTCTCGATCGTCGGCACGTTGGTGAGCGCCGCATCGTGTTCGCCGCGCTCGAGCGCCTCCAGCACGCTGGCCGCGGGCCCGCGCAGCAGCTGCACCGCCAGGCCGGTGTCGCGGCCGAAGCCGCCCAGCAACGCGGCGGCGAGGCCCGAATCGGCCAGGGCATCGTCGACGGCGAGGCGCATCGGGTCGGACAGCGATCGGCGCTGCACCGCCTGCCCGAGCAACGGGCAGGCCAGCGCGGCGACCGAGGCACACAGGCGGATCAAGGCGTGGCGGCGGACGGTCATGGCGCGGCATCTTAAAGGGGCGGGTCCGCGCCTTGCCCTGCTTTCACGCAAGGATCGGCAAGCGTCGGACTTGTGCATAAGGTTATGCGTGACCCGCATGACCCCCCGGAAATCGGTGGTTACCTGACAATTACACTGGGTCAACAATCGTTCACCCATGACGTGGCCGCCCGACCGGGCAGGAACGTCGGTAACTGGCGGTAATCCAACCGGGGTGTTCCGCCAGCCCGAAGCGGCATTGGGCAAGTCCTGATGAGCCCGCGTCTGCCGAGGCGCCGGTTTGCAGCAAGGCTTGCCCAATCCCGCTTTTTTTGACTTCGATGATTGGAAATGCCATGAACTGTCCCGTGCTCGAAGGCGTGCGGTTGAACACGCCCGCCCATGTCCGCCATACCCGCCTGATCGAATGGGTCGCGCAGATTGCCGCGCTGACCGAGGCCGAGTCGGTCTACTGGTGCGACGGCAGCACGGAGGAATATGACCGGCTGTGCGAGCAGCTCGTTGCCGCGGGCACCTTCACGAGACTGAATCCGCAGCTGCGCCCGAACAGCTTCCTGGCGCGCAGCAGCCCGAGCGACGTGGCGCGGGTCGAGGACCGCACCTTCATCTGCAGCGAGCGCAAGGAAGACGCGGGCCCGACCAACAACTGGATGGCGCCGGCCGAGATGCGCGAACTCCTGCAGACCGGACGCCCCGACGGCACGCCGGCCTTGTTCCGCGGTGCGATGCGCGGCCGCACGATGTACGTTGTGCCGTTCAGCATGGGCCCGCTCGGCTCGCCCATCGCACACATCGGCGTCGAGCTGTCCGACAGCCCCTATGTGGCCGTCAACATGAAGATCATGACGCGCATGGGGCGCGAGGTGCTCGACGTGCTCGGCGCCGACGGGCATTTCGTCCCGTGCGTGCACACCGTGGGCGCGCCGCTGCTGCCCGGCCAGAAGGACGTGTCCTGGCCGTGCAACGAGACGAAGTACATCGTCCACTATCCCGAGACGCAGGAGATCTGGAGCTATGGCTCGGGCTACGGCGGCAACGCGCTGCTCGGCAAGAAGTGCTTCGCACTGCGCATTGCCAGCACCATGGGGCGCGACCAGGGCTGGCTTGCCGAGCACATGCTGATCCTCGGCGTCGAAAGCCCCGAGGGCCGGAAGCACCACATCGCCGCCGCCTTCCCGAGCGCATGCGGCAAGACCAATTTCGCGATGCTGATCCCGCCGGCCGGCCTGCCGGGGTGGAAGGTGACGACCATCGGCGACGACATCGCCTGGATCAAGCCCGGCTTCGACGGCAAGCTGTACGCGATCAACCCCGAAGCGGGCTATTTCGGCGTCGCGCCGGGCACCAACGACAAGACCAATCCCAACTGCATGGCCTGCCTGTCGCACGACACGATCTTCACCAACGTGGCGCTGACGGACGACGGCGACGTGTGGTGGGAGGGCATGACCGATGCACCACCGGCGCACCTGATCGACTGGCAGGGCCAGGACTGGACACCGGAGATCGCGCGCGACACCGGCGCCAAGGCGGCCCATCCGAATGCGCGGTTCACCGTGGCGGCGATCAACAACCCGGCGCTGGACCCGGCCTGGGACGATGCCGCCGGCGTGCCGATCGACGCCTTCGTCTTCGGCGGCCGCCGCTCCACGACGGTGCCGCTGGTGACCGAGGCGCGCGACTGGGTCGAGGGCGTCTACATGGCGGCCACGATGGGTTCCGAGACGACCGCGGCCGCGGGCGGCAAGCAGGGCGTGGTGCGCCGCGACCCGTTCGCGATGCTGCCGTTCGTCGGCTACAACATGAGCGACTACTTCCAGCACTGGCTGGACCTCGGCCGCAAGCTGCAGGGTGCCGGCGCCACGCTGCCGAAGATCTACTGCGTGAACTGGTTCCGCAAGGGCCCCGACGGCAAGTTCGTCTGGCCGGGCTACGGCGAGAACATGCGGGTGCTGAAGTGGATGGTCGAGCGTGTCGAGGGTGAGGCGCAAGGGGTGGAAAACGCCTTCGGCATCACGCCGCGCTATGAAGACCTGACCTGGACCGGGCTCGACTTCAGCCCGCAGGATTTCCAGCATGTCGACAGCATCGAGCCCGAGGCCTGGAAGACCGAGCTCGCGCTGCACGCCGAGCTGTTCCAGCAGCTCGCCTACCACCTGCCGGCCGAGCTCACCGACACCAAAGCGAAGATCGAGGCCCGGCTGGCCGCCTGAACTGTTACCGGGCCCGCTGCACGCGGGCCGGTCTTGCTCGGAGCGGCCGTGAGGCCGCTCTGTGTAAGCACACGCTCTCAGTAAATGCCGTGTTTGTGCTCGTGCCTGTCGGCAGCAGCGCGAAGGTCGGCGGCGAAGCTCGGCTCCGCGATGTACTGATCGGCCAGGCTGCGCAGGCGCGCGGCGGCTTCGATGGGGCTTTCCTCCCGCGGGCGCATCCAGTCGGACAGCTTGGCGATCACCGCGGCGAACAGGCGCCCGATCGGCAGAGCGAGGCGCGGCGCGCTGGTGCGAATGCTGCTGGGCAGACTGACGGTGGTACTCATGACTCTTCCTTTGAACTACGGGGAAACCCGTATGCCGGGAGTATAGGGTTAACCCCCGATCGGTGGCTATGACAAATTGGGCATCCGGTGCCCGCTGCGTCGCCAGAAGTTGTCCCGCGTCAAGCCGCGGCGAACCTGGCGCCGCCGCTGCGCCGCGCTGGCGCCGTCATGGGCGGCGCCGG
>DASWVR010000303.1:0-8633 GCA_036401155.1 Piscinibacter sp. | reverse complement strand
CCACCGCCGCGCGTGCCGACACCTACACCCAGACCCGCTATCCGATCGTGCTGGTGCACGGGCTGTTCGGCTTCGACTCGATCGCCGGCATCGACTACTACTGGGGCGTGCCCTCGGCCCTGCGCAACGGCGGCGCCCGCGTGTATGTGCCGCAGCAGTCGGCCGCCAACGCGAGCGAAGTGCGCGGCGAGCAGCTGCTGGCCGAGCTGCGCCGCCTGAAGGCCGCCTACGGCCACGCGAAGTTCAACCTGATCGGCCACAGCCACGGCGGGCAGACCGTGCGCTACGTCGCCGCGGTGGCGCCCGAGCTCGTCGCCTCGGTCACGACGATGGGCACGCCCCATCTCGGCAGCCCGGTCGCCGACCGGCTGCAGCGCGACCTCGCGGCCACCGGCCTGACCGGCGTCGTCGCCTCGATCGCGAACGCCTTTGCCGCCTTCGAAAGCTTCCTGTCGGGTGGCTCGTCGCTGCCGCAGGATTCGCTGGCTGCGCTGATGTCGCTCAACAGCGCCGGCGCGGCCGACTTCAACCGCCGCTTCCCCGCCGGCCAGCCAAGCACCGGCTGCGGCCAGGGCGCCGCGGTCGCCAACGGCGTGCGCTACTACTCGATGAGCGGCACGCGCGTGGTCACCAACATCCTCGACCCCGCCGACGGCCTGCTGGTGCTGACCTCCCTGTACTTCCCGTCGGGCCAGGCCAACGACGGCCTGGTGGGCCGCTGCTCGTCGCACTGGGGCGTGGTGCTGCGCGACGACTACCCGTGGAACCACCTCGACGAGGTCAACCAGTCCTTCGGCCTGCGCGGACTGTTCACCACCGACCCGGTGGCGGTCTACCGCGCCCATGCGAACCGGCTGAAAGCCACCGGGCTCTGACATGGCGCGCGCCGCCCGCTGGCTCGCCGCGGGCAGCGGCGCCGCGCTGCTGCTCGCTTTCGTCTCCTGGACCCCGAGCGACGAGGCGCCGCCCGCACGTCCGGCGCCTCAGCAGCGCTCGGCGCAGCCCGCCGCGGCGCCGGCCCGCCATGCCGTCGAGCCCACGCCGCCGCCTGTCGTCGGGCCGCGCGATGCCGCCGTCTTCGAACGCTGGATGGTCGAGCACAGCTCGCTGCGCGGCGCCGAACTCGACGGCGCCTGGGAGGCGGGCGCCGACGGCCAACTGCAGCCGACCATCGCGCTGCGGCGCCGCTTCGACCAGCTGCTGAGCCTGCTCGGCGAGGCCACTCTCGAGGAGCTGCAAGGCTTCATCGCCGTCGACGTCGAGAACCTCGCCGGTGCGGACGCCGCGCGGCGGGTGCTCGACCTCTGGCAGCGCTACGTCATGCTGCAGCAGCACGCCTTTCGCAGCCAGCCCGACCTGCGCGACCGGCGCACGTGGGCGCCGGCGCTGGCAGAAAGGCAGCAGGTGCGCCGCCAGCTGCTCGGCGCCGACGTCGCCGCCGCGTTCTACGCCGAAGACGAGCAGCAGCTGCAGGCGCTGATCCAGGGCCAGCCGGCGGTGGCCCCCTCGTCGGTGCACACCGTGGACCGCGCCCAGCTCGCGCCGGACGCGCTCGACCGGCTGCAGAAGGAAGAAGCAGCCTGGGCCGACTGGGAGCGGCGCCTCGCCGATGCGCGCCGCGAACTGGCCGCGCTCGACGCGCAGGCGCAGTTGTCGCCGCTGCAGCGCGGCGAGGCGATGGATCGTTTCATCGCGCAGCACTTCGACAGCGGCGAGGCGACCCGCGTGCGCGCGCTGCTGCAGCTGCCCGGCACCGCGGCCGGCGGCGGCTGAAGAACCGCCGCTGACGCGCTGTCAGGGCGACTCGGCATCGAGGCGGAAGGTGACGTAGACCATCGTCTCCTCCTGCCCGCCCAGCGCCGCGTAGAGCCTGCGCGCGCGGGTGTTGTCTGGTTCGGTGCCGAGCCAGGCCTCGGTGCAGCCGAGCGCGCGGCCGTGCGCGAACAAGGCGCGCAGCAGCTGCCGGCCGATGCCCCGGCCCTCGTGCGTCGGCGCGACGCCCACCTCGTTGACCCACAGCTCGGGCGCCTTGTCCGGATGCACGTAGTGCACGCCCGACGCCATGCCGACCACCTGCCCCTCGTCGAGCGGCACCACCATGTGATGCCGCGGGTCGGCCAGGAACTCGGCCGCCCAGCGCGGCGAGACCGGCTGATCGAACACGTCAGGCGCGACCCGATCGAGCAATGCGGCATCGTGCTGGCCGAGCAGGCGTATGGCACAGGCGGTGGGCATGCGGGAATCCTTTCCTCGGCAGGCGCGACAGTGCCCCGAACTGTAGGACCACGGCGCGATCGGCTGTCAGCCGGGGCCGCGACACCGCGCCGCGGCAGCCGCCCCCCACGGAACGCGGCGGGGCACGCCGGGTCAGTGCAACACGGCCACCTGCCGTTGACCGAGAATGCCTCCATGAAAAGAACTTTCCTCTTCGTCCTCACCAACATCGCCATCCTGGTGGTGCTCAGCATCGCCGTGCGCCTGCTCGGCCTGGACCGATACCTCAGCGAACAAGGCATCGACTACACGAGCATGCTCGTCTTCGCGGCCGTCTTCGGCATCGGCGGCGCCTTCCTGTCGCTGGCGATGTCCAAGTGGTCGGCCAAGCGCATGGTCGGCGCCAAGGTGATCGAGCGCCCGGCCAACGCCACCGAGCAGTGGGTCTGGGACACCGTCGCCCGGCAGGCCCAGATGGCCGGCATCGGCATGCCCGAGGTGGCGATCTACGACGCGCCCGAGGTCAACGCCTTCGCCACGGGCATGAACAAGAATGCGGCGCTCGTGGCCGTGTCCACCGGCCTGCTGCGCGCGATGGATCGCGACGAGGCCGAAGCGGTGCTCGCGCACGAGGTCTCGCACGTCGCCAACGGCGACATGGTGACGCTGGCGCTGATCCAGGGCGTGCTCAACACCTTCGTGATCTTCCTCTCGCGCGCCATCGGCCACCTGATCGACCGTGTGGTGTTCAAGACCGAGCGCGGCTACGGCCCCGGCTTCATGGTGGTCTCGATCGTCGCGCAGCTGGTGCTGGGCGTGCTCGCCTCGATCATCGTCATGTGGTTCAGCCGCCGGCGCGAGTTCCGCGCCGACAGCGGCAGCGCCCAGCTCGCCGGCCGCCAGAAGATGATCGCCGCGCTGCGCCGCCTGCAGCAGCAGCAAGGCGCCTCCACGCTGCCGGAGAAGATCACCGCCTTCGGCATCTCCGGCCCGATCGGCAGCGGCCTCAAGCGGCTGTTCATGACGCACCCGCCGCTGGAGGAGCGCATCGCCGCGCTCGAGAACACCAACTGAGCGGCTCGCTCAGAACGGGTAGTGGCGCGGCGCCGTCTGCACGGTGATCCAGCGCAGGTCGGTGAACATCGCCTACCTCAAGATCGTCGCGCCCTACGTAGGCTGTGCCGGCGTCGAGCAGAAGGGCCGCGAGGCCTGGGTCACCCCCGACCAGTGGAGCATCTACGACACCACCGACAGCTACGCAGTGGCGAACCCGGTGCATGTCGAGCACCTGATCGTGATGCTGCCCAAGCAGCGCCTCGTCGAGCGCGGGCTGTCGCTGGAGCCACTGATGGCGCGCCGGCTCGGCGGCACCGGCGGCGTCGCCCGGTTGGCGCTGGAGACGATGCGTTCGGCCTACCGCGAGCTGCCGGGCATGTCGGAGACCTCGGCGCGCAGCGTCGGCGACGCGATCACGCAGTTCGTGCACCTGTCGATGCTCGACCTGGCCGGCATCGGCACCGCGACGACGCAGCGTGAAGCCCTGCGCGAGCGCATCAAGCAGCACGTGAGCGCCCACCTGGGCGACCCCGCGCTGTCGGTGGATGGCATTGCGCTGGCGCTCAACTGCAGTCGCCGGCAGCTCTACAACGCGTTCTCCGAGGAGCCCGACGGCGTGGCGGGCTACGTGCTGAGGCGCCGGCTCGAGGCGTGCCGGCGCAGCTTCGACGACCCGGCCAGCGCCCACCGCTCGATCACCGACATCGCCTTCAGCTTCGGCTTCTCGAACATGGCGCATTTCAGCCGCGTGTTCCGCTCACACCTGGGGCTGCCTCCCAGCGACTATCGGCGTGCCGGCGCGGCGGCGGGCGGTTGACGCGCCGCGCCCGTGAGGTCGGGCTTCGGCGGCGCTCAGAGCCAGTCGCAGGCCTTGTCGAGTTCGCCGCGGCTCGCCGCGGCGCGTGCCTCGGCCTGGACGTCGGCTTGTCGCGCGCCGGGTTGCGGCGGGCGCCCCTGGTTCTTCTGCAGGCGTGCGCAGCGCTCTTCCAGCGGCCGGTGCTGCGCCGCGAAGTCCGGCGCCGGGTGGGTGCCGGCACACCCGGCCAGCCATCCCAGCAGCGCCACGGCGCCCAGGGTTCTGTGATTCATGCGGGGTTCTCCATCGGTTCAGTCGGCCGTGCCGGACGATACCCGAGCCCGCTGTTCGCGCAGCTGCAGCACCGAGCGCACCGGCAGCTCGCAGCGGCCCTGCCGGCACAGGTAGGCCTCGCCGGCGCGGCGTCCCTCCAGCAAGGGCAGCGACCCCGCCGGCGCATGCACGAGGGTGACCAGCGGCGCGAAGCCCGATCGGGCGTCGGCCCACAAGGCCTCGCTGCCCGCGCCGGACGGCACGGCGAGTTCGGCGCCCCGTTGCGCGAGCAGCTGCGCGTGCAGCAGCGCCGGCACCGCCATCGCCGCTTCTTCCATCGGCGTGCCGTGGCGTTCGAGCGTGGCGCGTGCGATGTCGGCCCAGTCGGCGCGGTCGACGACCGCGGCCAGGCGCAGCAGCAGCTCGCAGGCCGCCGCGGCGCCCGAGGGCACGGCGCCGTCCTGCAAGTCGCGGGCACGCATCGGCAATGGCGTCGAGCGGTTGTCGAAGAAGCCTTCGCCCGCATCGTGGAAGCCGTCCACCATGCGCTCGCAGACCGCCTGCGCGGCGGCGAGCCATCGCAGGTCGCCGGTGGCGGCATGCAGCTCGACGAGACCGAGCCCGAGCTGGGCGTGGTCGGAAAGGTAGGCCTCGTCGCGCAGGCTGCCGTTGCGCCAGGCATGGTGCACCCGCCTGTCGCGACACAGGGTGGCGAGCAGGAAGTCCGCGAGCCGGGTCGCCGCCTGCACGAAGTCGTCGCGGTCGAGCAGCCGCCCCGCCTCGGCGAAAGCGCGCAGCGCCATGCCGTTCCAGTCGGCCAGCACCTTGTCGTCGGTGATCGGCCAGACGCGTTGCGAGCGCGCGGCGTACAGGCGCTCGCGCACGGCGCGCTCCCAGGCAGCGAAGGCATGCGCGTCCATGCCGAGCGCCTGGCGCAGCGCCTCGGCGTCGCGGCGCTCGAGCACGTTGTGGCCATGCTCCCAGTTGCCGCCCTCGCTCACGCCATATAGGCGCGCAGCGGCCTCGGCGTCGGCGCCGAGCACGTGGCGCCACTCGGCCATCGTCCAGACGTGAAAGCGGCCCTCGACACCCTCGGCATCGGCGTCCTGCGCCGAACTGAAGGCGGCGGGCGCAGCGGCGGGATGCATCTCGCGCAGCAGGTAGTCGAGCGTGTCCTCCGCGACGAAGCGCAGTCGCGGCTCGCCGGTCAGCGCGTGCGCGCCGGCGTAGACCCGCGCCAGCTGGGCGTTGTCGTAAAGCATCTTCTCGAAATGCGGCACATGCCAGCGCTCGTCGGTCGAATAGCGCGCGAAGCCGCCGCCGACGTGGTCATAGACGCCGCCCGCCGACATCTCCCGCAGCGAGACGAGCAGCATGGTGCGGGCCTCGGCGTCGCCGCAGGCGGCCAGCGACAGCAGGTACTGCAGCAGCGGCGCCTGCGGGAACTTGGGCGCCCGGCCGAAGCCGCCGTGGGTCGAGTCGAAGCGGGAAGCGATCTGCGCCACGGCACGCTGGTGCAGGCCCGCGCTCGGCGAGCGCGCCGGCAGCGACTCGCCGCTGCGCAGGTGGTCGAGCAGCGCCCTCGCCTGCTGCTCGACATCGTCGCGGCGCTGCAGCCAGGCCTCGCGCACCGCCGCGAGCACCTGCGAAAAGCTCGCCATGCCGCCCGGCCGCGGGCGCGGCGGGAAGTAGGTGCCGCCGAAGAACGGCGCCAGCTGCGGCGTGAGGAACATGTTCATCGGCCAGCCGCCCTGGCCGGTGATCGCCTGCAGCGCGCTCATGTAGACGTGGTCGACGTCGGGCAGCTCCTCGCGGTCGACCTTGATCGCGACGAAACCCTCGGCCAGCTGGCGCGCAATCGCTTCATCCTCGAAACTCTCGCGCTCCATCACGTGGCACCAGTGGCAGGTGGCGTAGCCGACCGACAGCAGGATGGGCTTGTCCTCGGCGCAGGCGCGTGCGAAGGCCTCGTCTCCCCACGGGTACCAGTCGACCGGGTTGTGCGCGTGCTGCAGCAGGTAGGGGCTGGTCTCGCCGGCGAGGCGGTTGGGGCGGCGGCCGGGGTCGCCGGGCGGTTGCGCGTGTCGGTTCGTCATGGCGGAGCTCCGGGCGTTGCCGGCAACGGTACTCCGCGCGCCCTGCTCCGCCACCCGAGCCGATCGAATGGCCCTGATGCCGGGGCAGGGTCGGCTGGCATGCGGTATGGCACGCCACGGCGCCGCATGGAGCCCCCACGACGGTGCGAACCGCCGCCGAGTGGTACAGTTCGGTTTCTTCGCTTGTGACGAACGGCCCGCCCAGGGGCCCCGTGACGTCGCCACAGGCACCCTCCACCGCTGAACGTTCCGCCTGTGTCTTGGGCGATTCGCCGGTGGCCGCGGCCGCGAGGCGCGTGACGCTGCTGCGCGGCGTTTGCTGCTCCCGCCGCGCCCCGTTTCAGCCCGACGACCCGTGCACTGGCACGGACGATTTGCATTGGCCGGAGCGCTTGGCGCTCGGGCCGGTCCTGAAAGAACCGAATCAATACCTCCATCGAAATCGGCAAATACCTCGTATCGCCACTCACCAAACGCCTGGACGACGGACGCTATGCCGCGTCGGTGTCCATCCGAAGCGGGCGCGGCAGCGCCACGCATGACCGCGTGATGCGCTTCGTCGCCTCGTTCGCCACCCCCCAAGCCGCCATCCGCTATGCCATCGACCAGGCGCTCGTCTGGATCGGCGCATCCGTCGTGCCCGGCGCATCGCCTGCCCTGCAGGCCCACTGAAGGAGACCTCGCCATGGCCAAGGAAGAACTGATCGAAATGAGCGGCGTCGTGCAGGAAGTGCTGCCCGACTCGCGCTTCCGCGTGACGCTGGACAACGGCCACATGCTGGTCGCCTACACCTCCGGCAAGATGCGCAAGCACCACATCCGCATCCTCGCCGGCGACAACGTGTCGCTGGAACTCTCGCCCTACGACCTGAGCAAGGGCCGCATCACGTTCCGCCACCTCGAACGCAAGTCGCCGACGACGACGATGCGGCCGCGCCGGCCGACCTGAGGCCTCCGTAGCCGGCCGGCGTCCGGATCAGGAGATGCTGCGCTTGCGCAGCGCCTCGCAAGGATCGTCGCGCGTTGCCGGGGGCGCCTGCACACGCGCGCTGTAGCGCTCGTCGGCCTGCGCGGCTTCCTGCACGTCGTTCGCTTCGACGTATCCCACCACCAGCAGCCGCTGCGGCGGCACGCGCGTGAGCCAGCGCGGCACGCCGATGTCGCGCCGCACGTGGCCGTTGCCGGCGAGCAGCACAGCGCCCGGCGCGGCGTGGCGCTGCAGCACGTCGGCCATCACCGCGTCGCGCGCGGCCTGGGCGCGCGCCATGCCGGGCCACAGACGTTGCGGCAAGACGCCGCAATGGCTGTCGCCGATCTCGCGTTCGTGTTGCCCCTGCCATGCGGTGTCGAGCGGCGCATCGAGCCCGAGCGCACGCGCGCGCTCGGCGCCGAACACCGTGTCGGCGCTCTCGCGCACGAGCCGGCTCGCCTGCGCACGCGGCAGGTTGCCGGCGTGCAGCGGCAGTTCGAAACGCAGCGCGAGCGCCACCACCGGCAGGTAGTGCGGCCAGTGCCAGCCGCGTGCGGGGCCGGCCTGGGCGACGAGGTGGTGCGGGTCGCGCGGGCGCTCGCGGCGGGCGCGCTCGATGTCGGCCTGGCGGTCGATGTCGAACTGCTCCATGACCAGCGCCGGACGCCAGCCCCGCTCGACGGCGCGCTGCAGCGCGGCCAGGCGCAGGCGATGCAGTTCGCCGTTGTCGTGTACTTCGCCGAGCAGCGCGAGCGTGTCGCCGTGCAGGCGCCGTTCCCAGGGCGCTGCGGCCGGCGAACTCGCACAACCGGCCAGGCCTTGCGCCAGCAGGAGACTGCCGGCGCCGGCGCAGACGAAGCGGCGGCGGTCCATGACGCATCGTAGCCCGCCGCGGCGGCCGGCGCCGCCGGCGCGAAACGATCAGGCCGACAGGCTGCCCGCCGGCTCCGTCAGCACCTCGTCCAGCGCGCTGCGGCTCACGGGCAGGGTGACGCGGAAGCTCGTGCCCTCACCCGGCGTGCTCTCGACCTCGATGCGGCCGTGGTGCTTCTGCACGATGCCGTAGGCGAGCGACAAGCCGAGCCCGGTGCCCTTGCCCACCGGCTTCGTGGTGAAGAAGGGGTCGAAGATCCGCGACAGGTGTTCCGGCGCGATGCCCGATCCCGTGTCCGCCACCTCGAACCACAGCTTCCCGCCTTCGCAGCCGGTGCGGATCGTGATGCGGCCG
>DASWVR010000302.1:0-34553 GCA_036401155.1 Piscinibacter sp. | reverse complement strand
GGCGAGCCGGCGCCGGCGGCGCTGCCGGCTGCGGCAACGCCGCCGCAGCCGAGCGACGCCTCGCCCGCGCTGCAGCGCCTGATGCAGGCGATGAGCGCCGAGCGCCTCTATCGGCGCGAGGGGCTGACACTCGCCGCCCTGGCCGAGGCGCTGGGCCTTGGCCAGGCCGCGTTGCGCGGCCTGATCAATCAGCAGCTGGGATTCCGCAACTTCAACGACTTCCTGCACCACTACCGAGTGCAGGAGGCGAGCGAGCGATTGGCGGTCGAGGACCTGCCGATCCTCAGCATTGCGCTCGAATGCGGCTACGGCTCGATCGGTCCGTTCAACCGCGCATTCAAGCAGCGCATGGGGATGACGCCCAGCGAGTACCGCGGCGCGTCGCGCCTGAAACGCGGATCGGCGACGAACTGAGCGGCGTTCGCGACGATTCGGCCAGGTTTTGCGACGAATCGGCGAGCCAGTGGCGAGGCGGATGCCGACGATCTGCCGCTCCTTCCCACCGGAGCGGCCACCATGCACGACCTGTCTTCCTCGCCCCCTTCGTTTGCCGGCGTTGCGCTCGGCATCGTGAGCAGCGACCTGCTGCGCTACCTGCTGGGCGCCGGCGCCGTCTGCTACTGGCGGCTTGCTGCGCTGGCTCGCGCCGGTCAGCCACCACCATTTCCACCACGCACGGAACCTCGGCAACGACGGCCTGTACTTCACCTGGTGGGACCGCTGGTGCGGCAGCGAGGACGTGGAATACCTGCGTCACGGCGACGCGCATTTCGGCGCGGCGGCGCAGGATCGCGCCGCGTAGTCTTCGGAAACTTTTTCAGCGTTTGCTGCAGACCTACATCCAGCCCGCGCTGCCATGCCCCGAGCCGTTTCCGGCCCGGGACATGTGGGCTTATTGCGACTTGACGGAGGTCTTGTCGACCACACGGCTGACGCCGTCGACGCGGCTGGCGATGTCCTTGGCGCGGGCCGATTGCGCCTGCGAGTCGACGAAGCCGCTCAGCTGGACTTCACCGTTGACGGTTTCCACGTTGATGGCCATGCCCTTGACGTCCGGGTCGGCGAGCAGCGCGGTCTTCACCTTGGCCGTGATGGCGCTGTCGTCGACCTTCTGGCCGAGCGTGGTGTCGTGGGCGCAACCCACGGTGGCGACGACGAACAGGGCCGACAACAAGCCGGCAATCCAGCGTTTCACGAGAGTCATGACAGTTCCTTTTCTTGGTTGACGGACGTGAATGCTGAGCAACTGTTGTACCCGGACCGTCGCGCCAGGCGCGGAATCCCCGGCATGCCGATTGCCGTTGCCATGAACTGGACACCCGGAAGTGGCGGTGTGGCGCGTTTGCGCGGCCGTCAGGTCCATGCACAACGATGAACTGGTGGACTCGGCAAGCGCCGACAAGCGAACGCGACACGCCTCGGCCGGCGGGCGACAACCGCGGCCAGCCTGACAAGCGCGGCGAGGCGGCCAACATGCCGCCGCGCAAGGCTTGGTGGACATTTCTTGGGCTGCTGCTCGTCAACTACTGGCTGATGCGCGCGTTGTTCCCCGACGCGGATGCTCCGGTGACGGTGCCTTACACGGCGTTCAAGGAGCAGGTCGCCCGGCACAACGTGAAGGCGATCTACAGCCAGGGCGTGAGCATCGAGGGCCGCTTTGCCGAGCCGGTGATGTGGCCTCCGCCGGGTCTCGAGCCCGGCGCGCGGCGCGCTTCTGCGCCGCCTGTGGCAGCGCCCGAGCCCAAGCCGGCTGACACATTTACCACCACGCTGCCCGCCTTCGTGGACCCGGGGCTGGAGCGCTTCCTCATCGACCACGACGTCGAGATCAGCGCCGTGCCGATCCGCACCGGCAGCGGCTGGGGCAACTTCCTGCTCGGTTTCGGGCCGGCGCTGCTCCTGATCGCCTTCTACGTCTGGATCTGGCGGCGCGCCTCGCAGCAGGGCGGCGCGGGCTTCGGCTCACTGATGGGCATCGGCAAGAGCAAGGCGCGCCGCTACGACCAGGATGCCGAGAACCGCGTGACCTTCGGCGACGTCGCCGGCATCGACGAGGCGGAGAACGAACTCGTCGAGATCGTCGACTTCCTGAAGGACCCGGACAAGTACACGCGGCTCGGCGGCACCGCGCCGAAGGGGGTGCTGCTGATCGGCGCGCCCGGCACCGGCAAGACGCTGCTGGCCAAGGCGGTGGCGGGCGAAGCCGGCGTGCCGTTCTTCTCGATGAGCGCGGCGGAGTTCGTGGAGATGATCGTCGGCGTGGGCGCCGCGCGGGTGCGCGACTTGTTCAAGCAGGCGCGCGAGAACGCCCCCGCCATCATCTTCATCGACGAGATCGATTCGATCGGCCGCGCCCGTGGCCCGACGGCGATCGGCGGCGTCGGCGAACAGGAGCAGACGCTCAACCAGATCCTCACCGAGATGGACGGCTTCTCGGGCCGCGAAGGCGTCATCGTGCTGGCCGCGACCAACCAGCCCGACGTGCTCGACCGCGCGTTGCTGCGCCCGGGCCGTTTCGACCGGCGCGTGGTCGTCAACCTGCCCGACAAGGTGGGCCGCGAGGCGATCCTCAAGGTGCATACGCGCAAGGTGCCGCTGGCGCAGGACGCCGACCTCGCCCAGCTGGCCGCGACGACCCCCGGGCTTTCGGGCGCCGACCTGAAGAACCTCGTCAACGAGGCGGCTCTGCTGGCGGCGCGGCGCGAGCAGAACGAGGTGCGGCACAAGGACTTCGTCGATGCGCTGGAGAAGATCGTGCTCGGCCCGGAACGCCCGCTGCTGCTCAGCCCCGAGGACCGCGAGCGCATCGCCTACCACGAGAGCGGCCACGCCATCCTCGGCCTCGTGATGCCCGGCGCCGACCCGGTGCACCGGGTGACGATCGTGCCGCGCGGCCAGGCGCTGGGCGTGACCTACCAGCGCCCGCAGACCGACCGCTACAACTACCCCGAGGCCTACCTGCGTGCACGCATCGTCGGCATGCTGGGCGGGCGCGCGGCCGAGGAAGTGGTCTATGGCACCAAGACGACCGGCGCCGAAAGCGACATCGAGCAGGCCACGCAGCTCGCGCGCAACATGGTCACGCGCTGGGGCATGAGCGACAAGCTCGGCATGGTGCAGCTCGCGCCGCGCGAGAACCCCTACCTCGGCCTGGCGGGCGGCTACGGCGGCGACAAGCCGTTCGGCGAGGAGACGGCGCGCATCATCGACGCCGAGGTGCAGCGCATCATCCACGAGAGCCACGAAGAGGCCAAGCGCCTGCTGGTGGAACACCGTCAGGCCCTGGAGTCGCTGGTGCAGGCGCTGCTTGCGCGCGAGACGCTGGACGAGCAGGAGATCCTCGAGGTCACCGGCTTGCCGCCCGCGCCGCCGCTGGAGAACCGTCCGCGGCTGCCGGGCGGCGCGAACACCGGTTCGCACTGAGCCGGTCTGGCGCTCAGTGCAGTGTGTGCAGCCGCGCCTCTTCGATGCGGATGAAGCGCTCCGTGAAGGCCGCCAGCGCGCGGTAGAAGGGCGTCTGCGCACCGTCGCGCAGCGCGGCCGTGAAGGGGGCGCTCCAGGCGCCCAGGTGCTGGGCCATGAAGCGCTGCTGCAAGTCGGTGGCGCCGGCGAGGTGGTTGCCATCGGACTCTCGCCGCGCTTGGTTCTCGCGGAAGATGAGGAGGTAGAGGAACTCCAGTTCGACCGCCACGTGGTCGGGCAGCTCGCGGAACTCGTCGGCGAGATCGAAGCCGCCCTGCCGGTACAAGTCGAGCACGGCCATGGTCGAATCCTGCATCAGCTTGCGCTCGCCGCTCAGCCAGTACGAGCCGTAAGGCTGAGCGAGGGGCTGCACCGGTCCGAGGAACAGGCGTGTGTAGTCGATCAGCAGCGTCTGCAGGTCCTGCGCGGCGAAGGCCTCGCCCAGTGCGCGTGCCTGCAGCGCGAGTTCGTCGTCGATGCGACTGGCCGCGCGCAGCATCGAGTCGAACAGCTTCTCTTCGGCGAACTCCGGTGCCGGTTCGTAGTAGCACGCCGACAAGAAGCGGCACAGGTCTTCGCGTGCCGAGGCTTCGTCAGGGTGGATCGCTGTCATCGGTGTCTCCGGCATGAGAGAAGCTCATCATCGATCTGCGGCACGGCCGGCCGACCCGTCATCCCGGCGACCGCCGGGATCCACGCGTCGTGCACTCTCAAGGTCCCTGGACCCCGGCGTGCGCCGGGGTGACGAGTGAGGCGGTTCAGGCTCGCGGGCTGTACTTGCCAATGTAGTGAACGTTGGGCTTGGTGCCCTTGTTCTCCAGCAGACGGAACGACTTCTCCTTCTCGAGAATCTGCGCGATCTGGGTCTTCGGGTCGTCCTGGTCGCCGAAGATGCGCGCCTGCGTCGGGCAGACCTCCACGCAGGCGGGCTGCAGGCCGTTGAGCGTGCGGTGGTAGCAGAAGGTGCACTTCTCGACCACGCCGTCACGGCGCAGAGGCTGCAGGTCGCCGCCTTTCCACTGCGTCATCGCGGGCACCGGCGCGCCGGCCTGCTTTGCCGTCTCGGCCCCGGACGCCGTGCAGCCGGGGATGATCGCCGTGCTGTCGGCCCATTGCGGCTGGGTCTTCTCGTCGTCGTAGTTGAAGCTGATCACGCTGTAGCTGCGGCCGTCGAGGTTGGACATGCCCAGCTTTTCGCTGCTGTAGGGGCAGGCCTCCTGGCACGCCTGGCAGCCGATGCACAGCGCCGGGTCGTGCATCGTGATGCCTTCGGGCGTCTTGTACATCGCCTTGTGGGGATTCGGCTTCGCCTTGCAGGCCTCGACGCACGGCGCGTCGCTGCAGTGGTTGCACATCACCGGCATAACCGAGTGCGTGACGTTCGGGAACCTGCCTTCGGTGCGGATGAGGAAGTCGCCCCAGTTGAAGCCCTGGTCGGCGCTGCGCGTGCGGGTGTTGTTCTCCGCCTTGCAGGCCATGGCGCAGGCCCCGCAGCCCACGCACTTCGAGAGGTCGATGACCATTCCGAGTCTTGTCATGATTCGCTCCTAGACCTTCTGGATCCGAACGCCGGTAAACCCGCCGTTGCGCGCGGTGGCGCCGCTCAGCCGGTCGTAGTCGTCGACGAGGATCTCGTTGTTGTTGCCGCCGCGCGGCGCCGACTTGGCGTAGTCTTTCGACGCGACGCGGCCGTAGGCCCAGTGGCCCTGGCCGTAGCACTTGGCGACGGTGCCGGGGCGCACGCCCTCCCACAGCTTGAGCTCGGTGACGATCGAGCCGGCGGGCGAGCTGATCTTCACGGTGTCGCCCGACTTGAGGCCGAGCTTGGCGCCGTCGAGCGGGTTCATCTTCACCACGTCGCTCCAGGAGACGTCACCCGGGTCGACCTTCTTGAACTCCTGGTACCAGGGCAGGTTCGCCGACGTGCCTTCGCGGTTCAGGCGCGACTTGTAGTCGATGAAGGCGAACGGATAGTCCTGCACGCTGCCGTGGCGCTTGGGCGCCTCGTAGTGCGGCACGAAGGCGAGTTCGCCGCGCGCGAGGTAGCCGCTGACCGCGAGGATATCGTCGGGCGTGGTGTCGTACTTCTTGGCGTGCTCGAGCAGCCCCTTCTTCAGCGTCTCGCTGTAGAACTCGAACTTCTTGCTGGCGGTGTTGAACTTGCCGCCCCAATTCTTCTTGAGCGCGTACTTCGGGCCGCTGAACATGCCGGTCTTCTTGAACTCGGCCCAGCCGGCGATCGGCGCGTCGCCCTTGAGCGGCTCCTTGGCCGCCCACACGCTCGCGCTCTTCATCTTGGTGGCGATCTCGGAGAACTCGAGCGCGGTGGTCGGTGCCTTCCCGGTCTCCGGATCCTTGAATTCCTTCGAGTAGTAGTCGAACAGGTTCGGGAAACCCTTCGCCTTGAGCTTCTCGGCCAGCAGCCACATCACTTCGGTCTCTTCCTGCTTCACGTCCCACAG
Organism: Piscinibacter sp.; assembly: GCA_036401155.1. GTDB lineage: Bacteria > Pseudomonadota > Gammaproteobacteria > Burkholderiales > Burkholderiaceae_C > Albitalea. The sequence continues at coordinate 28,629 of DASWVR010000302.1, read as the reverse complement.
GCGCTTGACTGCCGGCTGCTGGATCGTCGCGTAGCCGTGGCCGTTGCCGTTGTTGGTGACAATCGACCATCCCTCCGCCGAGTTGAAGGTGGCCGGCAGCACGATGTCGGCGAACTGCGTCATCTCCGACGGGTTGATCACCATGTGCACGAAGAACGGCACCTTCGCCATTACCTTGTCCCAGCGGTCGGCGCCGGTGCAGGAGAAGTTGAAGTTCGACCAGGTGGCGATGACCACCTTGGCCGCGCCGGGGTCCTTGAGCATGCCGTTGGCGACGTTGTTGGTGACGACCCCGCTGCCCGGCTTGGCGCCCATCATCGCGGGCATGTCCTTGGCGCCGCGGCCGTCGAGCTTCTTGGTCTTGCTCGCGGTCTTGGCGAGGTCGTCGATGTAGGCATCGGCTTTCGGGAAGCCATTGAGCGGGACGCTGCTGCTGCTTTGCCAGACGCCGCCCTCGACGTCGATGGAGCCGAGCAGCCCGTTGAGTGCATGCACCGCCATCGCGGCGTAAGTGCCACGCGGGTTCATCGCCACGCCCGGGCCCATCCACACCGCCGTCTTGGGCGCGGCCTTGGCCATGGCACGCGCGACGCGCACGATCTGCGCAGCGGGGATCAAGGTTTCCTTCTCGGCCCAGGCCGGCGTGCGGTCCTTCAGTTCGAGGTTCCACCACTTCACGAGGCCGTGGGTTTCCTTCTCGACGAACGCGGCTTCGTCGACCAGCTTGCCGGCGGCGAAGAGGTTCTTGCCGTCCTTGAAGTCGCCGACGAATTCGCTGTTCCAGCGGCCCTCGGTCAGCAGCACATGCGCGATCGCACCGGCAAGCGCGCCATCGGTGCCGGGGTTCACCGGCAGCCATTCCTGGCCCTTGGTGGCCACGTTCGACAGCCGCGGATCGACGGTGATCACGGTGCCGCGCGCGACGATGTCGTGGAAGCGGTGCATGGTGTTGGGCACCATGCGATTCGACGCCAGCGGATCGGTGCCCCACAGCACCAGGCAGTTGGTCTTCTCGAGGTCGTAGTCGCGGTAGCCGAAGAAGCCCTGCGTGAGCCCCGGACCCATCTTCTCGGCTTCGGCGCAGATGGCGCTGTGCGAGAAATAGTTGGGCGTGCCGAAGACCTTGGGCAGCGTGCCGTAGAGCAGGTCAGTCGAAGTCGGCGAGTAGCGGCCGCGCAGATAGACGAGCTTCTGCGGCTCGCCGGCGCGGCGAAGTTCGATCATCTTCTCGGCCACCGTGTCGAGCGCCTCGTCCCAGCTGATCGGCACGAACATCGGATCGACGCCGCGGCCCTTGGCCGGGTTGGTGCGCTTCATCGGCACCTTGATGCGGTCCGGGTCGTAGACCATCTGCGGGATCATGTGTCCGCGCGGGCAGACGTAGCCGTGGTTGGTCTTGCTCGCGGGGTTGCCGCGCACACGCATCGCGCGGCCGTCCTGCACGTAGAGCTGGACCGCACACCACTGGGTGCATCCCTGGCAGGCCGTCGACACCCATTCACCTGGCGCGGGGCTGCTGGGCTCGGCCTTGTAGGGGTACAGCGCACTCGTCATCGGCACCGGCCTGGGCCCCGTCGCACAACCGGTGGCCACCCATCCGGCCGACGCGCCGGACGCCATGATGAAGGTTCGTCTCGTCAGTCTCATCGCCCGCTCCTTGTTTCCTGGACTCGATCACTCGCGAGCGGAACTGTGCGCCGTTGGCAGATGGCGTCGTTGACCTACGGCAATCGATGTTCTTGTTTTCCCGAAGGCTGAGCGCGTTTGTCGGACACTATGGGCGCCGCCTCGAGATCGTTGGTGGACTCGTTGCGCGCAACGAGTCGAAGCTTTGCGAAACGGTGGGACGCATGAAGGTTTTCGGTGTTGCAGGTCACTCCGGCATGGGCAAGACGACGCTGCTGGAGCGACTCATCCCAGAGCTGTCGTCGCGCGGCCTGGTGGTCTCGCTGATCAAGCACAGTCACAAAAACGTCGACATCGACCGGCCGGGCAAGGACTCGTTCCGGCTTCGCGAAGCCGGCTGCAAGGAGGTCCTGCTGCTCGGCAACGAGCGCTGGGCCTTGATGCACGAACTGCGGGGCGACGAGGAGCCGCCCCTGGACTACTTGCTCGATCGGATGCAGCACTGCGACGTGGTGCTGATCGAAGGATTCAAGAGCGGCGGTTTCCCCAAGCTCGAGGTATGGCGCGCGGCGCTTGCCCGACCCACGCTCTTCCCCGACTGGCCAGGCATCAAGGCGGTCGCCTGCGACACCGTGCCGCAAGCGGATGTGCATGGACCGGACCTGATCCATCTCGACTTGGCTGACACGGCCTCGATCGCCGACTTCGTGCTGACGCATGCCCAAGTGCGGTGACTTGAGTGCGAGACCGGGGCGATAGAAGAAGCGCTGCAATCCCGCGGGGGCGAGGTCCGGCGGGCGGCCGCAATCCTGCCGGCCGCGCCCGAGAATGGCTTGCTCGCCGCCCTTGCCGTACCTCCCGGGCTTACTCCGCGGAAGCCGCCAACGCCACCGGCAGGGGTGCGGCGGCTGCCGCGCCCTCGCGTTGCGCACGCCGCAGCTGCCATTGCTTGACGAGCGCATACAGCGCCGGGATCACCGCCAGCGTCAGCACCGTCGACGAGATCATGCCGCCCACCATCGGTGCGGCGATGCGGCTCATCACCTCGGAGCCGGTGCCGGTGCCCCACATGATCGGCAACAGGCCCGCCATGATCGCGACGACCGTCATCATCTTCGGACGCACCCGCTCGACGGCGCCTTCCATCACGGCGGCGTAGAGATCGCCCGCACCGGGCTGGCGGCCTTCGTGGCGGCAGCGCTCCTGTGCTTCCTCCCAGGCGTGATCGAGGTAGATCAGCATCACCACGCCGGTCTCCGCAGCCACCCCCGCGAGCGCGATGAAGCCCACAGCCACCGCCACCGACAGGTTGTAGTCGAGCAGCCACATCAGCCACACGCCGCCGACCAGTGCGAAGGGCACCGAGAGCATCACGATCAGCGTCTCGGTGAGGCGGCGAAAGTTCAGGTACAGCAGCAGGAAGATGGTCAGCAGCGTCACCGGCACGACGATCTTCATCTTCTCGATCGCACGCTCCATGTACTCGAACTGGCCGCTCCAGGTGATGTAGTAGCCGGGCGGGAACTTGACCTGGTCGGCCACCGCCTGGCGTGCATCGGCCACGTAGGAGCCGATGTCGCGCTCGCGAATGTCGATGAAGATGTACGCCGACAGCAGCGCGTTCTCGGTGCGGATGCCCGGCGTGCCGCGCACGACCTTCACCCGCGCCACCTGGCCCAGCGGCACCATCGCGCCGTCCATCGTCGGCACCAGCACCTCGCGCTCGATCTGCTCGGGGTTGCCGCGCAGCTCGCGGGGGTAGCGCACCGTGACGCCGAAGCGCTCGCGCCCTTCGACGGTGGTCGTCACCATCTCGCCGCCGAGCGCGGTGCCGATGACCTCCTGCAGGTCGCCCACCGAGAGTCCGTAGCGGGCAAGCTGCTCGCGGTCGGGCTCGATGTCGAGGTAGGAGCCGCCGGTGATGCGCTCGGCGAAAGCCGAGGTTGTGCCCGGCACGTTCTTGACGACCGCCTCGATCTCCTTGGCAAGCTTTTCCATCTCGCCGAGGTCCTTGCCGAACACCTTGATGCCGATGGGCGTGCGGATGCCGGTGGACAGCATGTCGATGCGTGCCTTGATCGGCATCGTCCACGCGTTGGAGATGCCTGGGAACTGCAGCGCCTGGTCCAGTTCGGCGATCAGCTTGTCGGTGGTCATGCCGTCGCGCCACTCCGACTCCGGCTTGAGGTTGATCACCGTCTCGAACATCTCCACCGGCGCGGGGTCGGTGGCGGTGTTGGCGCGGCCGGCCTTGCCGAAGACCGAGTGGACCTCCGGGAAGCTCTTGATGATCTTGTCCTGCGTCTGCATCACCTCGGCGGCCTTGGTGATCGACATGCCCGGCAGCGACGCCGGCATGTACAGCAGCGTGCCCTCGTTGAGCGTCGGCATGAACTCGCTGCCGAGCTTGGAGGCCGGGTAAAACGACACCGCCATCGCGATCAGCGCGGCGACGATGGTGAGCTTCTTCCAGCGCATCACGCCGGCGATGATCGGCCGGTAGACCCAGATCAGGAAACGGTTCACCGGGTTCTTCGCCTCCGGCATGATGCGCCCGCGGATGAACAGCATCATCAGCACCGGCACCAGCGTGACCGACAGCAAGGCGGCGCCTGCCATCGAGAAGGTCTTGGTATAGGCGAGCGGCGAGAACAGGCGCCCCTCCTGCGACTCGAGCGTGAACACCGGGAGGAACGACACGGTGATGATCAGCAGCGAGAAGAAGAGGGCGGGGCCGACCTCCTTGCAGGCATCGAGCATGGCGTCGGCGCGTTCGCGCACCGTGTGATCGGGTTTGAGCCGCTCGATGTGCTTGTGCGCGTTCTCGATCATCACGATCGCCGCGTCGACCATCGCCCCGATGGCGATGGCGATGCCGCCCAGGCTCATCAGGTTGGAGTTCATGCCGAGCAGGCGCATCGCGATGAAGGCGATCAGCACGCCCACCGGCAGCATCAGGATCGCCACCAGCGCCGAACGCACGTGCAGCAGGAAGATCACGCACACGGCGGCGACGATCAGGCTTTCCTCGATCAGCGTTCGCTTGAGCGTGTCGATCGCGCGGTAGATCAGCTCGGAGCGGTCGTACACTGCCTCGATCGTCACCCCCTCGGGCAGGCCTGCCGAGATCTCCTCGACCTTGGCCTTGATGTTGTGGATCACCTCGAGCGCGTTCTGGCCGTAGCGCGCCATCGCGATGCCCGACACCACCTCGCCTTCGCCGTTGAGCTCGGTGAGGCCGCGCCGCTCGTCGGGCGCGAGCTCGACGCGGGCGATGTCGCGGATCAGCACCGGCGTGCCGCGGTCGCTCTTGACGACCAGCATCTCGATATCGGACTTGCCGCGCAGGTAGCCCTTGCCGCGCACCATGTATTCCGTCTCGGCCATCTCGACCACGCGGCCGCCGACGTCGCGGTTGGAGTCGCGGATCACCTGCGAGACGCGCATGAGCGGAATGCCGTAGGTGCGCAGCTTGAGCGGGTCCACCGTCACCTGGTAGGTCTGCACGAAGCCGCCGATGGAGGCCACCTCGGCCACGCCCTGCGCCTTGGTGAGCTGGTAGCGCACGTACCAGTCCTGAATCGTGCGCAGCTCGGCGAGCGTGTGGTTCTTCGCGAGCAGCGCGTACTGGTAGACCCAGCCCACGCCGGTGGCGTCGGGCCCGAGCGCGGGCGACACGCCGCGCGGCAGCCGCGCCGCGGCGAAGTTCAGGTATTCGAGCACGCGCGTGCGCGCCCAGTAGATGTCGGTGCCGTCCTCGAAGATGACGTAGACGAAGGATGCACCGAAGAACGAAAAGCCGCGCACCACCTTCGACTTCGGCACCGCGAGCATCGCGGTCGTCAGCGGGTAGGTGACCTGGTCCTCGACCACCTGCGGCGCCTGGCCGGGGTACTCGGTGTAGACGATCACCTGCACGTCCGACAGGTCGGGCAGCGCGTCCAGCGGCGTCTTCATCACCGCCACGACGCCGGCGATGACGATGAACAGGGTCGCGAGAAGAATGAGGAAGGGGTTTCTTCCGGACCAGACGATGATCTTGGCCAGCATGGCGTGTCCCCGTTCAGTGGCCGCTGTGGCCGGAAGTGGGCTTGATGGCCGTCACCACCCACTCGCCGGCCTGACGCTCGACGAACTCGAACGACACCGCCGCGCCGGGCTTCAGCCCCTTCAGCAGGCTGTCGTTGGCGACCTTGAACTCCATCGTCATCGCGGGCCAGTTCAGCGACGCCACCGGGCCGTGGTTCAGGCTCAGCGTGCCGGCCTTGGCGTCGATGCCGTCCACGGTGCCCGTGGCCTTGTGTCCGACCGGGGCGCTGCCGGCCGCAGGTGCCGACGCTGCCGGCGCGGCCGCCGTGCCGAAGCCGCCGATGGCCGCCTTCAGGTTGCTCTCGGCGTCGATCAGGAAGTTGGCGGAGACCACCACCTGCTCGCCCTCCTTGACGCCCTCGCGGACCTCGATGTGGCTCTCGCTGCGCGCCCCGAGCTGCACCTCGCGCGGCTCGAAGCGGCCCTCGGCCGCCTGCACGAGTACGATCTGTCGCGTGCCGGTGTCGATCACCGCCGAGTCCGGCACCGTGAGCACCTGGCCCTTGCCGCCGACGGCGGTGTCGATCTGCGCGAACATGCCCGGCTTCAGCAGCTGGCCGGGGTTGGCGAGTTCGATGCGCACGGGAATCGTGCGGGTTTCTTCCTTCAGCGTCGGGTAGACATAGGTGATGGTGCCGGTGAAGGCCTTGCCCGGGTAGGCGTTGACCGCGACGCTCGCCTTGGCACCCTTCTTGATCAAGCCGATGTCGTGTTCGAACACGTCGGCGAGCACCCAGATGCTCGACAGGTCCGTCACCTGGTAGAGCATCTCGCCGGGCATGAAGCGCATGCCCTGCAGCGCCTTCTTCTCGGTCACGATGCCCGAGACGGGCGAGCGAAACGTGATGGTGCGGCGCGATTCGCCGCTGTTGACGAGCGCGTTGATCTGCTCGGTCGAGAGGTCCCAGTTGCGCAGCCGCGCGAGGGCCGAATCGGCCAACTGCTTCATTCCGCCGGCAGCGTCGCCGCCGGACTCGCGCATCGCCTTCACGCCTTCCAGGGCAATCAGGTACTCGCGTTGCGCCGACACCAGCTCGGGGCTGTAGACCTCGAACAACGGCTGGCCGCGGCCGACCGGCTGGCCGGTGACGTTGACGTGCAGCCGCTCGACGTAGCCTTCGAACTTGGGCGAGATCGCATAGGTCTTGCGCTCGTCGGGCTCGACGCGGCCGGCGGCACGAACCGTCTTGCCGAGCGTGCGCAGCGAGACCGGCTCGACGCGCACACCGAGCTTCTGGATCTTCTCGGTACTGATGCGGATCTGGTTGCTGCCGGCCGGACCGCCATTGGTCTCTTCATCCTCGTAGACCGGGATGTAGTCCATGCCCATCTGGTCCTTCTTCGGCGTCGGCGACGTGTCGGGCAGGCCCATGGGGTTGCGGTAGTACAGCACCTTGCGCTCGGCAGGCGCGGCTGACTTGCCGGGTGCGGCCGAGGTCGTGGCGCTGTCGTGCACCGGTGCACGGGTGCCGAGCCAGTAGCCGCCGGCGCCCACGGCGCCGAGCAGGACGAGCACCAACAGGGATGTCGAGGTCTTCACAGGTCTTCTCCAACAATGCGTTCGATCTCGGCCAGGCGCATCTGCGCTTCGGCCTGAGCCTTGAGGCGGTCTTGCTGCGCCTTGCGGATCAGGCGCTGTGCGTCGAGCAAGGTGGCGAAATCGACCTTGCCGTTTTCGTAGGATGCGAGCGCCGAGCGCAGGCCCAGCTCCGACTGCGGCAGCAACTGGGCCGACACCAGCGACTCGGTGCGGCGCGCGGCCTCGAGCCCCGCCAGGCTCTCGGCCAGTTCGCCGCGCAGCTGGTTGGCCACCATCTCGGCGCGGGCGCGCGCCGCGCCGACCATCGCCTCGGCCTCGCGCTCTTCCGAGCGGCGGGTGGATTGCTGCAGCGGGATGTTCATCTCGAACATCAGCTGCCAGGCGGTGATGCGCGATCCCATCTGCGTCGGCGCGAGGCCGACCTGGAAATCGGGGTAGCGGTTGCGCAGCGTCAGGTCGCGGCTCTTCATCGCGGCGAGCAGCCGCGCCTCTTCGGCGAGCAGCGAGGGGTTGCCGCTGCGGGCGCGGGCGGCCAGGGTGGCCGCTTCCAGCGCCGCCGGGGAGGGCAGCGGGCGCGGCGCCAACGGCTCGGCCAGCGGCGCGCCGCTTTCGCGGGCGAGCAAGGCGTTCAGCCGGGCGCGCAGCTGCTGCTTCTCGCTGTCGAGCATGATCAGTTCGGAGCGCATGGCCGTCTGTTCGAGTTGCGCGCGAACGGCGTCCTGCTGTTCCACCAGCCCGCCGGCATAACGCGCCTGCGCGATCTTCTCCAGGCGCGTCATCAGATCGAGCACCTCTGCCGTGAGCCGCTCGTTGCCGGCGACGTAGTGGTACTGCGCGTAGGCCGTCTTGATGCGCATCGCGAGCTCGGTCCACACCGCCTTCGCGCGTGCATCGGCCTGCGCGGCATCGGCCGTGGCCGCTTCCTGGCGCAAGGCGCGCTTGCCCCAGCCCGGCAAGGGCTGGATCAGCGTGTACATGGTTTCGCCGACGCGGGACGGCAGCAGGTTCGGGCCGGCGGGGTTGCCGGTGTTGGTGAAGTTGTTGAGCTCGATGCGGAACATCGGGTCGGGCAGGGCGCCGGCGGGCTGCACGCGCTGCGCCGCCGCGTCCGCCTCGAGGCGCATCGAAGCGAGTTCGGGATGGTTGGCGCGTGCGTGTTCGAGCAGGCCCTGCAGGTTGGTGCCGAGCGTGGCGGGTTGCGCCTGCGCAAGCGCCACGGTGGCCCCGAAGGCGGCGGCGAGCAGCAGGCTGCGGGTCCAGCGATCAATGGCCACGGTTCCACCCCTTCGAACCGCAGACGGTGGCGCCCGCATGTCCTTGTTCGACCAGTGCCACGATGGACGACGGATAGCCGGCCTCGTTGAGCGCACTCACCAGTGCGCTGGCGAGCAGCGCCAGCGGCACGCCCTCGACAGCCTGCACGCGGGCCAGACTGCGCTCGAGGTCGACTTCGACGGCGGCCACGCGGTCGTGGCGCTGCAGCACGCGGGTCACGGCGCCCGCGCACGAGCTGCAGCTCATGTTGCGGACGGCGAGTTCAATGCCTGACATAGGGTGAAACTTTCAAGGAGAGACTCGATGAGTGTGCTTGCCGGGGCAAGCGCGTGTGTGTGCTGGGGCGGCGGGCGTGACTCGCCTGCGCTCTGGCGTGCACCGCTGGCGGCTCGAATGGCGCGCGCATGGCGCGGGCCTTCGATGCCGCGACGGCGCGGCCGGGCCTGGCTACAAGGCCAGTCGAAGGAATTCGATGGGGATCGGGATGCCTGGCCGCCACGGTTCACGGCTGGCCTCCGGCCCGGGGACTGCTGCCGGCGCCACCTCGACGGCAGGCATGCTGAACGACGCGATGGCCGCCCAAGCCGCGGAGCTCGGGTCGAACTGCGTCTTCAGGACCTGCGCGCCCGCGGCGGGTTCGTCGCAGAACTTCACGCATGGGGCCTTGCCGGGGTCGGGCGCCGCTTCGCCATGCGCGCAGGGGTCGGCGTCTGGCAGCGGAGCTGCATGCGCGTGGCCCGGCGGCTGGGCGCCTACCGCCCCGGCGATGGGCGACCTGGCCTCCAGCACGCAGGCATTGACGAAGCCGGCGCTGAGCGCGAACAGCCACATCAGCAGCACCTGGGCTGCGAGGCGGCGAAGTCGCTGGGGGCGGCCGAACATCAGGTCACCGTGTGGGCGGGTTGGCGCAAGTCATGCGCGGAGCATACGAATGCGCCGCCCACCGCAGTTGACCGAAATCAACGCCGCATCGCCTCGGGGCAGCCGATGCGTCTTCGCACACACACGGCGTTCGGCGGCCTGCGCACCTCCTGTCACGCGTTGCTGACGGATTTGTAATCAAGCTGCAAGTGTCCGGTGAGCACCGGGTTTCTACAGTGAAGACGTGATGAACAGCACCAACGCCTCAGGATCTCCAAGGAAGTTGCGGTGCGACCCACAGGAGTCTCTTCCACGTCCTCTCACCCCTTTCACTCCACGTCATCAAGGAACCGCCATGAACACCAAACTCATTCTTGCCGCCCTCGCCAGCACCTTCATCGGCAGCACGGCATTCGCCCTCGAGCCGACGCAGTTCGCCGACGCGCCTTCGACGCTGAGCCGCGTGCAGGCGCAGGCGCTCGATGCCCGTTCGCCGACCGTCATCGCTTCGAATGGCGAAGCGACGCAGTTCGCCTCCGACGCGACGGCCAGCCGCCGCACCCGCGACGACGTTCGTGCCGAAGCCGAGGCCGCGCCCTTGCACGCCGGCATGGTGGACTGCCCGTACGTCGGCGGTTGATCAGCCCGGCACAGTCTCGTCCGGCAACGGAAAGCGCAGCGTGAAGGCCGTCGTGCCTTCGCCGCTGCGCACCTCCACGCTGCCTCCGTGCAGCGTCATGATGGCCTTGACGATGGCGAGACCGAGGCCGGTACCTCCCGCGTTGCGGCCGCGCGCGTCGTCGACTCTATAGAAGCGGTCGAACAGCCGCGCCTGGTGCTGGGCGGGGATGCTCTCGCCCTCGTTGCCGACCTCGACGACGGCCTGACCGTTTCGCTCGACCACGTCGACCTTCACGGTCGTGCCGATGCGGCACAGCCGTACCGCGTTCGAAAGCAGGTTGCTCATCGCGCGGCGGGCGTGGTTGCGGTCCACCATGGCGCGGGCGTGGCCGCTCACGGCGATGGTCACCTCGCGTTCCTGGGCCAGCAGCTCCAGGTACTCGGCCACCTTGCGCGCCTCGTCGGCGAGGTCGACCGGCGCGAGTTCGATCGCCGCCTGCGCGTGATCGGCCTGTGCCAGGAACAGCATGTCGGCGACGAGGCGCGTCAGGCGCTGCAGCTCCTCGACGTTGCGCTCCAGCACCTCGGCCAGCTCGTCGGCACTGCGCGGGCGCGACAGCGCCACCTGGGTCCTGCCGAGCAGCGTGGCCAGCGGGGTTCGCATTTCGTGCGCAAGGTCGCTGGAGAAGTCTGAGAGCCGGTTGACGCTGTCGTCCAGCCGCTCCAGCATGGCGTTGAAGGCGAGGCACGAACCCTGCAGTTCGGCAGGCATGCCTTGCGGGTCGATGCGGGTGGAGAGATTGCTTGCCGTCACGCCGGCGGCGGCCTTCTGGAAGCGGCGCAGGGGCCGCAACCCGAGCTTGACGATCGCAAGCGCGCTCAGGCTGACGAGCGCCAGCGCAAACGGCGCGGCGGCGAGGGTGGTCAGCAGCAGGCTGTGCAGCAGCTGGGCGTCCGCGCTGCGGTCCATGGAGACCACGATCTCGTACGGATCGCCGTTGGCGAGCGTGACGGTGCCGGCCAGCGACAGCATCGGCGCACCGCCGTCGCGCGCGCGCCACTCCAGGAACGCGTCACTTGCCCAGACGTCGTCCCGCAGGCGCAGCAGCGACTCGGTGGCCTCGCGGCTGAAGCCGACCGATGGCTCGCTCGACCCCTGGCGGGCGATCGTCAGGTGCAGCTCGGGGTGGCCGGCGATCAGGTCGACCACCTGCGCCGCGTTCTCGCGCAGGGCCGCGTCGTCGGCGAGGTCGTCGATCATGTGGCGCGCGTGCTCGACCTTGTCGACCAGCATGGTTCGCCGCTGGATGTCTTGCTCACGCTCCATGACGACGTAGGCAAACGCCAGCACGGCGATGGCCTGCAGCAGGCCTAGCAGTCCCACCCACAGCCCCAGCCGCAGCGAGAGCCGCGTGGCTCTCATTCGCGCGACTCGAGCACGTAGCCCACGCCCCGCACGGTGTGGATCAGCTTGACCTCGAACGGGTCGTCGATCTTCGCGCGCAAGCGTCGTATCGCCACTTCGACGACGTTGGTGTCGGAGTCGAAATTGATGTCCCACACCATCGAGACGATCTCGGTGCGCGACAGCACCTGGCCAGACTTCTGCATCAGCAGGGTGAGCAGCGCGAACTCCTTGGCCGACAGGTCGATGCGCTGTCCGCCGCGGAACGCGCGGTGGCGGATCGGATCGACCTCGAGGTCGGCGATGCGCAGCACCTCCTCGGCGGGGGCGCGGGTGCCGCGCTTGAGGAGCGCGCGGATGCGCGCAAGCAGTTCAGGAAACTCGAACGGCTTGGCGAGATAGTCGTCGGCGCCGAGTTCGAAGCCCTTGACCTTGTCGTCGATCTTGGCGCGCGCCGTCAGCATCAGCACTGGCGTCTGCCGGCAGGTGCGCAGCGCGGTCAGCACTGCGAAGCCGTCGATGCCCGGCAGCATGACGTCGAGAATGATGAGGTCGTACTCGGCGCTGACGGCCGCATGCAGGCCGTCGGTGCCGGTGGAGGCCACCTCGACGGCATAGCCGTTCTCGGCAAGCCCCTGCGCCAGGTAGGCGGCGGCGCGGGCTTCGTCTTCTACCAGCAGGATCTTCATCGAACCATCTTAGGCCGAACGCAGGGGGCCGCCCACCTGCGCCCGCACCCGCCGAGAGAGGCGCCCGCGCGTCAGGCGGCGGCCTTGGTCGCCACGATCACCTGGAAGTTGCCGAAGAACACGACGCGGCGTTCGCAGCTCAGGCCGGGCCGCTCGTTGAGCTGCACCAGCGGGTCATGGGTCGTCCACAGCGCGAGGCCGAGCGGCTCGAAGACCTTGAAGTAGGTCCAGCTCAGGGCGCGCAGCACCAGCGAGCGCGGTCGATGGAATTCGGCGAGGAAGAGCTTGCCGCCGGGCGTGAGCACGCGGCAGGCCTCCTTCAGCGCCTCCTTCTTGAGTTCGTGCGGCAGTTCGTGGAGAAGGAAGAACATCACGTTGGCGTCGACCGACGCGTCGGGCAGGCCGAGCGAGGTCGCGTCCTGGCGGTGGAAACTCAGGTGCGGCGCCATGTCCTGCATCTTGCGCTGGGCGTGCAGCAGCTCGTTCTCGATGATGTCGACCACGTGCACCTTCTCGGCGCCGGCGCGCAAGGCAGCCCGAGTCACGCGCGGCATCACGTTGCCGAACGCGCACGAGGTGATGACCATCTTCTTGCCGCGCAGGTCCATGCGCAGCAGGCCGCGAGAGATCATCGACACCAGGCGGTCGTACTGGAACAGCAGGATCGCGGCGATGATGGGCTGGAAGTCCACCATGCGGATCAAGCGCATGTTCGAATAGATCGGGTAAACGTGCGACGCGGAGTCGCGCTCGCCCGGAAGCAGCGCCCGCACGATCAGCGTTCCACGGGTGGCGACGAAGAAGAAGATCCCCGTGCTGACCAGGATCACGAAAACCGATGCCGCGGTGGGCACGAGCCAAGAAGTCACGTTCGCTCCAGTTCTGCCCCGAGGCCTCCCGCCACCTGCGGGACCTGGCACTACGGTGCAGGGAGATTGGGGCATGGGTGTACACGCGCACGCTTGCGGTTGGTCAAAGCGCGGACACGCCATGCGGAATTTCTTGGGTGCATCGCGGTCTTCGGCCGCGATGGCTCGCAAGGGCCGCAGGAAAACCCGAGTGACAGCGCGCCTCGCATTGCTCACAGTCGCGCCCAGCGCGGCACGCGCCCGCAGCACAGGGCAGACCTCATGGCCGAACCGGCATTGATCCTCGATCACGTCTACGAACACGAGTCGCGCCTTGCCGACCGTGTCTACCTGACCCAGCCGCTGGGCGGCGGCGCGGTGGCCGACTTCACCTGGGCGCATGTGGTCGACCAGGCGCGGCGCATGGCCGCGCACCTGCAGGGCCGCGGCCTCGAACGCGGCGCGCGGGTGGCCATCCTGTCGAAGAACTGCGCCCACTTCATCATCGCCGAGCTGGCCATCTGGATGGGCGGCTACACGACGGTGGCGATCTTTCCGACCGAGACCGCCGAGACGGTGCGCTACGTGCTGGAGCACAGCGAGTCGAGCCTGCTGTTCGTCGGCAAGCTCGACGCGTGGGAGCAGCAGCGCCCCGCCGTGCCGGACGGCTTGCCGTGCATCGCCTTCCCGCTCGCGCCGCCCACCGAGTTCGAGACCTGGGACGACATCGTCGCGCGCACGCCGCCGCTCGCAGGAGGGCCCAGCCGCGCGGCCGATGAGCTCGCGATGCTGATCTACACCTCAGGCTCCACCGGCACGCCCAAGGGCGTGATGGTCGGCTTCGGCGCGATCACCCGCGTCGGCGAAGAGATCGCGAAAGACCTTCGGCGGCGCATCGGCGCCGACGGCCCGAGCCGCGTGCTGTCGTACCTGCCGCTCGCGCACAGTTTCGAGCGCTCGTGGGTCGAGGCGTCGACGCTCGTCGACGGCCGCACGCATGTCTTCTTCGCCGAGTCGCTGGAGACCTTCCTGCAGGACCTGCAGCGCGCGCGGCCGACATTCTTCCTGTCGGTGCCGCGGCTGTGGCTCAAGTTCCAGCAGGGTGTCTTCGCCAAGGTCCCGCCGAAGAAGCTCGATCGGCTGCTCGGCATCCCTCTGCTCGGTCGCCTGGTCGCACGCAAGGTGCTCAAGGGCCTCGGCCTCGACCAGGTGGTGGTGGCCGGCAGCGGCTCGGCACCCATCCCCGCCGAGCTGATCTCCTGGTACCGGCGACTCGGATTGAAGCTGTACGAAGGTTATGCGATGAGCGAGGACAACTCGTACTCGCACACCTCCAACGAGCAGTTCAACGCACCCGGCTACGTCGGCGTGCCGATGCCCGGCGTGCAAGTGCGGCTGAGCGCCGACGGCGAGATCCTCATCAAGTCGCCGGGGCAGTTCAGCGGCTACTACAAGCAGCCCGAGCTGACGGCGCAGTCGTTCACGGAAGACGGCTTCTTCCGCACCGGCGACCTCGGTGAGCAGTCGGCCGACGGCATGCTCAAGCTCACCGGCCGGGCCAAGGAGCTGTTCAAGACGGCGCGCGGCAAGTACGTGGCGCCGGCGCCGATCGAGAACGAGCTGAACGCCCACCCGATGGTCGAGCTGTCGATCGTCTCGGGCGTCGGCCAGCCGCGCGCCTACGCCATCGTGGTGCTGGCGGAACAACTGCGCCCGAAGACCGGCGATCCCGCCGTGCGCGCCCAGGTGCAAAAGGAGCTGGAGCAACTGCTGCGCGAACTCAACCATCGGCTCGCCGACAGCGAGAGGCTGCACATGATCGTCGTCGCGCGCGAGCCCTGGTCGATCGAGAACGGCTGCCTCACGCCCACGATGAAGATCCGCCGCAGCCGCATCGAGGCGGCGGTGGCGGAACACGTCGACCGCTGGTATGCGGCCGAGGGCCAGGTCGTATGGGCATGAGGAGGCGCCGCGCATGACGACCAACCCTGCCGTCCGCCATGGCGGCGACCGCGTCGCCGAAGCGCTGCAGACGCATGGCGTGCAGCGCATCTTCACGCTGTGCGGCGGGCACATCTCGCCCATCCTGAGCGCGGCCAAGGCGCGCGGGTTGCGCATCGTCGACGTGCGCGACGAGGCGACCGCGGTGTTCGCCGCCGACGCCAGCGCGCGGCTCACCGGTGTGCCCGGCGTGGCCGCGGTGACCGCGGGCCCCGGCATCACCAACACCATCACGGCGCTCAAGAACGCGCAGCTGGCGCAGTCGCCGGTGATCCTGATCGGCGGTGCCGCACCGACGGCGCTGCAGGGCCGCGGCGCACTGCAGGACATCGACCAGCGGCCGCTCGTGGCACCGCACGTCAAGCTGTTCAAGAAGATCCGCCGCGTGCGCGACCTCGGCCCGGCGGTCGAAGAGGCGTTCGCCGCGGCGCGCAGCGGTGTGCCCGGGCCGGTGTTCATCGAATGCCCGGTCGACCTGCTGTACGACGAGGTGTCGATCCGCCAGTGGTACGCCGACGCGGCCGGCAAGGGCACGTCGCTCGCCGACCGGGCGCTGCGCTTCTACCTGAACCGCCACGTGCGGCGCATGTTCGAAGGCAGCCATGAGCAGACCGTGCCGCGCTTGCGCAGCGTCGAGACGCCGCGTGCGGGCGATGCAGCGCTGCAGGCGGCGCGCGCCGCGCTCGCCAAGGCCGAGCGCCCGCTGATGGTCATCGGCAGCCAGGCGGTGGCCTGCGCCGCCGATGCCGCGGCGCTGGCCCAGGCGGTGGGCAACCTGCACATCCCCGTCTACCTCTCGGGCATGGCACGTGGCCTGCTCGGGCGCGACCACCCGCTGCAGATGCGTCATCAGCGGCGGCAAGCCCTGCGCGAGGCCGACTGCGTGCTGCTCGCCGGCGTGCCCTGCGACTTCAGGCTCGACTACGGCAAACATGTGCGGCGCAGCGCCACGCTGATCGCGGCCAACCGCAGCGCGAAGGATGCGCGCCTCAATCGCCGCCCGGACGTGGCTGCCATCGGCGACGCGGGGCTGTTCCTGCGTTCGCTCGCGCAGTCGCTGCAGGGCGGCGCCGCCGCCCGCTGGTCTGCCTGGGCGGCTCAGTTGCGCGAACGCGATGCGCAACGCGAGGCCGAGATCGACCGCCAGGCCGAAGCGTGCGGCGAGTTCGTCAATCCCATCGCGTTGCTGCGCGCGCTGGAGCGCGAAGCGGGCGAAAACGCGCTGCTGGTCGCCGACGGCGGCGACTTCGTGGCGACGGCCGCCTATGTGCTGCACCCGCGGACCCCGCTCAGCTGGCTCGACCCCGGCGCCTTCGGCACGCTCGGCGTGGGCGCCGGGTTTGCGCTCGGCGCGGCGCTGGCGCGGCCCGAGGGCGAGGTCTGGATCCTGTTCGGCGACGGCGCCTGCGGCTACGGGCTGGTCGAGTTCGACAGCTTCGTGCGCCACGGCGTCCCGGTGATCGCGGTGGTCGGCAACGACGCCGGCTGGACCCAGATCGCGCGCGAACAGGTGAAGATGCTGCACGACGACGTGGCGACGGTGCTCGCGCGCACGGCCTACCACGAGGTCGCCGCGGGTTTCGGCGCCGAGGGCCTGCTGATCACGCAGGCGTCGGAGGTGGCCGCCACGCTGGCGCACGCACGCAGCCTCGCGCGCAGCGGCAGGCCGGTGCTGGTCAATGTGTGGCTCGACAAGACCGAATTCCGCGAGGGGTCGTTGTCGATGTAGGGTGATGGCGGCGTACAGCCTGGGCGTCAGGCCAAAATCCTGTTCCTTCTTCCAGAGGGAGAGGGGCCATGCTGGGCATCCGCCAGGAGACCAAAAAAAGAAGGCGACCCGGGGGCCGCCTTAATCATCGCTTCTGAGTCCGTATTGTCCGGCCTGGGTCCCCTCCAGCGTTGCGGGTGAGCCCGTACGGGCGATCCCTGGTTGATCGCCCGCAGGCACGAACCTGGCTCCAGGAGGCCCCGGCGTCGACGTCCGACACAATGCCGGCATGTTCAGTCCGGTGAATCGGTTTCCGACGGTCGCTGCCGCCTTGTCGCTGCGGCTTCCGCTGGCAAGCGCCGCCGGCTTCGTGCTGCTGTACGTGCTGCTCGACTGGATCAGCTACGTGCACCCGATGCGCGGCCTCAACATCACGCCCTGGAAC
This sequence comes from Piscinibacter sp., assembly GCA_036401155.1. Classification (GTDB taxonomy): domain Bacteria; phylum Pseudomonadota; class Gammaproteobacteria; order Burkholderiales; family Burkholderiaceae_C; genus Albitalea. Next base: position 11,521 of record DASWVR010000302.1, on the reverse strand, counting down.
CCGCAGGCGGCGCTGGCCGTGGCGCTGCTGATGTGGCGTCCCGGCAGCTGGTGGCTCGTCGCCGCCACGCTCGCCGTGAGCGAGGTGCTGGTGCGCGGGCTGCCATCGTCCTGGGCCGCCCATGCGGTTCCGACGGCGGTGCTGACGCTCGGCTACTGGCTCGGCGCGGCGGCGATGCGCCGCTGGTTGGGGCCGATCCCGCACATCGCCACCCGCAAGGCCTTCCTGATCTTCCTGCTCGTCTCGGCCGGCACCGCCGCGCTGACGGCGACGCTGCACATCGGCGCATTGGCCATGGTCGACTCGGCGTCGATGCGCGACCGGCTGCTGCCGGGGGTGCTGCGCGCCTGGATCGGCGATGCCGTGAGCCTGATCGTCGTGCTGCCGGTGCTGTTCATCATGCGCAGCTGGGAACGGCGCGCCGCCACGGCGGCCATGCTGCGCACGCTCGAGAGCTGGCTCGTCATCGGCGCTTCCGTCGCCGCGGCATTTGCCGTGTTCGGCCAGGCCGCCGAGGACCAGTTCAAGTTCTTCTATATCTTATTCCTGCCGGTGGTGTGGAGCGCCGCGCGTTTCGGCGCGCTCGGCGCCGCCTGGTGCGCGGCGCTGGTGCAGGTGCTGCTGATCGTCGCGGTGCAGTCGACGCAGTACCGGCCGCTGACGGTGTTCGAGCTGCACATGCTGCTGGCGGCGCTGGCCGCCACCGGCCTGCTGCTCGGCACCACCGTCGACGAGCGCGAGGAGGCGCAGCGTGCGCTGCGTGCCTCGCTGCATCTCGCCGCAGCCGGCGACATGGCCGCGGCCCTGGCGCATGAACTCAACCAGCCGTTGACGGCGCTCAGCACCTACGCTCACGCCTGCCAGCTGCTGGTGCGGCAGCAGCGCAGCGGCACCGAGCGCCCCGTCGTCGACGGCATCGCGGACCCGCTCGCCGACGTGACCGGCAAGCTCGTCAACGAAGCAGGCCGGGCCAGCAGCGTCGTCAAGCGGCTGCGCGACTTCTTCCGCACGCGCAGCACCGAACTGCAGCCGGTCGACGTCTCGATGCTGGTCGACGAGGTCATCGCGTCGCAGTCGACGCACGCCCGAGCGTTGCGCGTTGCGCTCGAAGGGCGCTGCGATGCCCAGCTGCCGCGCGTGTGGCTCGACCGCGTGCAGATCGAGGTCGTGCTGCGCAACCTCGTGTCCAATGCGATGGACGCCGTCGCCCAGGAGGGCGTGCAGCCGGCTGCGGTCAACGTCGAGGGACGGCTGCGCGACGGCCATCTGGTGGTCGCGGTGCGCGACAGCGGGCCGGGCATTTCGGCGGCGATGCTGCCGCACCTGTTCGAATCGCGTCCGTCCAGCAAGCCCGGCGGCATGGGCATCGGCCTCGCCATCTGCCGCACCATCATCGAAGCCCACGGCGGCCGGTTGTGGGCCGAGGTCGGCGCGGGCGGCCGGTTCTTCTTCAGCATTCCATTGATCACCGCATCACCGCATGAGTAGCCTGCCCTCGCACCACCAGACCGTCTTCATCGTCGACGACGACCCCTCGGTGCGCGACGCGCTGTCGCTGCTGTTGAGCTTGCGCGGGCACGCCACCGCCGTGTTCGCCTGCGCCGAGGACTTCCTGGGCGCGCTGTCGCCGCAATGGCGGGGCTGCCTGGTGACCGACATTCGCATGCCGGGCATGTCGGGCCTCGACCTGCAGCGCGCGCTGGTGGACCACCCCGCCAAGCTGCCGGTCATCATCATCACCGGGCATGGCGACGTGGCCGCCGCGCGCCAGGCGTTCAAGGCCTGCGCCGTGGACTTCCTCGAGAAGCCGTTCGACAACGACGTGCTGTTGCAATCGATCGAGCGCGCGCTGTCGGGACTCCAGCTCGAGCGCGGGGCCGACGCCGTGCAGGGCGCGCGCTCCACGCTTTCCGCGCGCGAACGGCAGGTGATGGAACTCGTGGTCGAAGGCCTGGACAACGGCCTCATCGGCGAGCGCCTGGGCATCAGCGCGCGCACGGTGGAGGTGCACAAGTCGCGCGTGATGAGCAAGGTCGGCGCACGCAACCTGGCGGAACTGATCCGCATCGCCAACGCGGCGCGCCGAACGTGAAGTCAACAGGGTCAGCCCGTACGGCAGCCCGCCGTTGCGCCATCGGGCGCGGCCACGTAGGCTTCGCCCGTCTTTCGCCGGACCAGCCGTTCGGCGGCCATCCATTTCGAGGAACGGATCGCGACAGCCTCTGGGCTCGCGAGTCACGCACCTGCGACATAAGGCCTTTCACTTCCATGAAGCAGACGCTGACGCTGTGGATGTCAGCCGCGATCTTCCTCGCCTCCAACGGAACGGGCACGGCTGCTGCGCAGACGGTCCTGAAAGACGGCATGACCTGCACGGACCAGGTGTGCCTGGGCGACGACATCCTGCAACTGCGCCACATTCCCTGGCATCCGGTGGTGCATCCGGCCACCGGCGAGGAACTGGCGCAGGCGCGCGTCTCGCAGGCGACGCTCGATCGAGTAAAGCTTGCGCTGCGCGCCGACGAGCCCGACATCGAAGCCGTCGCGCCCTACTGGTACCTGCGCGCGTTCGACGGCTCCGGCCTGCAGGCCCTGGCCTCGCTGCGCGCCGTCTGCGGCGTGCTCGGCTTCGCCGACCGGCTCAAGGCCGCCTACACCGGGGCGACCGGGGACCTGATCGAAGTCCGCTTCGAGCCGGTGGCCGCGGCCGACGGTCTGACCCAGGCGTTTCGCGTGGTGGAGATTCGCCGCTATGCCGATCCGCGAACCCCGCCGCAGCAGCTGAAGCAACTCGGGGAGCATCTCGCCGAGCAGTACGCCGACTTCTCCCGCTACGCCAACTCGACGCAGCCGGGTGCCGGCTGGATCGACGACGGCCGGAGTCCGCCGCACCTGAGGCTGCTCGCCCCGACGGGCGACGTGGTGGACAACGCCTTCCGGCTGCGCCAGCATCCCGAATGCAGCGCCAGTTGATGGGCCGCCGCGCCGTGTGCCGCGAACCCCATGACACGGCACCTCGGTGCCTCACGAACCGCGGCAGCCTGCCGCAGGTGCCGGCCGCGTCGCGGCCTGCGAAACCCTGGAGAACGAAACGATGAAGCACTTCGAGTCCCTCTTGAGCGCGATCGCCGCCACGATGCTGCTTGCGGCGTGCAGCAGCACGCCCGACAGCACCGATTCGGCGGCCAAGGCCAGCACGTCGACCGCCACGCCCACGGCGCCGCCGTCGACGGCCGGCACGGCGCCCGCGCCCGCGTCGCAGGTGGCGACGGTCACGATCCCGCCGCACAAGGATCCGGCCCATCCGCTTTTCGCCGAGCGCAGCGTCTACTTCGACTACGACGACTTCTCGGTCAAGGACAAGTACAACGACATGCTCGCCCGCCACGGCCGCTACCTGCAGTCGCAGCCGGCGCTGGCCATTCGCGTCGAAGGCCACGCCGACGAGCGCGGCAGCGCCGAATACAACCTGTCGCTGGGACAAAAGCGTGCGGAGGCCGTGCTGCGCGCACTGAAGATCATCGGCGTTGCCGATGCGCGCATGGAAGCCGTCAGCTACGGCGAGGAGCGGCCCAAGGCGCCCGGCAGCGGCGAGGCCGCGTGGTCGGAGAACCGGCGGGCCGACATCGCCTACCTGCAATAGCGGCACGCGTGCGCGCCGGTGACCGCCGTGCGGTGAGATAGGCTTGACGCCTTCTCGACCCCTGGACGACGAGCGCGCATGCTGATCTTCCACAATCCATTGCATCAACTGCACGCCGGCCGCCACGAAATGTTCCGCGGCCGTCTCGTGCCTTGCCACGAAACCCCGGCGCGCCTGGACCATGTGCTGGCCGAGTTGCAACGCCGCCCGATGGGCGAGTTGCGCAAGCCCGGCCCGGCCGACCCGGGCCTGGTCCGGCGCGTGCACAGCCCGCGCTACGTCGACTTTCTGGCGAGTGCCTGGGACGAGTGGGTCGGCCTCGATCCGGCCAACGCCGAACAGGACGTTCTGCCGTCGGTCTGGCCCGTACGTGGCTTTCGGGACGACGTCACCCCGGCAAGCTTCGCGGCGCGCGTGGGGCTCTTTTCGTTCGACTGCGGCACGCCGCTGACCGTGGGCACCTGGCAGGCCGCTCTCGCCGGAGCGGCCTGTGCCGTGGACGCGGCCCGCGCCGTCGCTTCGAAGGCGGGGACGCGCGCCGCGATGGCGCTGACACGACCGCCCGGCCACCATGCGGGTCGCGACTTCTTCGGCGGCTACTGCTTCCTCAACAACGCGGCGCTCGCGGCGCAGGCCCTGCGGGACGCCGGCGCGAGCCGCGTCGCCGTGCTCGACGTCGACTACCACCACGGGAACGGCACGCAGAGCATCTTCTACGAGCGCGCCGACGTCTTCACCGCATCGATCCACGGCGACCCGCAGACCGAGTACCCGTTCTTCCTGGGCCATGCCGATGAACGCGGGCAGGGCGCAGGTGAAGGCTGCAACCTGAACCTGCCGCTGCCCGCCGGCACGGACTTCGCCACCTGGCGCGATGCCTTGAAGAACGCGCTGGCGGCGGTTGAACGATCTCGGGCCGATACCCTGGTCGTGCCGCTCGGCGTCGACACCTTCGAAAGCGATCCGATCTCGCGTTTCAGTCTGCGCAGCGCCGACTACCTCGAGGTCGGCCGCCTGCTCGCGGGTGCGGGCCTGCCGACGGTGTTCACGCTGGAAGGCGGCTACGCGGTGGCTGAGGTGGGGGTCAACGTGGTCAACGTGCTGGAGGGGTTCGGCGGGTAGGGGCCAAAGGGAGAGGCGGCAACCCAAGCGCCAGCGGTTACCGCAGGCAGAACCGCTCGAAGCGTGCGCCCAGCCGCGCCAGCACGGCTTCGGGCGGCATCGATTGCGGCGTGCCGTCGACGCGGCAGGTCTGCACTGCCCAGTGCGCCACGCCGAGTTCGGCCAGCGCCGCGGCCAGCGCCTGCAGGTGCTGCAGCGCGAACAGCCCCGGGTGCCATGTCGTGCGGCACTCGTGCGGCACGCCGCTGCGCAGCAGATGGTCGAGCGAGGCGCGCACCTTGACGCCGCTCGCGGGCACGCCGGTCACCGTGTCGTACAGGTCGAACGGGGCCTTGACGTCGAAGCCCACCCAGTCGAGCGACGGCAGCAGCGCGGCCAGCCGCTCGGGGTACATGCCCGCGGTGTGCAGCCCGACCTCGAAGCCGAGTTCGCGCACCTGCGCGACCGCATCGGCCAAGCCGGCCTGCAGCGTCGGCTCGCCGCCCGAGAAGACGACGCCGTCGAGCAGGCCGCGGCGGCGCTGCAGGAAGGCAATCACCTCGTCCCATGACGTGACGCCGCCGGCGCGGCGCCTGGTGGCCGGGGGGGCAGTCTTGCCGTGTTGCTGTGGGCGAGCGACGGGCGGGTCGGCCGCGATCAATTCCGGGTTCTGGCAATAGCCGCAGCGCCAGGGGCAACCTTGCAGGAACACCACGGCGGCGAGCCGACCGGGGAAGTCGATGGTCGTCAGCGGCGTCAGGCCGCCGACGCGCAATGCTCCCGTCATCCGGCCGGTTGCTGCGGCTCCGCGAAGAAGCGGCGCTCGTGATGCTCGCCCTGCTTGCCGATGTTGAAACTCGACACCGGACGGTGGTAGCCCATCACGCGCGTCCACACTTCGCAGGGCTGGCGTTCGTCGTCGCGCAGCTCGGGTTCGATGGCGGTGGATGCGTGCACAGGGGTCATTGCAGGATCTCCTCGGGGAGTGGGTTGGAAACGGGGGCGGCGGCGAGCCGGGCGCGCTTGCGTCCGAGGGCGGCTTCGTCGCACTTCGGGCAGAACTTGTGCTCGCCGGCCAGGTAGCCGTGCGTGGGGCAGATCGAGAACGTCGGCGTCACGGTGATGTAGGGCAGGCGAAAACGCGTCAGCGCGCGGCGCACCAGCTCGCGGCAGGCCGCGCCGCTGGACAGGCGCTCGCCCATGTACAGGTGCAGCACCGTGCCGCCGGTGTACTTGGCCTGCAGCGGCTCCTGGCGCGCAAGCGCCTCGAACGGGTCGTCGGTGAAGCCGGCCGGCAGCTGCGACGAGTTGGTGTAGTAGGGCTGCTCCGTGGTGCCCGCCTGCAGGATCTCGGGCCAGCGCTTGCGGTCTTCGCGCGCGAAGCGGTAGGTGGTGCCCTCGGCGGGCGTCGCTTCGAGGTTGTACAGGTGGCCGGTCTCTTCCTGGAACGCCACGATGCGCTCGCGCACATGGTCGAGCAGGCGCAGCACCATCGCGTGCCCGCCGTCGGTGGTGATGTCCTCGGCGTCGCCGCTGAAGTTGCGCACCATCTCGTTGAGGCCGTTCACGCCCAGCGTCGAGAAGTGGTTGCGCAGCGTGCCGAGGTAGCGCCGCGTGTAGGGGAACAGGCCCTGGTCGATCAGGCGCTGGATCAGCTTGCGCTTGACCTCGAGGCTCTGCTTGCCGAGTTCGAGCAGCGTGTCGAGCGCGCGCAGCAGGCTGGCCTCGTCGCCGCGGTGCAGGTGGCCCAGCCGCGCGCAGTTGACGGTCACCACGCCGACGCTGCCGGTCTGTTCGGCACTGCCGAACAGGCCGTTGCCGCGCTTGAGCAGCTCGCGCAGGTCGAGCTGCAGCCGGCAGCACATCGAGCGCACCATGTTCGGCTCGAGCTCCGAGTTCACGAAGTTCTGGAAGTAGGGCAGGCCGTACTTGGCCGTCATCTCGAACAGGCGCTGCGCGTTCTCCGACTCCCAGGGAAAGTCGGGCGTGATGTTGTAGGTGGGGATCGGGAAGGTGAACACGCGGCCCTTAGCGTCGCCGGCGGTCATGACCTCGATGTAGGCGCGGTTGATCAGGTCCATCTCGGCCTGCAGCTCGCCGTAGCAGAAGGGCATCTCGCGCCCGCCGATGACCGGAACCTGCTCGCGCAGGTCCTCGGGGCAGGTCCAGTCGAAGGTGAGGTTGGTGAACGGCGTCTGCGTGCCCCAGCGTGAGGGCACATTGAGGTTGTAGACGAGCTCCTGCACGCACTGGTGCACCTGCTCGTAGCTCATGCGGTCGTTGCGCACGAACGGGGCCATGTAGGTGTCGAACGACGAAAACGCCTGCGCGCCGGCCCACTCGTTCTGCAGCGTGCCGAGGAAGTTGACGATCTGCCCGACCGCCGACGACATGTGCTTGGGCGGCCCGGCCTCCACCTTGCCCGGCACGCCGTTGAGCCCCTCGTGCAGCAGCGTGCGCAGCGACCAGCCGGCGCAGTAGCCGCTGAGCATGTCGAGGTCGTGGATGTGGATGTCGCCGTTGCGGTGCGCCTCGCCGATCTGCGGCGAGTACACGTGCGAAAGCCAGTAGTTGGCGGTGACCTTGCCGGCCACGTTGAGGATCAGCCCGCCGAGCGAATAGCCCTGGTTGGCATTGGCGTTGACGCGCCAGTCGCTGCGCGTGAGGTACTCGTTGATCGAGGCCTCCACGTCGACCAGCGTCTTGCTGTCCTGGCGCAGCCGCGCGTGCTGCTCGCGGTAGACGATGTAGGCGCGTGCGGTCTTCAGGTGATTGGCGGCGATCAGCGTCTGCTCGACCACGTCCTGGATCTGCTCGATGGCCGGCGACTGGCCCTGGAAGCGGTAGGCCAGCACCTTGAGCACCATCGAGGTCAGCAGCGCGGCTTCACCGTCGCCGTACTCGCCGGTGGCTTCGCCGGCATGCTGCAGCGCGGCCTCGATCTTGCGCGCTTCGAAGGGCACGCGCTGGCCGTCGCGCTTGACGACCTGGGTCGGCATGGCCGCCGCTGCAATGGGACCTGACATGATGCGATTCACCTCCGTGACACTAGATGTAGCGTGTAGGGTAGGTGAAGTACGCTAAATGTGTGGTTGACCTACATCAAGGGCAAATCAGTCGAGGGTTTGTCCGGTGCGGTGCCGAGGACCGATGCGGTCATGCGGCGTGATGGCGCTCGGCAGCCCTCATGCGGCGCGCAGTCGCTACCATGCGCCGCGTGTCGCTCTCACTCGTCGAATCGATCGGCCCGCTGTTGGGCGGCCTCGACGCGGCGGTGGCGACCCTCGTGCAGCGCATGAATCGCGCAGCCATGCCGCGGCGCACCAGCCAGCGCCTGGCCTGGGCGCTGCGCGTGCTGCGCTACCACGAGACGACGGCCGAGCAGGCTCTCGCGGCCGGCAGCCTGCGCGCCCTGGAAGGCGCCGTCGCGCCGGATCTCGGCGCTGACAGGCGGGCTTTCGCGAGGACGCCGATGCGCTGCTGGCGCGGTGTGAAGCGCTTGCGGCCGGCACGGCGCCGCAGCTCGAACCCGCGCCCGCGCTCGAAGGCGTCGAGGCGGCTCAGCGATCGATGGAGACGGCTTACCAGGCGCTCAAGGCCGCGCTGCTGGCCGCCGGTGCGGCAGCGCAGATCGGACTGGACGAGATGGAGGAGGCGTTGCGCCGTTTCAGCGCGCTGCGCCGCGCCGGTCAGCAAGCGGCCAAGGCGCTTCGCCGCGAAGACGACGTGGCGGCGGTCGAGGCCGCGACCTGAGCTGCCGCGTTCCTTACTTCACCACCAGCACCGGGATCGGCGATATCGCGAGCACCTTCGCGGCAACGCTGCCCAGCACCAGCTTGGCGATGCCGCTGCGCCCGTGCGAACCCATCATGATGAGATCCGCGCCCGAGGACTGCGCCGCGTCGACGATGCCCTTGGCCGTCTGATGGTCCTCGACCACGACGGTCTCGATGTCGACACCTTCGGCCTTGGCTACCTCGGCGACGCGCTCGACTGCGCTCAATCCCTGCGCGCGGGCAGCCGCCATGTAGGCCTGCAGGCCGGCCGAGTTGGCTTCGCCGATGCCGGTGTACGGATAGGTGTCCTGCACGAACAGCACCACCAGCTTGGCCGACGCCATCTTGGCCAGTGGCACCGCACGCAGCGCGGCATCGGTGGAGAGCTCGGACCCGTCGGTGGGGACCAGAATCTTCTTGAACATCGCTTACCTCCTGGAACAGTGGGCTGCACCACTGTAGCGCGCCGGGCGTGCTTTGGGCCATGAGGGCGGCGCGACGAGGCCTGCATGCCTGTCACAGCCAACACCCGCGGGGCACGCCGATTGCCGCTCGGGCATGTGACCCACTTCTGGAGAGACACGATGAAGACCTCCGCACTGAAAGCCCTTGCTGCCGTTGCCATCATGACCACGGCCAGTGTCAGCTTTGCACAGCAGACCACCGATCCGAACTCCCCGGCCAACACCGGCGAGCCCGCGGGCAGCGTGGAGGCTGACATGCAGAACAACTCCACCCCCAGCGGCCTCGACCGCAGCTGCATCGGCCTGAGCGACCGCCAGACCGAGGCGGCCTGCAAGCAGGGCTATCCGGCCGCGCACATGGACTCGCCGTCTGTGGATAGCGCGGATTGGGCGGGCCGCACCGAGGACCAGGCGAACTGATCCGATCGGTCGGTGAAGAGACCTCGAGCAGGTCTTCCTCTCCATCTCCCGCGCCATCGGGGGAGGGAGAGTGAAGGCCGTTCGGTGCTCGACTCGAGCGGGGGATGCTTCGCGGCGACAATACCGGCCCGACGCGACCGGGGCCACGAACCGCGGCGCAAGCATCACCTTCCTGATCGAGGAGAGAACCGAACATGATCGAGTCATTGCTGAACGAGCTGCGGGTCGACCTGTCGCCCTTTTCGGGCACCGACCGCAGCATCCATTCGCCGCGCGACGGCAAGCTGCTCGCGCAGCTGCGCGACCACCGCGTCGACGAGGTGCAGGCGTGCATCGAGCAGGCGCATGAGGCCTTTCTCGCGTGGCGCAGCGTGCCCGCCCCGGTGCGCGGCGAACTGGTGCGTGTGTTCGGCGAGGTGCTGCGCGAGCACAAGGCGCCGCTCGGCCGGCTGGTCAGCCTCGAGTGCGGCAAGATCGTCAGCGAGGGCCTCGGCGAAGTGCAGGAGATGGTCGACATCTGCGACTTCGCGGTCGGCCTGTCGCGCCAGCTCTATGGCCTGACCATCGCCTCCGAACGCCCCGGCCACCGCATGATGGAGAGCTGGCATCCCGCCGGCGTCTGCGGCGTGATCTCGGCGTTCAACTTCCCGGTGGCGGTGTGGGCCTGGAACAGCGCGCTCGCGCTCGTCTGCGGCGACGCCGTGGTGTGGAAGCCTTCGGAGAAGACGCCGCTCACGGCCATCGCCTGCGACGCGCTGATGCACCGCGCGATGCAGCGTTTCGACAAGACCCACCCGGACGTGCTGCCCAAGGGCCTGAGCCAGCTGGTGCTCGGCGGTCGCGAGCAAGGCGAGGCGCTGGTGCGCTCGCTGCGGGTGCCGGTGGTGAGCGCCACCGGCAGCACGCGCATGGGACGCGAGGTCGCCCGCCTGGTGGCCGAGCGCTTCGGCCGCGCGATCCTCGAACTCGGCGGCAACAACGCGATGATCGTCGCGCCCTCGGCCGACCTCGACCTCGCCACGCGCGCCATCACCTTCGCCGCGGTGGGCACCGCCGGCCAGCGCTGCACCTCGCTGCGCCGGCTGATCGTTCACCGCTCGCTGCACGACACGCTGGTGCAGCGGCTGAAGAAGATCTACGCCTCGGTGAAGGTCGGCGACCCGCTGGCCGAGGGCACGCTGGTCGGTCCCCTGATCGACCGCGCGGCATTCGAGGGCATGCAGGCGGCGCTGGAGCAGGCCCGCGCCGAAGGCGGCGAGGTGTTCGGCGGCGAGCGGGTGGAGGGGCTGGGCAGCCATGCCTACTACGTGCGGCCGGCGCTCGTCACGATGCCGGGGCAGACCGCGGTGATGCGTCACGAGACCTTCGCACCGATCCTCTACGTGCTCGCCTACGACGAACTGGGCGAAGCGATCGCGCTGCAGAACGACGTGCCGCAGGGTCTGTCGTCGGCGATCTTCAGCAACGACCTGCGAGAAGCCGAGCTGTTCCTGTCGGCCGCGGGCAGCGACTGCGGCATCGCCAACGTCAACATCGGCACCAGCGGCGCCGAGATCGGCGGCGCCTTCGGCGGCGAGAAGGAAACCGGCGGCGGGCGCGAATCGGGCAGCGATGCGTGGAAGGGCTACATGCGGCGCGCCACCAACACGATCAACTACAGCCGCAGCCTGCCGCTGGCGCAAGGGGTGCAGTTCGACGTGGGGCCGTGAAGCGGAGGAACCGGATCGTCGAGCGCCTCACCCCCGTTCGTCCTGAGAGGGTGTAGACAAGATCCCCTCTTCCGTTCGCCCTGAGCCTGTCGAAGGGCCGCGGACAGTCAGGAGTCCGTTCGGGTCGAAGTATCGAGCCCCGGTCCGACGAATTCGGACGGTGCACGGCTGGTAGTGCACCTCTCGCACTCCTACAAGCGAGACCACGAAAGGCGCAAGTCTCCTACAGGCTGACGTCCCACGCAGGGCTTCGATACCTCAGCCGCGCCCTTCGATACCTCAGAGGGTATAGACAAATATATTAGAAGTGGTTCTACTCGAGCCCATTGCGAAGAGCCGGAGGCGAGATGGCCACAGCGGGCAGGAGAGCCATAGCGGGTAAGGACCTGGAGGTGCTGCGAGAGTTGG